>NZ_AP029028.1:3954126-4258289 GCF_037076565.1 Herbaspirillum sp. DW155 | reverse complement strand
TTGTTGCTGGAGGTCAGGTTGGTGCGTTCGTCGATTTCTTTTTGAAAGGCGTCCATGGTGTCCCCGATAGATTGGTCAGAATTGTTCCCAGTCGCCGTCATCGCCGCTGTCTTGCGGGCGCCGGGTCGGGGCGGCCGGCGTTGCAGCCGGGGCCGGGCGGGCGATGGCCTTGGCACGCGGGGCGCTCACGGCGGCGCGGGCCGGCGTGACGTCGCGCGGTGCGGCCGTGCGCATGGCGGGCTGCGCAGTCGGGGCCGGGCTGGTGCTGGCCGGCACCATCGCGGCGCTGCTGTCGAGGCGGAACACGCCCACCGTCTGCGTCAGACGCGCGGCCTGTTCCTGCAGGGCCTTGGCGGCAGCGGCGGCCTGTTCGACCAGGGCGGCGTTCTGCTGGGTGTTTTCATCCATATGCGTCACGGCATTGTTGATCTGTTCGATGCCCTGGCTCTGCTCGGCACCGGCCGCCGTGATCTCGGCCACGATGTCGGAGACGCGCTTGACGCTGGCCACCACCTCATCCATGGTCTGACCGGCTTCGCCGACCAGCTGGGTGCCGGTCTCGACCTTGGCCACCGAATCGTCGATCAGGGTCTTGATTTCACGCGCTGCCGAGGCACTGCGCTGGGCCAGCGAGCGCACCTCCGAGGCGACCACCGCGAAGCCGCGTCCCTGTTCCCCGGCACGGGCCGCTTCCACGGCCGCGTTCAGGGCCAGGATGTTGGTCTGGAAGGCGATGCCGTCGATGACCGCGATGATGTCCACGATTTTGCGCGAGGATTCATTGATGGCACCCATGGTATGAACTACCTTGCTCACCACCTGGCCTCCGGCCTGGGCCACCTCCGACGCAGAGACCGCCAGCTGGTTGGCCTGGCGTGCATTGTCGGAGTTCTGGCGCACGGTGGAAGTCAGTTCTTCCATGGCCGAGGCGGTTTCTTCCAGGGCGCCGGCCTGCTGTTCGGTACGGGAGGACAAGTCCATGTTGCCGCTGGCGATTTCGGCCGAGGCGGTGCTGATGGTGTCGGTGCCCATGCGCACTTCGTGGACGATCTTGAGCAGGTTGTCGTTCATCTGCTTCAAGGCGGTCATCAACTGGCCGGTTTCGTCGCGGCCGGCGTTGTCGGGGATGCGTGCGGTCAGGTCGCCGTCGGCCACCTGGCGGGCAATGGTCACGGCATGGGTCAGCGGACGGGCCACCAGACGCGCAATCCACCAGGACAGGCTCAGGGCCAGCACGATGCAGCAGGCGATAAGGCCGGCGATGGCCAGGCGGGCTTGCTCATACACCCGGGTTGCCTCCAGCGCGGAGGCGGCGGCGCCCTTGGCGTTGATCTCGGTCAGCTCATTGATCTGGTCTTGCAGCTTGCGATAGACGGCGGTGGAGCTGGTGCTGAGCACTTCATGGCCGGCCTGCTTCTGGCCTTGCGAGAACAGTTTGTCCATGCGTTCATGGGCGGCCTTGTAGGCGTCCATGTTGCGCGCGAATTCGGGGAATATCTCTTTTTCGCGCGGCTCCGAGATCAAGCTCTGGTAGCGCGCCACTTCCTTCTCCAGCAGCGCCATCTGCTTGGTGGCGCGCTCGCGGGAAGCCTGTTCTTCCTTCTTGTCGTCGGTGAGCAGCTGCTGCATGTCGAAGCTGCGCGAGCGGGCCAGCGCCAGGCTGATCTTGCCCAGGCTTTCAACGCCAGGCATCCAGTCACGGGCCAGTTCCGTGGAAGTCTTGTTGACCTGTTCCAGCTGTACCAGCGAGAACCCGCCAAGCGCGACGATGAAGACCAGCACTACCAAAAAGGCGGCATTGAGCTTGTGGGCGATTTTCAGATCGTAGAACCATTTCATGATGACGACTCCTGATAGTTGCGCGCGTAGTTGAAATGGATATTGGCGCGCTCAGGAACCATCATAGGATGGCTCAGCAAATAAATCAAATAAAACAAATTAAGCAGTTGTTTTATTTCCTTAGGGATTTTCCTGAATCAGGCTCATCCTTGCCGGTTTCATGGTTTTTGCAGCCATTTTTCCACGGCGTTCATCAGGCCGACCTGGGTGAAGGGCTTGCTGAGGTAGTCGTCCATCCCTGCATCCAGGCAGCGCTGGCGGTCGCCTTCGATGGCGCTGGCGGTGAGGGCGATGATGGGGGTGCGCGGGCGTCCCTGGGCCTGCTCGAAGGCGCGGATCTCGGCGGTGGCCTGGTAGCCGTCCATGACGGGCATCATGCAATCCATCAGCACCATGTCGTAGTTGCCGCTGCGCAAGGCTTCCAGTGCCTGCTGGCCGTTTTCCACCTCGTCCAGGATGCAGCCCCGCCGCGCCAGCAGGATGCGCAGCAGCTGGCGGTTGATCTCGGTATCCTCGGCCACCAGGATGCGCGCGCCGGTGAGCGTGGCCGGGGCGGCTGCGGCAGCAGGCGGTGGCGCCAGGGCGGCCGCCGCTGCCACCGGGGCTGCCGTGGCTGGCTCGGGCGGGCTGGCGGCGCTCTGCGGTGCGGGTGGACTGTCCTCCCTTACGCTGGTGGGCGCCACGCCTTCAGGGCAAAGGATGTCGAAACTGAATTTGGTGGATTGTCCGGGCACGCTCTGGCAGGCGATCCGGCCGCCCATCAGTTCCACCAGATTCTTGCAGATGGCCAGCCCCAGCCCGGTGCCGCCGAAGCGACGGGAGATCGAGCTGTCGGCCTGGGTGAAGGGCTGGAAGAGCTGGCTCAGGGCTTCGGGCGAAATGCCGATGCCGCTGTCGGCAATGGCAAAGAAGAGCCGGAAGCGCGGCGGCATCGTCTCTTCCTGCTGGGCCGACATGCTCAGCCGCACGTAGCCGGCCTGGGTGAACTTGATGGCGTTGCTCAGCAGGTTGCCCAGCACCTGTTTCAGGCGCGAGGGGTCGCCGACCAGGCAGAGGGCGTCGTCGCAATCGATGCGTACGTCCAGCTGCACTTTCTTGTTGTGGATCGAAGGCCGGTACAGCTCGGCCACCTCGCGCACCAGCCGCGCCGGATGGAAAGGCACCTCTTCCAGATCGAGCTTGCCGGATTCGATCTTGGAAAAATCGAGAATGTCATTGATGATGCGCACCAGCCCGCCGGTGGCATTGTGGATGCTGTCGGCGTAATGCCGCTGCTTGGTCGACAGGCCGGATTCCATGAGCAGCTCGGACAAGCCCAGGATGCCATTCATGGGCGTGCGGATTTCATGGCTGACCATGGCCAGGAAGCGTGACTTGGCTTCGTTGGCGTGGTCAGCTTCTTCCTTCATCTGCATCGCCAGCTGGGCATCCTGTTCACGCCGCCGCACCTGGCGCAGGGCCACCCCGAAGCCGCCGATCAGGCCGATCAGGCTGATGACGGCCACCAGCATCAGGGGATACATCGATTCCAGCCATTCGCCGAAATACACCTTGTCGGTCACGCCGATCTCCAGGTACATCGGCGTATCACGCACAGGCCGGTGAATGCCCAGCCAGTGCGACTGCATGAAGTAGTAGGGCTCCTTGCCGTCTGCGCCGGCCGGGCGCGGCGGGCGAAGGTCGGCCAGCGGCCTGATATCGCGCCGCGACGTGGTGTCATGCACCAGTGAAGTGCCGATCAGCGGCTTCTCGTCCTGGCGCGCCAGCACGATGGAGAAGGGTTTTTCCTTGATCACCGCAGTGAAGAAATCTTCAAAGAACGAGCAGGGCAGGGCCACCACCACGATGGCCAGCATGCGCCCTTCGCGGTCGTTGATGCGGCGGGTGAGATAGAAGGTCTGTGCGCCGGAGGCGCGCGACCTGACCGTTTCACTCAGGAAATCCTCGGTCGAGGCATTCTGGCTGTGGTGGAAGTAATAGTCGCGGTCGGTCAGGTCCAGCGGTACCGGGGGGAATACCCGTGACTGGGCGATGACGCGGCCCTGGGCATTGCCGATGCCGATGCCCTGAATGAAGGGCAGACCACGGATCTTCTCGCGCAGGGTCTGGGAATAGGCGGCGGTGCTGACATGCGCGCGCAGCTGGTCCTCGTCGTTGACATTGGCCATTTCGATGTCGGACTGGATGCTGTCCAGTACCAGGCTGGCCGAGGAGATGGTCTGGGCGGTGCTTTCGGCCAGCGCCGTGGAGAGGGTTGCCAGGTCGCTGCGCCAGTCATTGAGGCTGGCGCGGTACAGCAGTGCGCCGGAAACGATGACGGTGGCTGCCAGCAGGCCCAGCAGCAAGCCGCCGAGCGTGACGGCGGATTTGCGGATGCGCGGCGTGGCGGGCATGGAAGAAGTCATGGGCTGGCAGGGCAGAGCAGAAGCTGCCCTTGCAGGTCAGGACTGCGCCAGAGCGCGCGCGCAGCGCCCGATTTCTTCCAGCACCAGCGCAAAGCTGGCCTGCAGTTGCCGCAGTTCTTCCGGGGACGGCGCCTGACCGTTGCGCGCGGCCTGCTCGGTCTGCTGCAGCAGCGTCGTGAGAGCCTGCGCCTGGAACAGCGCGCTCATGCCTTTCAAGGTATGGCTCTCATGCCGGCTGCGCTCGGCGTTGCCCGCCAGGGCGGCCTGCTCCAGCCGCGCGAAGATCGGTGGCGCGCTTTCGACGAAGGTGCGCGCCAGCGCAGCAACGGTGCCGGCGTCCCCGCCCACGGCTTCCAGCAGGTGGCTGGGGTCGATATGGTGATAGTCGTCAAGTGACTGGACCAGATGCACGTTTTTCCCCTCTGTTCTCGTCGTGGCCAATTTACTTCGGCTCTTGTAACGGTAATGTGAAGCTGAATGTAGATCCTTGATGTTGTTTGGACTGTAACATGAGTTGGCCTCCCATGAGCGTCACCAGGCGTTGCGCGATGGTCAGACCGAGGCCGGCACCATCCTTGGCGCGCCGTTCGCTGTTATCGGCCTGGGTGAATTTCTCGAAAATGGTATCGAGTTGCGCGGCGGGAATACCGATGCCGGTGTCCTTGATACGGATCGCCAGCTGGTCGCCGCTGCGCTCGACCTCCACCAGGATGCGCCCGGTGTCGGTATAGCGCACCGCATTGCCGATCAGGTTGTCGAGCACGCGCAGCACCTTGCGCTGGTCGCACACGACGATCTGCGGGACTTCATCGCTGATGCGGCATTCCAGCTGCAGGCCCTTGGATTGGGCGCTCTGGTAATGGCGGGCGATGGCCTGGCCGACCAGTTCGCGGATATTCTCGGGCTCGGCGTGGATGGCTACCCGGCGGTCTTCCAGCGCAGTCACTTCAAGGATGGCCTCGACCAGCTCCAGCAGGCGGTTGCCGCTGTCATGGATGGCCGTGGCGTATTGCGCCAGGGGCGACCCGCCCAGTTCTTCGCGCAGCGCGTCCGAATAGCCCAGCACGCCATTGAGCGGGGTGCGGAATTCATGCGACATGTTGGACAGGAAGCGCGACTTGGCCTGGCTGGCCTGCATGGCGTCCTGGCGGCTCCTGAGCAGCGAGCCGGCCATCCAGATCAGCACGGCGTTGAAGATCAGCACGGCCAGCGTGATCAGGGAGGCCAGCGTCAGGGTGCGGTTGCGTTCGCGGTAATAGGGCGCCAGGCGTTCTTCGATGTCGATGCCCACCGAGGCGTAGAGCGGATAGTCGCGCAGCTTGTGGAAGGCATAGATGCGTTCGCGGCCGTCGACTCGGCTCACCGCCTCGATGATGCCGGTGCCCTGGGCCAGCATGGCGGCGTAGACCTTGCCGCCGGTCACCTGTTCTCCCATGGCATCCATGTCGCCGGTGCGGCGCACGCGCGCCACCCCATCGGCACCCACCAGGGTGATGACGCCATGGCGGCCGACGTCGATCTGGTGGTACAGGCTGGTGAAGTATTGCGGATCCATGGACACCACGATGACGCCGCCGAAGCCGCCATCCGGGCGGTTGATGCGGCGGGTGAGCTGCAGCGACCATTTCTGCGAGACGCGTCCCAGCACCGGCTTGCTGATGAAGAGCTTGTCTTCACCGCCCTGCATGTGCACCTGCACGTGCTCGCGGTCGGACAGGTTCAGCGGCGTGAAGGGTTTGCTGGAGAGCACCACGTCGCCCTTGGCATCGACGACGGTGAAGAGGTTGTAGACGTTGCGGGCGACCAGGCCGTTGCTGACCTCGGTGGCCAGGTCCAGCGACTGGCCGCGTTCGGCATAGCGGTAGCGCAGATAGACAGCGGCCTGGTCGGCCGCCTCGATGGTGCGGTAGGCGTGTTCGAGGAACAGCCGCGACAGCGACTGGGCGTCACGGCGGGCGTCTTCGAGGTTGTTTTCCCGGCTGTTGTTGAGTTCCTTCAAGGCACCCAGCCACAGGCCGCAGATCAGCAGCAGCGAAAACAGGCCCAGGGCCAGGCGCAGGTCGATGCGCGCGAACCGGAGAGAAAGAGAGGGGTGTTTCCGGTCATTCATGGCACTGCTGGCCTTTCCTCGGTGATCCCTTAGCGGGTCTCGCGCTCCCTGCGGGCACTGCAGGCCCGCATGTAACCGCGCAATTCATCAAAATTGACCGGTTTGGGGAAGAACACCACCCCGGCCGGAATACCGCCCCGCTGCGCCATTTCTTCTGCATCCAGGCTGCTGACGATGGCGATGCTCACATCGCGCAACTCCGGATCGTGGAGGATGGTCTTGACCACTTCGTAGCCATCCATGCCTTCCATGACGATATCGGCCAGCACCACGTCGGGTTTGCTGCGCGCGATCTCCAGGAGCGCCTTGTAACCGTTGTCGCAATACACCAGGTCCAGCGGCAGTCCCCAGGAAGCCATCGCGCTGGCGTAAAGCTCGCGCTGCAGGCGGTTGTCCTCGATGATCAGCACGGCCGTGCGGCCATTGCCGGGACGCGCTGCCGGACTGCTGCGCCCATGCTCGGACTCGCCGGCCGACGACGACCCCGGCGTGGCCTTGTACGCCTGCACGGCTGCCAGCGGGATGCGGCGATGTCCGCCCTTGGTCTTCCAGGCCTCGATGATGCCGGCCTCGACCAGTTGCTGAACGGAGGACACCGAGATGCCCAGGATGTGGGCCGCTTCCTGCGTGGTGCAAACCTCGGAGCTGGTTGTCTTTGCGGTTTTCATAAATCCATTATCGGTATTTTACACAAATAAATCAAATTCATTAGATAGAATTTGAAATCGGTATAATCGTTTTTCAACGAAAAGCAACAGTGGTGCTGATTGGCAAGCCTGTGACCGCCCATTATGCAGAGAATTTCGTGAGTTCGTCAGATTTTGTGTATTTTGCCTGCTTTTACAGGCTCCGGCAGCAATTACCACCCTTTGAGAGGGGCTGCCGGTGCGGCCTTCAAAGGGTGTCGAGCCGGCTGCGCAGGTCGGCTGCGCGTTGCTGCAGGGCAGCCACATCGTCCGGCGGCATCTTTTTGATCTGCTGATAGGCCATGCCCATGCGCGCATTGTTGCCGAAGCTGCTCTGGTGACGCAGGAAGAAATCCCAGTACAGGGCATTGAAGGGACAAGCCCCGGCACTGGTCTTTTGCTTGGGGTCGTAGGCGCAGCCCTGGCAATAGTCGCTCATGCGGCCGATGTAGGCGGCGCTGCTCACATAGGGTTTGGTGGCGATGATGCCACCATCGGCCCACTGGCTCATGCCCAGGGTGTTGGGCAGCTCCACCCATTCGAAGGCATCGATGTAGATGCCCAGGTACCAGTGATGCAGCGCCTTGGGGTCCAGCCCGGCCAGCAGGGCGAAATTGCCGATCACCATCAGGCGCTGGATGTGATGGGCGTGCGCCGTCTGCAGCGACTGGCCGATGGCGTGGCGCAGGCAGTTCATGCGGGTCTGGCCGGTCCAGAACCAGGCCGGCAGGGGCAGCCGGTGCGCCAGCGCGTTGCGTTCTTCATAGCCGGGCATCTGCGACCAGTAGATGCCGCGTACATATTCACGCCAGCCGATGATCTGGCGAATGAAACCTTCCACCGCCGCCAGTGGCGCGCGGCCTTCGCGACAGGCGGCCTCGGCGCGGCGCACCACTTCCAGCGGATGCAGCATCTTCACGTTGAGCGCGAACGACAGCAGGGAATGGAACAGGCGCCGGGCCTGGCTGCTCATGGCGTCTTCGTAGTCGCCGAAGTGCGGCAGCACGGCGGTGATGAAGTGCTCCAGATGCTGCAGGGCTTCGGCGCGGTCCAGCGGCCAGCGCAACTGCGTGGCCTGCGGATCGCCGAAGCTGCGCACGCCCTGGGCCTGCAGCATTTCCCACAGCGCGCCGTGGTCATGCGGCTGGCGCCAGTCTTGCGGCTCGGGCGGATTGCCGGGCCAGCGCTTGCGGTTGTCGTGGTCGAAATTCCACTGGCCGCCCTCGGGCTTGCCTTCGCCATCGAGCAGCAACTCGAAGCGGCGCCGCATCTGCCGGTAGAAATGCTCCATCAGCCATTGCTTGCGGCCTTCGAAGAGGCGCGGCAATTCGTGACGGGCGGTGAGGAAGTGTTCGCTATCCACTACGCAAATCTGTCCCTGGTGCGCTTGCGCCCAGGCGTCGCCCCATTGCTGCAAAACCTGGTCGACGCGCCATTCGTCCGGCGACTGCCATTGCACGCAGCGGGCCTGGTAATGCGCAGCCAGCGCTTCCAGGTTGTCCACCAGCGACTGGCGGTTGCTGGGGTCGTCCAGCCGGATATAGCGCACCCGGTGACCGGCCGCCCGCAGGTGCTGCGCGAAGGCGCGCATGGCGGCGAAGAGGGCCAGGATCTTTTGCGCATGGTGCAGCACGTAGTCGGTTTCGGAACGCACTTCCATGAGCACGTAGACCACCTCTGGATCGAGATGGTCGAACCAGGAGTGTTGCGGATTCAACTGGTCGCCCAGGATCAGGCGCAAGGTGGAAGCCGGGTGGACCGGCGCATGGGCATTCTTCTTCATGGTGAATCGACGTTCAGTCGCTCATACGCTGTGCCGGCGCCCATAGCGCCCCAGCGCCAGGAAGGCCGCCAGTTTCAGCGCGCAGGGCAGGGCGGCATAGACCAGCGGCAGGCTGTGGCTGGGCCCCTGTCCAGGGTGGTAATCGAGGGCCGACAGCAGCGGCAGGGCGATCCCCGCCAGCGCCAGCGCCAGCTTGCCCAGCATGGTGAGGATGCCGAAGGCCGCACCGGTGGAGCCCGGCTGGGTCACCACGCGCGCCAGCAGCACCGGCGGCAGCAGCAGGTCGGCGCCCAGCGCCGCCCCGGTGGCCAGGCACACGGCCAGAAACGCCCAGCGCTCGCCCGGCCCCAGCAATATCGCACCGATGAAGCCGGCAATGGACAGCAGCATGGCCTGGCGCCAGCAGGCGATGGCGCCCAAGCGCCGGGCCAACGCGCTCCACAGCGGCAGGCCCAGTGCGGCCGCGCCAAAGTAGGCGGCCAGGAAGAGTCCGGCCAGTGCGCGTTCCTGCAACTGATCTTCGATGAAGAACAGCGCCAGCGTGGCCGCAATGGCGGCCGACAAGGCATTGAGCAGATAGGGCGGCAGCAGCGAGCGGAACGCCCGGTTGGCCCACAAGCCACGCAGCGACACCAGCCAGCGCTGGCCCTGCACCACCATCGGCGGCGCCGGCTGGCGCAACAGCAACAGCAGCGCCACGCCCAGCACCGCAGCGAAGAACAGGCAATACCAGGTGAGGCGCTGATCGACCATCGCCGGGTCCGCTGCCAGAATGCCCACCGGCACCACGCTGGCCACGATGACACCGGCCAGGCCGGCGCCTTCGCGCCAGGCAACCGCGTGCATGCCTTGTTCCGGCAGGCGCGAACCCCAGGACAGATAAGCGATGCTCAGCATGCTGTGCGCCCCATAAGCCAGCACCAGCATACCGACCAGCCACAGCATGGCGGCCTGGGCCGTGGAAGGGGGCTTCCAGAGGGAGATGAAGCTTAACGCAAGCACCACCCCGGCAGCCGCCATCCAGCGCTTCTGGCGCTGTGCCGAGCGGTCCAGCAGGTGACCAAAAAGGGGATCCTGCAGCATGTCCAGCAGGCGCGCCGCAAACAGCACCCAGCCCAGCGGGGCCAGCGCCACGCCGACGTGGCTGGCGTAATACGCCGGGATCTGCACGAACAGCGGCAGCGCCGCCATTGCCAGCGGCGCACCCAGTACGCCATAGGCGGCGTTGCTGGCGCGCGTGGCGGAGGCCGAGGGTCGCTCCGGCACCGCGCTCAAGGGGTCTCCCCGAGCAGGCGGCGGCGCAGGCTGTCGTCGCGGCTGGGCTGGCCCAGCCAGATGTTGAAGAAGGAACGCGCCAGTTCCGGATCGGCGATCTCGGCCAGCAGCCTTTCCCGGTCATAGAGGCGCATGCCGCGCTGGGGCAGGTAGACGCCGACCAGTTCGTCGCCATCGGCTACATCGATGAAGGCGCGCTGCAATTCGTTTTTCCAGCGCGCCAGGGTGGGGCCGGCGATGGGCGCCGGGCTCATGCGCTGGATTTCCTCGATGGAGGTGGTGGCCAGCTTGTCGCGGCTGATCTTGACCTTGTAGTCCAGCTGCAGGGCAAAGGGCTGGCTCTCATCCAGCGGCTTTTGTGGCGCCCACAGGGTGGCGTGATAGATGCGGAAACCCAGCCAGGTCATGGTGCCGCTGCCGACCGTCTGCAGTGAACCGGGCAGCGCCTCGCGCCAGGGCTGGGCCGCATGCGCCGCACGGCCGGGCCAGAGCGCCGCCAGCGCCAGCAGGAAGACGCAGCAGGCCAGGCGCAGGCGCTGCCGGCGCAGCAGATCGGGGGAGCGGACGGTGACGTTGGGCATCGGGAGACTCCTCAGGGACAAGACGCGGCACAAGCAGCAATACAGTTGGCAATACAGTCGGCCATGCTCGGCAATACAGTGCGCAATACAGTGGCACGCCAGCCGGCAATACACTTCCAGAACCTGCTCAGGCTGCAAGGGAGCCTAGATTACTACCAATGTCAGATAAATGCTACCAATGAGTATCTTTATTTTACCAATTGGTATTTCGATGTTACTGACGCCGGGCACCCTCACCGCGTCCATTTGCGCTCGTAGTCCATCTCCGCAAAATGCTGCACCAGAAAATCCACAAACACCCGCACCCTGGCCGGCAGATGCTTGCGGCCCTGGTAGGCGATGTTGATGGTCAGGCGCGGCAGATCCCATTCGTCCAGCACCGGGACCAGACGGCCGGCCACCACGTCGTCATAGATGATGTAGTTGGGCTGGATCAGGATGCCCAGTCCTTCCAGCGCGGCGGCGCGGATGATCTGGCCATCGTTGGATTGCATCAGGGCGGCAATGTCCACGGTGCGTTCGCCGCCGTCCCGATGGACGAAGCGCAACTGCCCGGGATGGTTGGCATGGCTGTAGACCAGCAGGTCATGGCACGCCAGGTCTTCCAGCGTGCGCGGAACTCCGCGTGCAGCCAGGTAGCCGGGCGAGGCCGCCAGGATGCGCCGGGTCGAGGCCAGCCGGCGCACGGCGATGTTGGAATCCGGCTCGAACTCGCGGGTGCGGATGGCCACGTCGATGCCGCTGTCGAGCAGGTCGACGTAGCGGTTGGCGGCCACCACGTCCAGCGTGATGTCCGGATAGAGCCGATGAAAGCGCGGCAGCAAGGGGCTGATGTGCTTCATGCAGAAGGACAGCGAGGAGGTCACCCGCAACAGTCCGCTCGGGGCGGCGCTATTGGCGTTGACCAGTTCCTCGGCTTCTTTCATCTGCACCAGCGCCGCCTTGCACTGGCGATAGAAGGCCTCGCCGGTCTGGCTCAGGCCCAGGCGGCGGGTACTGCGTTCCACCAGGCGCGCGCCCAGGCGCTCTTCCAGTGCCGCCAGACTGCGGCTGGCCGCAGCATTGGACAGGCCCAGCGCCTCGGCCGCGCGCGAGAGACTGCCCAGCTCGGCGACCTGCACGAAGAGTTCGAATTGTGTCCAGCGGTCCATGGTGGCGGCCTTTCCGGGGAGGGGGACGGTTCCGGGTGGAAAACAGTTTTCCACTTTGGTCATATATCTGCCTGCAGATACGACCTATATTACCGCTCAGCGAAAAAATCAGATCCATACAATTCCCATCGCGAGGAGACCATGCTCAATCTCAACGAAGACACCATCACCCAGGCCGTCCTGGCGCGCCACGGCGGCATGCCCGACGAACGCCTGAGGCAGATCATGACCAGCCTGGTGCAGCACCTGCACGCCTTCGCGCGCGAGGTCAAGCTGACCGAGGCGGAATGGTTCGAGGGCATCCGCTTCCTGACCGAGACCGGCCAGCTGTGCTCGGACAAGCGTCAGGAATTCATCCTCCTCTCCGACACCCTGGGCCTGTCGACCCTGGTGATGGCACAGCAGAACCACAAGCCGGCCGGCTGTACCGAGGCCACCGTGTTCGGTCCTTTCCACGTCGAGAATTCGCCGCTCTATCCGCTGGGGGCAGACATCGCCAACGGCGCCAAGGGCCAGCCCTGCTTCGTCAGCGGCTGTGTGCGCGGGCTGGATGGTCAGCCCGTGCCGCACGCGCGACTGGAGGTGTGGCAGGCCGATGAAGACGGTTTTTATGACGTGCAATATCCCGACCTCGCGCAGTTGCAGGCGCGCGGTACGCTGCATGCCGATGCGCAAGGGCGCTACCACTTTCGCAGCATCCTCGCCAATTCCTATCCGATCCCGCATGACGGCCCGGTGGGCAAGATGCTGGAGACCCTGGGCCGCCATCCCTGGCGTCCGGCGCACCTGCATTTCCGCATCCAGGCCGAGGGTTACGAAACCCTGATCACGCACGTCTTCCGCCGCGGCGATCCCTACCTGGAGTCCGATGCCGTCTTCGGCGTACGCTCCACGCTCATCGCCGACTGGCCGTACCATGCGCCCGGCGTTGCGCCCGATGGCACGCAGTGCGACCAGCCTTTCTACACGCTGGATTATGATTTCATCCTCAATCCCCAGCGCCAATAACGCCACTGAACGCCACTGAACGCTACCGAGCCTGTCATGTCCCTGTCCATTCCAGCACACGGCTTTACCTATACCAGCGCTGCGGCCCGCGTGATCTTCGGTACCGGCAGCCTGCAACATCTGGCGCGCGAGACCGAACTGCTGGGCGCGCGCCGCGCCCTGGTGCTGTGTACGCCCGGCCAGCGTGCCGAGGCCGAGCGCATCGCCGCGCTGATCGGCGAGCGCTGTACCGGGCTGTTCGACCAGGCCGTCATGCACCTGCCCATCGAGACCGTGCGCCACGCCCGCGAGGTGGCGCGTGAACTGGGTGCGGACTGCGCCATCGCCATCGGCGGCGGTTCCACGATGGGACTGGGCAAGGCCATCGCGCTGGAGTCCGACCTGCCCATCCTGGCCATTCCGACCACCTATGCCGGCAGCGAGATGACGCCCATCTACGGCATCACCGAAGCAGGTCTGAAGAAGACCGGGCGCGATGCGCGTGTGCTGCCGCGCACGGTCATCTACGATCCCGAACTGAGCCTGGGCCTGCCGTTGAAGCTGTCGGTGACCAGCGGCATCAATGCCATGGCACACGCGGCCGAAGGGCTCTATGCGCCCGATGCCAACCCCATCATGTCGATGCTGGCCGAAGAGGGCCTGCGCGCCCTCGCCGGGGGACTGCCGCAACTGCAGGTGCGCGCGGATGACCTCGCGGCCCGCAGCCAGTGCCTGTACGGCGCCTGGCTGTGTGGCACGGTGCTGGGCAATGTGGGCATGTCGCTGCATCACAAGCTGTGCCATACGCTGGGCGGCAGCTACAACCTGCCGCACGCGCAGACGCATACGGTGATCCTGCCGCACGCGCTGGCCTACAATGCGCCGGCCGCGCCACAGGCCATGCAGCGCATCGCGCGTGCGCTCGGTGTGGAGGAGGCTGCGCAGGGCGTGCATGCACTGGCGCGTTCGCTGCAGGCACCGCTGTCCTTGCGCGAGCTGGGCATGCCGTATGGCGAGCTGGATCGCTGTACCGACATTGCCTTGCAGAATGCCTATGCCAATCCGCGTCCGCTGGAGCGCACGGCGCTGCGGGCCTTGCTGGAGAATGCCTGGCACGGGCACCCGCCGGGGTGACGTATAGTGTAGCGGTACGCGCGTGAGGCAGAAGACATTCAAACCACGAGGAGACCGCCATGCCAGCAACACCCGTCAGGCCATTGCTACATTCGTTGCATCCGGCCTTGTTTGTCCTATCCCTCATCGCGCTGCTGGCGGCCTGCAGCAGCCTGCCCGACAGCGCGGCGCAGGCGCCACAAAGCTGCACCCAATTGCGCGAGATGAGCATCCCCGCTGCGACCATCGGCTTGCCCACGCGCGGCGCGCGCGTGACCGCCACCGATATGGTGGCCGCCAGCGGTGAGGGGGCCAAGGCGGTCGGCGCCTATTGCAAGCTCAGCGGCGAGATCAGTCCGGTGGATCCGGCCGCACCGGCGATCCGCTTCCAGGTCGATCTGCCGGTGCAGTGGAATGGCCGGGCCCTGATGTTCGGCGGTGGCGGCTATGACGGCAGCATTCCCGACGTGGCCGCCAATGTCCCGGCCGGTGCGGCCACCCAGCCCGGTCCGCTGGGGCGCGGCTATGCCACCTTCGCCAGTGATTCCGGCCACCAGGCCAATGCCACGGGCTCGCGCGATGGTTCTTTCGGCAGCAATGACGAAGCCCTGAGCAATTTCGCCGGAGATGCCCTCAAGAAAACCCGCGACACTGCGCTGGCCATCATCACCGCGCATTACGGGCAGCGACCCGCGCGGACGTATTTTGCCGGCGGCTCCACGGGCGGACGCGAGGCGCTGGCCATGGCCAGCCGCTGGCCGGCCGACGTGGATGGCGTCATCGCGTTGTATCCTGCCTGGAATGCGGTGGCGCTGGACCTGCAGTTCGGCCGCATGACGCAGGCCATGGCGCAGCCCGGTGCCTATCCGGATGCCGCCAGACGCAAGCTGCTGTTCGATGCCGCCATGGCCGCCTGCGACCGGCTCGATGGCGTGGCCGATGGGGTCATCAGCAACATCGATGCCTGCAATGCCAGCTTCGATCCGGCCACTGCCCGCCTCAATGGCAAGCCGCTGCGTTGCGAAGGCGGTGGTGAGGGGGGAGAGGGTGGTGATACTTGCCTGTCGGATGCGCAGATCGCCACCTTCAAGGTCTTCAGTACGCCGCTGGTGTTGAGTTATCCACTGGCCAGCGGCGAGACAAGCTATCCCGGCTTCAATACCTGGGGTACCGATTGGGGAACCGCGACCGGCAGCCCGTTCCAGGCCACCATCCTGACCCTGGGGCTGGGTACGGAGCAGCCCGCTCACCCGATGCCGCCCGTCAGCAACAAGGGCAGCCCGCCGTATCACAGTACCTTCTGGGATCAATGGGTGCGCTACTTCGTCACGCGCGATGTCAGTTTCAATCCGCTTGCGCTCGACCCCGCCAGGCCGGGCATCTACCAGGCGCGTGTGGTGCAGCTCAATGGCTTGCAGGATGTGAACGAGACCGACCTTTCGGCGTTCCGCAACAAGGGTGGCAAGATACTCATCGCTCATGGCACGGCCGATGCGCTGGTCAGCACGCAGGCCACGCGTCAGTATCTGGCGCGGCTGCAAAAGGCTATGGGCGCCGAGAAGCTGGAGAGTTTCGTGCGCTATTACGAGATCCCCGGTTATGGTCACGTGTTCGGCACGGCCTTCAATGCTTCCTGGGATTCGCTCACGGCGCTGGAGCAATGGGTGGAGCAGGGACGGGCCCCGGTGAACCAGATCGTCGTTGATACCACGGCGGTACCGGGCCGCAGCCGGCCCTTGTGCCGCTATCCGGCGTGGCCGCAGTACCGCGGCAGCGGGCCGGTGAATGAGGCGGGGAGTTTTGATTGTGTGATGCGTTAGGGTCTGCCTTGCCGGAGCGCTTTCACGCGCCCAGCAGGCGGCGAGCCAGCACGGATTGCATGTCACGGCGTCCATCTGCAATCAGGTAGATGGTGACCTGATTGCCTGAAACGCGATAGATCACGCGGTATGGCTTGAAAAAGGTCTGACGATATTCTTTGATGCCAAGGCCAACCAGCTCCTTTGGAAAGCTGCCCCGTTCAGGCAAGCTCGACAGGCTTTCCACGACGATCATCAACTGATCCAGGACATGGTTGGCATTGGCCACACAGTCGAATTCACAGAGGTAGTCGTGAAGGGCCTCAAGGTCCTGTTCGGCACCCTCGGTCAGCAGGACTTCGAACTTGCCGGACTTGCGCGTCATCAGTCTGCAGCTCGCTTGGCACGAAGCCGGGCAACGACGTCGGCCACGGGTTTGACCTTGCCTGCAGCCACATCCTGCTGGCCGAGGGCCAGGATCTTCAGCAGGGCCAGGGTTTCTTGCGTTTCCTCGAAGGACGCAACGTCTTGCAGGACAGCCTTCGCTTCGCCATGTTGAGTGATGACCATCGGCTGACGCTGCTCAGCAAGGTGCGTCAACACGTCGGCGGCATTGGCCTTCAGATAGCTGATGGGTTTGACTTGTGACGAGTAGCGCATGACGATGCTCCTGATTGGGCGAGACTTAATATAGTCTTTTTATAGTCTTGTGGCAAGGCGTACGCATTCGCTGCTTGAGCGCTCCGCAGTGAAAGCCGAGTCGTCGCCCAGATGGATGAAGATGCGCCCCTGCGCCTCATCGCCCGTTACCTCCAGCCAACCGCGTCCACTCACCGGATCATTTTCATCTACGCCGGACCAGGAGAATTCAATACGCACCGTGCTTCCATGCTCATGGACACGGGCATCGATGTCGCCTTGTACCAGACCGAACTGGAGTGTACCTGTCAGATCATTCTTGATCGTGATGTGTGCAGGAACCTCCATGTCGAAGTAATCGACATCCCACAGTTCCATGCTGGTGATGCGCCAACTGCCCAGTGCCGCCTTTTCAAGCCTCTTCATTTCTCTTCTTGTCGCCATGTTTTTTAGTCCTTCCCTGCGGCTTGCAGATCCTCGTGATCCATCGCTCAGATGAGCGCTACTCGGCGTCAACCATCAACTTATTCAAGCGAGCCAGTGCGTCCGCGACGATGCGTCCTTGGGTCGAGATATTCTGAATGATTTCATCTGGTGTTCGCTCATCGACTACCGCCAAGACATTGGGGTTGACTGCTTTCAGATCGAACACTGCTGCATCAATGGCAGCGGCCTCGGCCTCAAGGTCACGAATTTCTCTCTCTCGTTGGCGAACAGTTGCTTCCAGCGTCTCGATCTGCTGTTCGTCGGCCTTGTCTTTTTTAAGTTGTTTGAGACGTTCTTTCAGATCAACGACGGCGGCCTTGATGCCCGTCGCCTTTTCCTGGAGTGGCCGCATTTGCTCGCGTGCTTGTTCACGGCGGACGGCGAAATCCATTGTCCAGGAGTAGCGGCTCGCACCTTCAGCTTGGCCGTGGTGTTGCAGCATGCGGGCGTAGCTGGGGAAAGGCTTGCCTGCGTTTTCTTCATCGGCCAGCCAGTCGCTGGTGAGCATGGCGGGCAAGGCATCATCATTGAGCACTTCGCCATCTTTGCCAAAGCCAAAGTGCGCCAGCGTCAGCGGGGTTTTCTTGCCCACCTTTACCCACGACAGATCGTAGTACCAGATGTGTTTGGTCTTCTTGCCCTTGGTGAAGAACAGCAAGTTGGTCTTCACGCCCGCCCCTGCCGTAGAGAACACCCCGCCCGGCAGGCTGACAATTGCCCAGAGATCGCATTCATCGGTGAGCTTGCGCTTGGTTTCCACGAAAGCGCTCTCGTTGGTACGGAACAGCAAGCCCTCGTCCAACACGACGGCGCAGGTGCCACCCGGCGCGAGTTCGGAGAGGATGTCCTGCATGAACAGCACCTGGGTAGAGCTGGTCTCAAACGCAAAATTCTTCTGCGCGTCGCGCCCCTCTTTACCGCCAAACGGCGGATTGGTCAGGATCACATCGAACTGCGCGGGTGCATGGCGGAATAACTCGGCGTAAGTGGCGCGGCGCGTCAGCGAATTGCCGTGCCACAGATTGGGCTGGTCGATGCCGTGCAATACCAGATTGGCCAGGGCGATCGGGAACACCAGGTTCTCTTTTTCGCGCCCGAAAAACGTATCGTGCTTGAGTTTTTCAATGTCGGTAGACGCGGGGGCTTTGCCCAGCTTGCGCTCAATGTGCTCATACGCCACAGCCAAAAAACCACCCGTGCCACAGCAGGGGTCGTACACCGTGTTGCCCAGTGAAGGATTCACGGTATGGACCATGGCGCGAATTACCTCGCGCGGGGTAAAGAACTGTCCGCCGTCCGAATTCTTCTCGCCCATCTTCAACAGCAGGTCTTCATACACCTGCGACAAGGTAAAGAAGTGCTGGTCGTCGATGTGATCGATGCTGATTTCATGCACCCGGTCGAGAATGTCACGCAGGTTGGCCTCATCATCCACGCGCACGCGTTCCACCGCCGTCATGATGCGACCGATGATGCGTTGCTTTGGACTGGCGGCCGGGTTGGGCAGATTCGTGCGCGGGTCTACGTCCAGCGCGTGCAGAGCGGGCAGCAGTTCTTTGTTGATGAAGTCGAACAGCCGGCCATCGCCAGCGGCGAACAACTCCTGGCGCTTCCAGCCTTGTGCTTTGCCATCTGAAGTGGTCGGGTGACCGGTCTTGTCTGACCAGGGCGCGGCCCAATCCTGCCAGCGGAAAGGGCTATGCAGTGCGGGCGAAAAGTCTGCGCCCAGTACCTCGGCTTGTTCCGCCTCGCGCGCCTCCTGCGCATCCAGGATACGCAGGAACAGAATCCAGGTCAGCTCCGGCACGTATTGCAGGGCGCTGGCGCAATTGGAGCGACGCATCACATCGCAGATGCCCTTGACGAAGGCTGAGAGCGACTGGGTGGAGGCAATGGCCTTGGGGGCTTTGTCGGTTTTCTTGGTACGGGCCATGTTCAGGTGTCGAATGCTTTTGCGAGGATGCGTTGCGGCAAGGCATCCAGATCGCGTAATTGTTGTTCCAGTGCGGTACGCAGGGTATCTGCTTCGGCTAATCGTTGTCTCAACTGGGTAGCGATACAGCGTTGCTCGTCAAGCGGCAGTATTGGTATTTCGATAGCCTCAACCTGACCGGGAGAAATATGAGGCACCCCTAGACTCTGGTCATGACCTGAAATGGCATCAATAAATCGCGACGACTGTAAAAATGCATACAAGAAGTCAGCATCAATTTCGGTTGGTTCCAATAAAAATCGTCCAACTCGTTGCAGCAACAGTGCCGGTAAGTCTGATTTGCCAACGCGGGCCACCTTGATGCCGCTTGAGATCAGAGGACGGTCTAGACTGATCAGGATGTCTCTCTCTTTAAGCACATAACTTTGGTATCGACTGGCGTCGTTGGGATCGATATATACGACGTCATCCCAATAAATTTTCCCAGGCAGAATATTGGCATTTCGAAGAAGGCGAATTCCCGAAGGTTTGAAACTCTCACTTTTAAATGCATAGCCAGACTGTACTTTTGCGACTTCGCCAATGGGTTGCCACTCATCAAACTGATTGAACATCGAGTCAACTATTTTTGTACTGAGCAGGCGGGCCTCACGCAACTGCACCTGCGCCGCCTGCCGTGCGGTTTCCACTTCAGCCAGTTGGGATTTCAGGCGAGCGGCGATTTGGCGTTGCAAATTAGGATCAGGTACAGGAATATCCAAGTCTTCCAAGAAGGTCGATGGAACACGTTGCTGACCAACCGAACCGGTGAAAGTCTTTAGCGCTGCATCCAGTGTTTGCTTACGTCGCAGATAATAGTGAATCCACTCTGGAACGATTTGTTCAGAGGCACGAATCACATGAAACTCTGTTGAACCAAATCCGAAGCCATCAATGAGGTTATTCACCACAGCATGCTTTCCATTTTGCATGCAAGGGGTAATCTTAGCGAAGATTACGTCCCCGTTTTCAAAATAGGTGTAACCCTTCTTAACTTTGGAGTAAGGCTGAGTAACTGCTTGCGAAATCTCCCCAAGGATTTCATCTACTGCCTCCATAGGCACGAACGAGGTAGAGACTGAATCGCCCCGTTCGATTGACACCCGCCGAGGATTGATTTGCGTAACCGCTGATAGTTTCTTTGTTGGCCAGTTCATACGCCAAATAACCTCATCTTCGCATCCTGCATAACTTGCGTCGGCGCACCCACCGCGCGCAGCGCATTAATCCCACCGGCCAATTTGATTTCCGGCACTTCCCAAAGCGCATTACTCTCTACTGCCTCAGTGCCATCCAATGCAAACTGACGCCCCAGGCCCCTAAGCACAATGGCCGACTTGGCATCCATGCCCTCAAACCAGGCGCTATTGGTGTTCAGGTATTCCATTGCGCGCTGTTGTCGGGTCAGTGCTCTAGCGTGATAGCCGTGCTTGCTAAAGAAGTCGTAAAGGTCAAAGTCGTTCATGTGTTCGGCATCACGGATCACTTCCGGGCTCAGGTGATCACCCAGCAAGTGGTCGATGAGTTGACGACGCTTTTTCGCTTCCACCCACAGGGCCCGGAAGTCATCAAGGTTATGCGCTTCGGAAAGCACGCGGGACATGACTTCGCGCCGGTATTCATCCACCGGAATCGGCGTGGCCACACCACCCCGGTTGACGAGGATGAAACTACCTTGTGCATTGACTACCACCTTTTGTCCACCGATCACCGGCACGACCGTACCGCCATCATCGCCACCGCCCTCATCTTCTCCGCCGCTTTCCCCACCACTGCCGCCGCCACCCGTTCGAGGCGGATTGGTGATGAAATCCACGCCAAACAGATCGGTGACGCCGGTGTAGTCGTATAGCCAGAATTTATATTTCTGCGTTTCTTCATGGATGCGGGTACCACGCCCGACCATCTGATAAAACTTGATGGCCGATTGCAGGTAGCGGAAGAACACCACCGCATTCAGGCGTTCGATGTCCACCCCCGCCTCCAGCAAGTCCACCGTGCAGGCGATGAAGGCGCGCTCGCCACTGCCACGCATGATGTCGATCTTGTCCGCACCACCATTGGCGGTGCACTTGAATGCGTAATTATCTTTGCGTGTCTTGCCATTCTCCTTACACCAACGCGCATAGAGGTTGTTCATCTGCATGGCTACGCGGTCGGCATGGAGGTCGCGGGTGCAAAAGATGATGACTTTCTGCTCCGGCCCGCCGTTGTTGCACAAGAGCTGGAACAGGTCTTCGCACATCTTGGGCGTGCGCAGGTCGATGAACAGTTCGTCGTCGAAGTCCTTGCCGGTATATTCGGCTTTGGTCAGATCTTCCTCGATCAACGGCTTACCGGTTTTGATGTCCCTGACACCGGCCTTGAGAATTTCTTCGCGCGTGAAAACACGAGCATCGATGTCTGCCTTGCGCTTGATGATTTCGCAGGCAGCGAGGTATCCGTCTTCTTGTGCCTGTGCCAGCGTGTATTCATAGACCGGCTCGCCGAAGTATTCGACATTGTGTGCAGTGATGGCATCGTCTGCGGCAATGGCAGCCTCGACATCCCTGGATTTCTTGTCATGCTTGGGCGGCTTCAGCTTGCGCGGTGTGGCCGTCAGGCCGAGGTGAATGGCGTTGGGGTTGCGGGTGAGCACCTGCGACCATCTGCCCCAGGCCGAACGGTGGCATTCGTCGATGATGATGACGCTGAAGGCATCCTCGCTATAGTGCTCGGTGAGAAAACTGCCGTCGCCGTTTTCGTCGATGCCCAAGGTCTGATAGGTGGCGATGTGGATACGCGCATTCGCAGCGGCGTTCTGGCCGCGCACGGTTTCCACAATGCGCGCGTTACCGCCAAAGGCAGCCTTGAGCTTGGTGTAGGCTTGTTCGCGCAGTTCGTCACGATCACACAAGAACAACGCGGGCTTGGGTAACAGGCCCGCTTGCGCCATGCGCCAGAGCAGGTTGGTAGCGATGACGGTTTTCCCGGCGCCGGTAGCCAGCGTGAGCAGCACGCGCGCAGGATTGCCGGCTTGCCGTTGCAGAATGATCTTTTCGAAGGCGGCGCGGATGGCGGCATCCTGGTAGTAGCGTGTGGCAGACCACGCCGGGCTGTCGGCCTGAAACAGCAGCGCGGCTTCAGGCGAACGCAGATCAATGCCTTTGTCCCGTGCATAACGCGCGCACAGGTCCGGATGCGGCGGGAAATCTTCCAGCGGATGCGGACCAGTCTGGATACCGCTGGGCTTGTCGTAGTCGCCATAAAGATAGCCGTTGGTGGCAAACACATACTGCACGTCAAAGCGCTTGCAGTCCGCGTAACCTTTGGCTTGTTCCATACCCGCGAGCGGGTGGTCGTCCGAGCGCTTGGCTTCCAGCACCGCGACGGGGAGCGGCTTGGGCATGTTGCCGACCTGTACGCACAACAGGTAATCAGTTCGGCCCCCGCGTTTGCTGCGGCGGCCCTTTGGTCCGGTCGGCTCCACCGGGGCAGGTGTTTCCAGGCGAATGCGCTGGGGGTCGTCATAGCCCTTTTTGCGCAGCATCGGATCAATCAGGTGGAAGCGAGTTTCTTCTTCGTTAAATGTCACCGTTACTCCCCTTTTGTTTGATCTTTTTCTTCGGCCGCGCCTCCCGCGCGTACCCAATCGTCGACCTCGGAAAGCTGGAATTTCCACAGTCGCCCAACCCGATGGGCAGGGAGACCCTTGCGCTCGCGCCACCGATAAACGGTGTCCTTGGCCACGCCCAGGTGATGGGCGACATGCTCGGCAGTGACCCACGGTTCGGTATTCATGGCGTTGGCAATCAAGTGGTGTGGTTGACAGTCGATGAAGATCGCCGAGAGTCTATCAGATGAGCATTCTGTCGACTAATTTGCTGCCGCTGCCGTCGGTTTGACCTTAATGGGTGATAATTTGCATGTACACCCAATCCTGGCCATTTTTACCAGCAGGTTGACATTTGCACCTTTAAGGACGCACCCCGCCGAACCACAAAGTCCGCAGGCATCCGCGTGAACCCTCGCAGAAGCGCGAGGGGGCAAGAAAAATGCCCAACTGCATACACAGTTGGGCATCGGTATTGGTGGAGCCGGCGGGAATTGAACCCGCGTCCAGAAGCACTCTACAGACAGTTCTACATGCGTAGTGCAGCCAATTGGTTTTAATCCTGGCGACGCGGACGCACACGCTTCGACAGGACGAGTTACCTTGGATTTAATGACGTATGAAGTAACCCCATACGCCACGATTCCCTGTAAATGACTCTACCGCTGTTGCCAGCACACCCCAGGGAAGAAGTGCTGTAGAGCTAGAAGTTTCTTAGGTTTCTAGGTGCGATTTACGCTGCGAGAGCGTAAGATTCGTCGTTTGCATTTAAGCAGTTCCGGATGGATTAACGAGGTAACCAGTCCTCGGCATGCCCTGTTCCGCTTTGCAACCCCTGTCGAAACCAAGTCGGCCCCGTGGTGTTGAAGCTTCGCAAATCCTGCTGGGCGCATGGACTTGCGTATTACGCTTGCCTCTTGCAACGCTTCCTGAAGAGGCTCCCGCTTTTTCGGCGGGAAGTCGATTATAACCTACTCCCTACTGTATGGGCAGCGCCAGGCTTTTCAAGGCCGGATTGCGCAGCCTCTTCCTCACTGCTCACTGTATCCTCAGATCGACCCGCGCCTTGGGCTCCTTGTCCGGGATGCCGGCGCCATCCAGCCTGGGGGCGATCAGGAAGATGCGTGCCGGTTCGATCACGCTCTGTTCCTGTAAATAATTTCGCACCTGGTCGGCACGGCGCTGGGCCAGCTTGCGCAAGTCATCTTGCGTCACCTCGGTATGCTCCAGGATCATCTTTTCCATGTCGGCATCAGGCATCGCCTTGGTCAGGCCGATCATGTTGCGCGGCTTGTCGAACTTGCCGTCCTTGTAGACGCGCTCCAGATACTTGCTGCGTTCGGCCGCACTGATGCGCACCGGTCCGTCGGGCTGACCCTCCCTGGCGATCAGGTCGGCGCGTTTGAGCGCGCGCATCGCGCGCTCCAGCGCTTCGCGGCGCAGGCCCTGGTCATCCACCTGCGGATCGACCCGGCCGGTGATGTCGAGCTTGATGCCGGGACGCTCATGCAGCACATAGCCCAGCGCATCGAGCTTCTTGCGTACCTCATCGGTTACTTCCGAGGAGCCGGGGGCGAACTCGATATAGCGCAGTTCGCCGATGTGCTCGTCAGGTCGGAACATCGAGCCGATCAGTGCGAACGGTGAGGTGACGGCCTTGACGATCAGGTTCACGAACACGCGCACGATGATGCCGCCCACCGAAAACTGCGGGTCCGACAACGACCCGGAAATCGGCAGGTTCAGGTTGATGTTGCCATCGCGATCCTTGAGCAGCGAGACCGCCAGCATCACCGGCAGATTCGTGGCATCGGGGCTGTCGACGCGTTCGCCGAAGCTCAGTTGTTCGATGCGCAGATCGTTCTGGGCCACCAGCTCATCGTTCTCGATCTTGTAGTGCACATCCATCGACAGCTTGCCCTTGGTGATCGGATAGCCGGCGTACTTGGCCGAGTAGGGCGTCAGGCGCGGCAGTTGCACGCCGTTGGCGCTGGCCTTGAGATCCAGATACATGGGCTTGAAGAGCGGATTGAGGGCGCCCGAGATCTGCAGCGGCGCATCGTTGTCGATCTTGCCGGTGATGTTGACCGGTGCCGGTTGCGGCTTCTCCGAGGAGATCTGGCCGATGCTGCCGGCCAGTCCGGTCATGTTGGCGGTGTAGTTGGGTTTGACGAAGTTGTCGGTGTAGTTGATGTTGCCACCTTCGAGCACCACCTGGCCCACGCGCACCACGGCGGCATCGGCGGCCGGTGCGGTAGGGGTGATGGGCGCGGTGGAGGCCGTCTTGCGGGCGTTGACGGTGTTGGACGGCGCGCTATCCTTGCCGCCCTTCTTGCTGTCGTCGGTGATCGAGCCCTGCTCCTGTGCATCGGCGACCACGATGTCCTGCAGGTTCAGGCGGCCCTTCTCGGAAAGGATGGCACGTGCGTAGAAATTGGACAGCGTGACTTTTTCCAGCGTCACTTGCGGACGTCCACCCAGCTTGGCCTGGATGCCCGCCAGGTCCAGCGTGCGCCAGCGCAGGAAATCGGTGGAGGTCTGCTTGTCCTGCATGCGCAGGTTGGTGATGGCGGCGTTGCCCTTGTAGTCCAGCGCCAGCTTGCGATCCTCAAGCGGCAGGGTCACGTCCAGCTTGCCTTTGGCGCTGGCCAGGCCGCTGCTGATGGTGACATTGAGCACATCGGTGAAATAGTGCTGGAAGGGCATGATGGGCAGATCCTTCACCTCAAGCTCCAGCGCCACGCTCTTGAAGTGCGGTGCAGCCTGGCCGGACAGTTCGGCGCTGCCATTCTTGTCGAAGCGCGCCTGCAGCTTGAAGGGGACCGGCTGGTCCAGCGTATCGGTGAGCGTGGCCGCCTGCAGCGACAGCGATTGCAGGGCCAGTGGCTGGGCGCCCTTGCCCGGCGGCGTCAAACGCAGCTCGGCCAGTTGCAACTTGCTGTCGTCGAGCTTGAGATGGCCATCGCGCAGCTGCAGCGTGGTCTGGCCGGAGAGCTTGCCCGCCACTTCGCTGATGGGGGCGCGCGCCAGGTAGTTCTGGAAGCCTGCGAGGTCGATGTTCTCCAGCGTGATCTTGCCCGTTACCGTCGGCTTGAGCGGCTGGATCTGTCCATTGAAGCCCAGCTTGCCATGGTCGTTTTCCACGGCTGACAGCAGCAGGTGGGCGGGCTTGGCATCGGCGGCGGTGGAGAGTTGGGTGGCGTTGACGTCGATCTTGCCCAGCCTGATGAGCTGGGCAGGTGCGGCGTTGGCTTCGTCGCGCCAGTTGACTTCGCCGCCGTGCACGGTCAGTTGCTGCAGTGTGATGACCGGCACCGGCTGGGCTGCAGTGGCCGCCGGTGTGGCGACCGGCCTGGCGGGCGCGCGGCTGGCGCTCTTGCTTGCAGCGTTGCTGCTACCGGCCAGCGCACGCTGCCAGTTGATCTCACCACGCGCATTCATGCTGGCCCAGACCTGCGGCTGCTCCAGCGTGAGCTGGCTGAGTTCACCGCTGGCCGCCAGCACGTCGAATTGCTTCACCTGCAGCGCCAGCGATCTGGCCTTGAGCAGCGGTGCGCGGGCCTTGTCCTGCAGGGCGAGGTCATCCAGGCGAAGCTCGCCTGCGAGGGTCACGGCCGGTTTGTCATCCTTGCGGGTGAAACCCAGGTCCAGCCTGGTGCTGAGCTTGGCGCTCTGGATCGCCACCGGCAATTCGAGCGGGACGAAGGGCAGGTAGCTCACCAGGTCGAGCTGGTCGATGTCGATGGCGAAGGCCGATTCCTGCGTCGAGGCGAAAGGCTTGCTGCGGCCCTTCAGGTGCAGCGGCGTGCCATTGATGGTGGCCGACAGTTGCGGCTGCACGAAGCTGTCGATATTGCCGGGCAGGTTGGAGATGAAGGGCAGGCCGAGCTGCAGCGCGGCGATGTCGATGTTCTTGCCGGTCACCTTGTCTTCGAAGCGGATCTGGCCATCCTGCAGTTGCACATTGGCCAGCGAGAAGCGCGCCTGCCCTTCGCTCTTGGGCTGGGCCGCCAGCTTGTCGAGGATGTCGGAGAAGTTGTAGTGGCCGATGCCCTGCGCATCCACCCGCACCACGTGCAGTTGCGGCGCGCTTAGTTTGATCTCATCCAGCACCGGTGCCAGGCGCAGCAGCGAAGCGGCGGACAGGTCGGCCAGCAAGCCCTTGGCGCTGAAGAAAGGATGCGTGCCGTCGGCTTCATAGAGCGTGATGTCGGAAGCGCGCAGGGCCAGCTTGAAGGGATTGAAGGCGATCTCCCCAATCTCCAGCTTGCGGCCGGTCTGGGCCTGGGTCTGGTCGATGGCGATCTTGCGCACCAGCGCCGGCAGGGCGGCCCTGCTCAGTGCGGCCAGCGCCAGCAGTACGGCCACGGTCCAGCCGGCCCAGCGCAGCGGACGTTGCAGGCGTTGCCAGTAAGCGTGCTGAGTGAGAGAGGCGCGGTCCGGCTTGCTCATGGGGTTTCCCTTGTCGGTGCCGGTCCGTCCTGGCGCGGTGAATGCGCAGGTGGCCGGTTCTGGTTGTGATTGGGGGTGGTGCTGCGGCGGGTGCCGGCTTGTCGTCATTCTAATGCGAGGCGACATGGCACTGCTAGGAGAGGAAAGATGCGCTCAAGTTTCCGGGAGCGCATCAACAGCAGGGCGGGAGGAGCGAATCAGTCCAGCAGGGTCAGGATCTCCAGCGGCGCATGCAGCAGCGCATCGGCTTGCCAGGCGGCGGGCTCGGTGTGGCCGCAATAGCCCCAGGCGGCGGCAATGGTGGGCATGTTGGCGGCGCGCCCGGCCTGGATGTCGCGCAGGTCGTCGCCGACGTACCAGCAATCCTCGGGCGCCAGCTGCAGGCGCCGGGCCGCTTCCAGCAAGGGGGCCGGATGCGGTTTGGGATGCGGGGTGGTATCGCCCGAAACAATGCAGCCGGCATGGCCCAGACCGATCTGCGGCGCCAGCACGTCGGTGAAACGCGCCGCTTTGTTGGTGACGATGCCCCAGGCGATGCCGCGTGCTTCCAGTTGCGCCAGCAGTGCCGGGATGCCGTCGAAGAGACGGCTGTGGGTGGTCATGTTGGCCTGGTAGCGGTCCAGGAAAATTACGCGCAACTCTTCATATTCAGCATCGCCTGGATGGATGCCCAATGCTGCACCGATGAGCCCGCGGGCACCGGCCGAGGCGACCGGGCGCAAACTTTCATAGGGGGCATTTTCCATGCCTTTTTGGTGACGCAGGAAGTTGGCAGCGGCCGCCAGGTCGGGAGCCGTATCGGCAAGGGTGCCGTCGAGGTCGAACAGGATCGCGCGCGGAGGGCGTAGTGGCATGGTCGTCAGGGCAAGAGAGAAAAACGCCGCAGCGTGAGGGCTGCGGCGGTCAGGTGTGGTCGGACAGTGTGGCTACTCAGGCCAGCTTGGTACAGGCCACCAGATAGTTCACGCTGGTATCTTCGTTGAGTGAATAGATCTTGGTCAGCGGGTTGTAACCCATGCCCTTGAAGGCATCGATCTGCAGGCCGGCTGCGCGCGTGTACTGCGCCAGCTCGGCCGGGGTGATGAACTTGGCGTAGTCGTGCGTGCCTTTGGGCAGCAGGCGCAGCACGTATTCGGCGCCGATGATGGCCATCACGTAGGACTTCATGTTGCGGTTCAGGGTGGAGAAGAACAGCTTGCCGCCCGGTTTGGCCAGGGTGGCGGCGGCGCGCACGATGGCGGCCGGATCGGGCACGTGTTCCAGCATTTCCATGCAGGTCACCACGTCATACTGGCCGGCTTCGCGGGCGGCCATGTCTTCGGCGGCGATCTTTTCGTAGCGCACTTGCACGCCGGATTCCATGCTGTGCAGATCGGCCACTTTCAGGGCCTTGTCGGAGAGGTCGATGCCGCTGACGTCAGCGCCTTTCCTGGCCATCGATTCGGCCAGGATGCCGCCACCGCAGCCGATGTCGATCACCTTCTTGCCGGCCAGCGGGGCGCGGGCGTTGATCCACTCCAGGCGCAGCGGGTTGATTTCGTGCAGGGGACGGAATTCGGAACCCGGGTCCCACCAGCGATGGGCCAGTTCACTGAATTTCTGGATCTCTTGGGGATCGGCGTTCATGGTCGCATTGGTCGTATTCATGGGGCCTAATGATAGCCCAATCCGACGCGGCGGGTGGCCTGTGCCAGGTCAAGATGCGCCGCAATGACGGGACAAGTGCACGCCAAAACGTGCATGACCAGCAAATGAAACAGGAATAAAAAAACCCCGCCGAAGCGGGGTTTTCATCAGAGCCTTGTAGCAGCAATCGATTACTTGCGGGTGCCCACAACTTCGATTTCCACGCGACGGTTCTTGGCGCGGCCGGCAGCGGTCTTGTTGTCGGCGACCGGTTGCGACTTGCCCTTGCCTTCGGTGTAGACGCGGTTGGCTTCAACGCCCTTGGAAACCAGGTAGGCCTTGACGGATTCAGCACGGCGAACCGACAGCTTCTGGTTGTAGGCGACGGAACCGATCGAGTCGGTGTGGCCGACGGCGATGATGACTTCCAGGTTGATCGACTTCAGGTTGCCAACCAGTTCGTCCAGCTTGGCCTTGCCAGCCGGCTTCAGGGTTGCCTTGTCGAAATCGAAGAAGGCGTCAGCAGCGTAGGTGACCTTTTCCGAGGTCGGAGCAGCGGCAGGTGCCGGAGCAGGAGCAGGAGCAGCAGCGGCAACCGGAGCCGGTGCGGGCGGTTCTTCGCACGGACCGTTCACGTAAGCGGTTTGCCAGCACAGACCGAAACCGCTGCGGGTCACGACGTCACGGCCATCTTGCAGGTACAGGCTGCCGGGACGAACCTTGATGTCCTTGGTTTCCTGAGCGGTGGCAGACAGTGCGATGGCTGCGGACGCAGCAGCGAAGACGAGTTTTGCTAATTTGTTCATGTTTCTCCTCTCGGGTGAGATATCCGCAGATAAACTGCGCTACAAGATTACGACATCAAAAAAATGAATAATATCATGTGTTCAGGTCGTCACAGGCCCTTGTTCCATGGGGCTAGTAATGAACTTAGCCGCCATTCTGCCACACGGATTGACCTTCAGCGATGCTTGCCAATTGGTCCAGACAACGTTTTTGGGACTGTGTTGTTTCTTCGCAACGCGATATTTTTGGCCCGTTTTTGTTCCTTTCAGGCCGAAAAAAGCCGGATTTTTTAGAGAAAATCCTTATTTTTCATACAGTTCGCGCATTTTCGCTTGAGCAAGTAGTTGTCATTTTCTCTCGCCCGTCGCCATTCTTGCGGCGTAGGATTTCGCCCGATGGCGCGGACGGCAGAAGTGAGTTTCGGAAATTTTTTCCCGCATTGACGTGCGACGGGCTTGTCGCCATGTCACCCGTCATGGTTCCTGCAGGCAATTGCGGCCGCATTCCGGCGCGGCAGTGATCCGCGCTGGCAGCGCCACTCTAATATATATAGAGAGTCGAGCCAGCAATGGCCGGCCCTGCAGCGGCGAAGCGAGCCGTTGCAGGGGTGAAGAGGGCGGTTGAGGGGCTTTTGACCCTCCCGGCGTGCTAGAATGCACTGTTCTGATCAGTCCAAGGGCCACGCCCGCCCGGCACGATTTTCTGGCCGGGAAACATCTTTCGACTCTCCAATGGATCAATTCGCTAAAGAAACCATCCCCATTTCCCTCGAAGAAGAGATGCGCAAGAGTTACCTCGATTACGCCATGAGCGTGATCGTGGGTCGGGCACTGCCGGATGTGCGCGATGGCTTGAAGCCCGTGCACCGCCGCGTGCTGTATGCGATGCACGAGATGAACAACGTCTGGAACCGCCCGTTCGTGAAGTGCGCGCGCGTGGTCGGCGAAGTCATGGGTAAATACCACCCGCACGGCGACGCCTCCATCTATGACACCCTGGTGCGCATGGCCCAGGACTTCTCGCTGCGCTACACCCTGGTCGACGGCCAGGGCAACTTCGGTTCCATCGACGGCGACGGTGCGGCCGCGATGCGTTACACCGAGTGCCGCCTGGACAAGATCTCCAACGAATTGCTGGCCGATATCGAAAAGGAAACCGTCGATTTCGTGCCCAACTACGACGGCAAGGAAAAGGAACCCTCGGTCCTGCCCACGCGCATTCCCAACCTGCTGGTCAACGGCTCCTCCGGCATCGCCGTGGGCATGGCCACCAACATCCCGCCGCACAACATCACCGAAGTGATCAACGGCGCGCTGCACCTGCTGGCCAACGAACATTGCACCATCGATGAACTGATCGAGCTGGTGCCGGCACCGGACTTCCCGACCGGCGGCATCATCTATGGCGTCTCCGGCGTGCGCGATGGTTACCGCACCGGTCGTGGCCGCGTGGTCATGCGCGCCAAGACCCACTTCGAAGAGTATGGCCGCGAAGGCCGCATCGCCATCATCGTCGATGAGCTGCCCTACCAGGTCAACAAGAAGGCGCTGCTCGAACGCATCGCCGAGCTGGTGCGCGACAAGAAGCTCGAAGGCATCTCCGACCTGCGCGACGAGTCCGACAAGTCGGGCATGCGCGTGGTGATCGAACTCAAGCGCGGTGAAGTGCCGGAAGTGGTGCTGAACAATCTGTACAAACAGACCCAGCTGCAAGACACCTTCGGCATGAACATGGTGGCGCTGGTCGATGGCCAGCCGCGCCTCTTGAACCTGAAGCAATTGCTGGAATGCTTCCTGTCGCACCGCCGCGAAGTGGTCACCCGCCGTACCGTGTTCGAGCTGTGCAAGGCGCGCGAACGTGGTCACGTGCTGGAAGGCCTGGCCGTGGCGCTGGCCAACATCGATGACTTCATCGCCATCATCCGCGCCGCACCGACCCCGCCGATCGCCAAGGCCGAACTGATGACGCGCGCCTGGGATTCGTCCATGGTGCGCGAGATGCTGGCCCGTGCCGGCGAAGCCAACGAAGGCGGCATCGAAGCCTTCCGTCCGGAAAGCCTGCCGGCCCATTACGGCATCCAGTCCGATGGCCTCTACAAGCTCTCCGACGAACAGGCCCAGGAAATCCTGCAGATGCGTCTGCAACGCCTGACCGGTCTGGAGCAGGACAAGATCGTCAACGAATACAAGGACGTGATGGCGCAGATCGCCGACCTGCTGGATATCCTCTCCAAGCCGGCCCGCGTGACCGCCATCATCACCGACGAACTCAACGCCGCCAAGAACGACTTCGGCATCGGCGCCAAGGACGAGCGCCGCTCCACCATCGAGCACAACGCCACCGACCTGGCCACCGAAGACCTGATCACCCCGCAGGACATGGTGGTCACGCTCTCGCACACCGGTTACATGAAGTCGCAGCCGGTCTCCGAGTACCGCGCGCAAAAGCGCGGCGGACGCGGCAAGCAGGCCATGGCGACCAAGGATGACGACTGGATCGACCAGCTCTTCATCGCCAATACGCACGACTACATCCTCTGCTTCTCCAACCGTGGCCGCCTGTACTGGCTGAAGGTATGGGAAGTGCCGCAGGGTTCGCGCAATTCGCGCGGCAAGCCCATCGTCAACATGTTCCCGCTGCAGGATGGCGAGAAGATCACGGTGATCCTGCCGGTGTCGGGCGCCAACCGCAGCTTCCCGGATGACCGTTACGTCTTCATGGCGACCAGCCTGGGCACGGTCAAGAAGACCCCGCTGTCGGACTTCTCCAATCCGCGCAAGGCCGGCATCATCGCGGTCGACCTGGATGAGGGCGACTTCCTGATCGGTGCTGCCCTGACCGATGGCGCGCATGACGTGATGCTGTTCTCCGACGGCGGCAAGGCCGTGCGTTTCGACGAAAACGATGTGCGTCCGATGGGCCGTACCGCCCGTGGCGTGCGCGGCATGAACCTGGAAGAAACGCAGCAGGTCATCGCCCTGCTGGTGGCCGAGAACGAACAGCAGTCCGTGCTCACCGCCACCGAAAATGGCTTCGGCAAGCGTACCCCGATCACCGAGTACACCCGTCACGGCCGTGGCACCAAGGGCATGATCGCCATCCAGACCAGCGAGCGCAACGGCAAGGTCGTGGCCGCCACGCTGGTCGATTCCAGCGATGAGATCATGCTCATCACCACCGGTGGCGTGCTGATCCGCACCCGCGTTTCCGAGATCCGCGAGATGGGCCGCGCCACCCAGGGCGTGACCCTGATTGCAGTGGAAGACGGCACCAAGCTGTCCGGCCTGCAGCGCGTGGTCGAGTCCGATGTGGAAGACGTGATCGGCAGCGAAGGCACCGAGGCCGCCGGCGGCGAGACACCTGCCGCAGGCGAGTAAAGCAAGTCCAGGGCGGCGGGCAACGCGCCTGCCGCCTTTTTTGATGGCGAACGCAGAAATGGTCTATAACTTTTCCGCCGGTCCGGCGGTATTGCCCAAGGAAGTGCTGCAACAGGCAGCCGATGAGATGCTGGACTGGCATGGCAGTGGCATGTCGGTCATGGAGATGAGCCATCGCGGCAAGGAATACATGTCCATCATCGAAGCCGCGCTGGCTGACGTGCGCGCGCTGATGAACATTCCTTCCAACTACAAGGTGCTGTTCCTGCAGGGCGGGGCCATCGCCGAGAACGCCATCATCCCGATGAACCTGGCCGCGCTGCGTTCGCCGGCCGGCAAGCACGAAGCGGGCGTGGCCGACTACATCAACACGGGCTCCTGGTCCACCAAGTCGATCAAGGAAGCGGGACGCTACTGCACCGTGAACGTGGCCGCCTCCTCGGCCGACCGCAAGTTTGCCAGCATCCCTGCGCGTGCCGACTGGAAGCTCTCGCGCAATGCCGCCTACGTGCACATCTGCAGCAACGAGACCATCGATGGCGTCGAGTACCAGTACACGCCGGAAGTTGCGGCCGATACCGATGGCGCACCGCTGGTGGCCGACATGTCCTCGCACATCCTCTCGCGCGAGGTGGATGTGTCGAAATACGGCGTCATCTATGGAGGCGCCCAGAAGAACATCGGCCCGGCCGGCGTGACCATCGTCATCGTGCGCGAAGACCTGCTGGGACACGCGCTGCCGTTCTGCCCCTCGGCCTTCGACTGGAAGATCGTGGCCGACAACGATTCCATGTACAACACCCCGCCGACCTACGCGATCTACATCGCCGGCCTGGTGTTCCAGTGGATCAAGCGCCAGGGTGGTGTGGCCGCGCTGGAAGCGCGCAACATCGCCAAGGCCGAACTGCTCTACGGCTACCTGGACAGCACCGATTTCTACAGCAACCGTATCGCAGCGGATTGCCGTTCCCGCATGAACGTGCCGTTCTTCCTGCGCGACGAGTCGCTCAATGACACCTTCCTGGCCGGCGCCAAAGAGCGCGGCCTGCTGCAGCTGAAAGGCCACAAGTCGGTCGGCGGCATGCGTGCATCGATCTACAACGCGATGCCGATCGAGGGCGTACAAGCCCTGGTCGATTATCTGAAAGACTTCGAACAGCGGCACGGCTGAGGCCGCACCTCCCCGGGCGCGTTGCCCGTGCGGTGCTGGTCTTCTGCCACGCCCTGCCAACGCCACGCCAAACAGCGCCGCAGGCCGGTCTTCGCGCCGGCATGCGGCCTGCAGACACTGAAAGAGCAAGATGAGTGACGACAAGTTGCTGCCCCTGCGCCAGAAGATCGATGCCATCGATGCGCAGATCCTCGACCTGCTGAACCAGCGCGCGCGCGTCGCGCAGGAAGTGGGCCACGTCAAGGCCGAGACCAACGCCCCGGTGTTCCGCCCCGAGCGCGAAGCCCAGGTGCTGCGCCGCGCCGCCGACCGCAATCCCGGTCCCTTGCTGGGTACCGATATCCAGACCATTTTCCGCGAAGTGATGTCGGCCTGCCGCGCGCTGGAAAAGCGCGTGACGGTGGCCTACCTCGGCCCCGAAGGCACCTTCAGCGAACAGGCGGTGTACCAGCAGTTCGGCCATGCCATCGAGGGTTTGCCGTGTGTGTCGATTGATGAAGTGTTCCGCGATGCCGAAGCCGGTACCGCCGATTTCGGCGTGGTGCCCATCGAGAATTCGTCCGAAGGCGTGATCAATCGCACCCTCGATCTGCTGCTGCAAACCACCCTGACCATCAGCGGTGAAGTGGCCATTCCCGTGCATCACAGCCTGATGACGGCCAGCGGCAACATGGACGGCATCACCCGCATCTGCGCCCACTCGCAGGCCCTCGCCCAGTGCAATGCCTGGCTCAATATGAACTATCCTGCCATCGAGCGCCAGGCGGTGGCCTCCAACGCCGAGGCCGCGCGCATGGCAGGTGAAGATAAAAGCGTGGCGGCCATCGCCGGTGAAATCGCCGGCCAGAAGTACAGCCTGCAAACCGTCAATGCCCACATTCAGGACGATCCGCACAACCGTACCCGCTTTGCCGTGATCGGCCGTTTGCGCACGGCGCCGTCGGGCCGTGACCAGACTTCCATCGTGCTGTCGGTGCCCAACAAGGCCGGTGCGGTCTACAACCTGCTGGCGCCGCTGGCGCGTCATGGCGTGTCGATGACGCGCTTCGAGTCGCGTCCGGCCCGCATGGGGGCGTGGGAATATTATTTCTACGTCGATCTGGAAGGTCACGAGCAGGATGAAAAGGTTGCCAAGGCGCTGGAAGAACTGCGCCAGAATGCCGCCTTCTTCAAGCTGCTGGGCTCCTATCCGCTGGGCCTGTGAGCGCCTGTCGTCCTGCCACTCTTCAAGGCTGAATTCAACGTGTTCAAGAAAGTCGTCATCTTCGGCGTGGGTTTGATCGGCGGCTCGTTCGCCCTGGCCCTGCGTCGTGCCGGCCAGGCCGCGCACATCGTCGGCGTGGGCCGCTCGCTGGCCAGCCTGGAGCGTGCGCGCGCGCTGGGCATCATCGATGCCATCGCCACCGATGCGGCCGCTGCCGTCCCCGGCGCCGACCTGATCCTGGTGGCCGCGCCGGTGGCGCAGACCGAAGCCATCCTCGCTTCCATCAAGCCGCATCTGGATGCCCGGGCCATCGTCACCGACGCCGGCAGTACCAAGAGCGATGTGGTGGCTGCCGCCCGCAAGGCGCTGGGGGAGCGCATTGCGCAGTTCGTCCCGGCGCATCCGATTGCGGGCCGTGAAAAACATGGTCCGGAAGCCGCGCTGGCCGAACTGTATGAAGGCAAGAAGGTGGTCATCACCGCCTTGCCCGAGAACCGCGATGCTGACGTCGAGACTGTGGCGCAAGCCTGGCGTGCCTGTGGCGCGATCATCCATCGTCTCTCGCCGCAGGAGCATGATGCGGTGTTCGCTTCAGTGAGCCATCTGCCGCACGTGCTGGCCTTCGCGCTGGTGGACGACATCGCCGCCAAGCCGCATGCCGACACGCTGTTCCAGTACGCTGCCAGCGGTTTCCGCGATTTCACCCGGATTGCCGCTTCCTCGCCGGAGATGTGGCGCGACATCACGCTGGCCAACCGCGATGCGCTGCTCACCGAAGTCGATGCCTACCTGGTGCAATTGCAGGGCATCCGGGAGATGATTGCGGCAGGCGATGGTGCTGCCATCGAGCGGGTCTATGCCAATGCCCAGCATGCGCGGCTGCAGTGGGCGGCGGCCATCGAAGCGGCCGAACGCAAGGCTTCCTGAATCATTCTTCCCGGCAACGATGTGACGGCCGCCCGGGCGGCCGGATTGCTCCACCGACTCATCCACAGAAAAGCAACCAAGATGAAACAAGCTTCCTATCCCCGTCATATCGACCTGGCCCCGGTGCATCACGTGCAAGGCACGGTCAAGCTGCCCGGCTCCAAGAGCATCTCCAACCGCATCCTGCTGCTGGCGGCCCTCTCGGGCGGGACCACCCGCATCTTCGACCTGCTGGCCTCCGACGATACCCTGGTCATGCTGATGGCCCTGCAGACCCTGGGCGTGAAGTGGGAGCAGATCGAAGGCACCCAGGATTACATCGTCCATGGCGTCAACGGCGTGCTGCCGGTGCACCAGGCCGATCTCTTCATGGGCAATGCCGGCACCGCGATCCGCCCGCTGACGGCGGCCCTGGCCGTGCTGGGCGGTGACTACACCCTGCATGGCGTGCCGCGCATGCATGAGCGTCCCATCGGCGATCTGGTGGATGCCTTGAACGCGGTGGGCATGCACATCGACTACACCGGCAATCCGGGCTACCCGCCGCTGCACATCCGCCGTGGCCAGCTGACATCGGCGCGCATGAAGGTGCGCGGCAACGTCTCCAGCCAGTTCCTGACGGCCTTGCTGATGGCGGCTCCCCTGATGGCGCGCGAAGAGGCGATGCAAATCGAGGTGGTTGGCGAACTCATCTCCAAGCCCTACATCGAGATCACCCTGAACCTGATGCGCCGCTTCGGCGTGGAAGTCGAGCGTGACGGCTGGCAACAATTCACCGTCAAGCCGGGCCAGCATTATCGCAGCCCCGGTAGCATCCACGTCGAGGGCGATGCGTCGTCGGCCTCGTATTTCCTGGCGGCGGGTGCCATCACGGGCGGCCCGATCCGGGTCGAGGGCGTGGGTCGCGACAGCATCCAGGGCGACGTGCGCTTCGTCGAAGCGCTGCAACAGATGGGCGCCACCATCACCATGGGCGAGAACTGGATCGAGGCGTCTTCCAATGGCCCGCTGAAGGCCATCGATGCCGACTTCAACCACATTCCGGATGCGGCCATGACCATCGCCGTGGCTGCGCTGTATGCCGACGGTCCCAGCACACTGCGCAACATCGCCAGCTGGCGCGTCAAGGAAACCGACCGCCTTTCGGCTATGGCGACCGAATTGCGCAAGCTGGGCGCGCAGGTGGAGGAGGGCCCTGACTACCTGACGGTGACGCCTCCAGCCGAGATCGGCACGGCCGCCATCGACACCTATGACGACCACCGCATGGCCATGTGCTTCTCGCTGGCGGCGCTGGATGGTGCATTGCGGCAAGGCGCCCGTATCCGCATCAACGACCCCAAGTGTGTGGCCAAGACCTTCCCCGATTACTTCGAGGTCTTCAAAAAGATTGCCGAACAAACCTTGATCTGATAAACCCTGTGTTTAACGGAATTAAGCTAAATTATTCACAGATAAGGGGTTCAGGCTATGGAAAAAGCAAAGATACCGGTCATCACCATCGATGGCCCGACCGCCTCCGGCAAGGGCACGGTGGCACAGAAGGTGGCCCGGGAACTGGGCTTCCATTACCTGGATTCGGGCGCGCTGTACCGCTTGACGGCGCTGTCCGTGTTGCGGCGCGGCGTAGCCCTGGATGATGAACACGCCCTGGCCAAGGCGGCCGAGCACCTGCACTGCCATTTCGATGGCGCCCATATCTTCCTGGCCAATGAAGACGTGACCCAGGCCATCCGCGCAGAAAAGGTCGGCAATACCGCCTCCAAGATCGCCGCGCTGATCACCGTGCGCCAGGCTTTGTATGGCCTGCAGTTGTCATTCAGGAAGCCTCCCGGGCTGGTCGCCGATGGCCGGGATATGGGCACCGTCATCTTTCCGGGCGCCCGTCTGAAGGTATTTTTGACCGCCAGTGTAGAGGCGCGCGCCACAAGGCGCTATAAGCAATTGATTGACAAGGGTTTTTCTGCTAATATCGAAGACCTCTCCAGAGATTTGAAGGAGCGCGACGAACGCGACATGAATCGCTCGTCGGCCCCCTTGAAGGCTGCGGAGGGCGCATATCACCTGGATACATCCGACATGACCGCTGACGAAGCGGTGCAGCAGGTACTCAGCTGGTACGCTGCCCTGGGGCACTGAAGGCCGTTGCAAGCTGCTTGAAACGGTACTTTGCGGCCCCATAACGGGCAAGTCCTTGTTGTACCCGTAGTGCCATTGGTGCCCGGCAGATGCAAAGTCTGACGGGTGTTGATAAACCTAACCCAGTACCCATGTCGTCGGCGGCAACGAAGACGGCAGTGCAAGTCAGCCTGATTGCATCACACGGATACCGGCCAATCTTTCTTACTTTCTTTTATGTCTACCACTACCGTTATCGCTGCAGGTGTTGATACCTCCAGCGAATTTGCTGCTCTGTTCGAAGAATCGCTGTCGCGTCAGGACATGCGTTCGGGTGAAGTCATCTCGGCAGAAGTCGTGCGCCTGGATCACAACTTCGTGATCGTCAACGCCGGCCTGAAGTCCGAAGCGTTCATCCCTGTTGAAGAATTCAAGAACGACAACGGCGAAGTCGAAGTCAACGTCGGCGACTTCATCTCCGTTGCGATCGAATCCCTGGAAAACGGTTTCGGCGACACCATCCTGTCGCGCGACAAGGCCAAGCGTCTGGCATCGTGGCTCTCGCTGGAAAAGGCGATGGAGTCCGGCGAGATCGTCACTGGTACCGTCAATGGCAAGGTCAAGGGCGGCCTGACCGTTCTGACCAACGGCATCCGTGCCTTCCTGCCGGGTTCGCTGGTCGACACCCGTCCGGTCAAGGACACCACCCCGTTCGAAGGCAAGACCCTGGAATTCAAGGTCATCAAGCTGGACCGCAAGCGCAACAACGTCGTTCTGTCGCGCCGTGCCGTGATCGAAGCCTCGATGGGCGAAGAGCGCGCCAAGCTGATGGAAACCCTGAAGGAAGGCACCGTCGTCACCGGTATCGTCAAGAACATCACCGACTACGGTGCGTTCGTTGACCTGGGTGGCATCGACGGCCTGCTGCACATCACCGACCTGGCATGGCGTCGCGTGCGTCACCCGTCGGAAGTGCTGTCGGTTGGCCAGGAAATCACCGCCAAGGTCCTCAAGTACGATCAAGAGAAGAACCGCGTCTCCCTGGGCGTGAAGCAACTGGGCGACGATCCGTGGACCGGCCTGTCGCGTCGCTACCCGCAAGGCACCCGCCTGTTCGGCAAGGTCACCAACCTGACCGACTACGGTGCATTCGTGGAAGTCGAACAAGGCATCGAAGGCCTGGTGCACGTCTCCGAAATGGACTGGACCAACAAGAACGTGGCCCCGAACAAGGTTGTCCAGCTGGGCGACGAAGTGGAAGTCATGGTTCTGGAAATCGACGAAGAGCGTCGTCGTATCTCCCTGGGCATGAAGCAGTGCAAGCCGAACCCGTGGGACGACTTCGCCATGAGCCACAAGAAGGGCGACAAGGTCAAGGGTTCGATCAAGTCGATCACCGACTTCGGCGTGTTCATCGGCCTGCCGGGCAATATCGACGGCCTGGTGCACCTGTCCGACCTGTCCTGGACCGAAGCTGGCGAAGAAGCCGTGCGCAAGTTCAAGAAGGGCGACGAGCTGGAAGCCGTTGTGCTGGCCATCGACGTGGAACGCGAGCGCGTCTCCCTGGGCGTGAAGCAACTGGAAGGCGATCCGTTCAACAACTTCGCCGCCCTGAACGACAAGGGTGCGATCGTGACCGGTACCGTCAAGTCGGTTGAGCCCAAGGGCGCCGTGATCCAGCTGACCGACGAAGTCGAAGGCTACCTGCGCGCTTCCGAAATCTCCCGCGACCGCGTGGAAGATGCCGGTACCCACCTGAAGGTTGGCGATTCCGTCGAAGCCCTGGTCATCAACATCGACCGCAAGGCTCGCAGCATCCAGCTGTCGATCAAGGCCAAGGACAACGCCGAGACCCAGGAAGCCATGCAGAAGATGTCGGCTGACTCCAACGCTGCTTCGGGCACCACCAGCCTGGGCGCGCTGCTGAAGGCCAAGCTCGACAACAAGAACTGATCTTCCGGTCACGATGACGAAGTCGGAGCTGATCGCCCGTCTGGCTGAGCGTTATCCGCAACTTGTCGCCAAGGATGCGGATTACGCGGTCAAAACCATCCTCGATGCCATGGTCGACGCACTCGCGACCGGCCAGCGCATCGAGATCCGTGGCTTTGGCAGCTTCGCGCTCAACCGCCGTCCGCCGCGTATCGGCCGCAATCCCAAGTCCGGCGACAAGGTGATGGTCCCCGAAAAACGGGTCCCCCACTTCAAGCCGGGCAAGGAATTGCGCGAACGCGTCGATGCGATGGTCGGCCAGCCAATCCGCGAGGATTGACCCGGCTGGGCCTGTGACCAGGCAGTTCTTGCGGTGCGCAGATGAAGTTTTCTGCGCCCGCGAGCAGTAACATCGGTTGAAAGCTGCACACTCGCACACTGCGAGGTGAACGGGTGTAAAGGCAGATCAACAAAATGAACGGCATCTTTGGATGCCGTTTTTTTTCACGTACAATCCCGATTTGCCCTGGATTGCCCGGGAATGCGCGTGAAACAGGCGCCATTTTTCCGGCCAGCGTAATAATGCTGCGGAGCGATCGTCCCGCTCGTTCATGCTCAGCGGCAATACCACGACCCGCCAGAAAGGATTACGCCATGAAAATACTGTCCCGATTGATCGCGGCCATCCTGTTCGTGTTCTTCTTTTTCTTCGCGCTGCGCAATACCCAGGAAGTGACCCTGCATTTCTTCCTCGGCTATGAACGTACCGACCCGCTGGTGCTGGTGCTGCTGGCCTTCTTCGTGGTGGGTGCGGTGCTGGGCGTATTGGCCATGGCGCCGCTGGCGCTGCGTCACCGCCGCGAAGCTGCGCGCTACAAGAAGGCGCTGTCGCAAGTCCAGAAGCAGCAGGAAGAGATCGCCCAGGTGCAGGCCCAGCCGCCGCAACCTGACAGCGTGATCACCGCGCAGCACATCCTCTAATTGCCCCTCACTGTTTATGGAATTTGAATTTTGGTGGTTGCTTGGCATCCCGGTCTTCTTCGGCCTGGGATGGATTGCCGCGCGGGTGGATATCAACCAGCTGCTGTCGGAATCCCGCACCCTGCCGCGCGGCTACTTCAAGGGTCTCAATTTCCTGCTCAACGAGCAACCCGACAAGGCTATCGATGCCTTCATCGAAATCGTCAAGCTGGACCCTGAAACGGTGGAACTGCACTTCGCCCTGGGCAATCTGTTCCGCCGCCGCGGCGAAACCGAGCGCGCCATCCGCGTGCACCAGAACCTGCTGGCGCGGCCTGATCTGCCGGCCGAGCACCAGGGCCATGCGCTTTACGAACTGGGCCAGGATTACCTGAAGGCGGGGCTGCTGGACCGCGCCGAAGAAACCTTCAACAAGCTCATCGACACCTCCTTCAGCGCCCAGGCGGGCCGCGCCCTGCTGGAAATCTACCAGCGCGAGAAGGAGTGGGAACGCGCCATCTCCGCCGCCGAAATCCTGCAGGCTACCGGCGCCGGCGGCCGCCAGCGCGAGATCGCCCAGTTCTACTGCGAACTGGCCGCCGACGAACTGGTGCGCACCAATACCGAAGCCGCCATGGCCCTGCTGGACAAGGCCCTGGCCGCCGACCGCAAGAGCGTGCGCGCTACCATGCTGATGGGCGACGCCTTGCGCGCCAAGGGCGACATCGAAGGCGCGCTGGAAACCTGGCGCCGCGTCGAGCACCAGAGCGTGCCGCACACTGCCCTGGTGGCGCAGCGCCTGATGGATGGCTATATCGCCGTAGGCCGTCCCCAGGAGGGTATCAACCTGCTGCGTGCCTACCTCGCCGAGGCGCCCTCGATCGACCTGCTGGAAGTGGTCTTCAAGGCCGTACTGGATGCCGATGGCATCGATCCCGCCAACGTGCTGGTGAGTGACGAATTGCGTCGCACCCCCACGCTGCTGGGTCTGGACAAGTTCCTGGAGGCGCGCATGATGAGTGCGCCCCAGACGGTGCAGCCCGAGCTGGCCGTGGTCAAGACCCTGGTGCATGGCTATACGCAGAAGCTGGCGCGCTACCAGTGCAGCCATTGCGGCTTCAAGGCGCGCCAGTTCTACTGGCAATGCCCGGGCTGCAGCCAGTGGGAGACTTACCCGCCGCGTCGTACCGAAGAATTGAACGTCATGAATTGAGGCCCTTGCGGGCCGTATTTGAACTCTGGATCTACCATGAAAATCACCATCATCGGCACGGGCTATGTCGGCCTCGTGACCGGCGCCTGCCTGGCTGAACTGGGCAACGACGTGTTCTGCCTGGACGTCGACCAGCGCAAGGTCGACATCCTCAACAACGGTGGCATCCCCATCCATGAACCTGGCCTGGAAGAAGTGGTGGCGCGCAACCGCGCCGCCGGCCGCCTGCAGTTCTCCACCGATGTAGCCGCCAGCGTGGCGCATGGCGACATCCAGTTCATCGCCGTCGGTACGCCGCCCGATGAAGATGGCTCGGCCGATCTGCAATACGTGCTGGCCGCAGCCCGCAACATTGGCCGTTACATGGAAGGCTTCAAGGTGGTGGTCGACAAGTCCACCGTGCCGGTCGGTACCGCTGACCGGGTGACGGCGGCGATCAAGGAGGAACTGCTTCAGCGCGGCAAGACCGAGCTGAGTTTTTCGGTCGTCTCCAATCCCGAATTCCTGAAGGAAGGCGCAGCCGTCGAAGACTTCATGCGCCCCGACCGTATCGTCATCGGTCACGACCAGACCGCCGAAGGCTTGCGCGCGCAGACCCTGATGAAGAAGCTCTACGCCCCCTTCAACCGCAATCATGAACGTACCTACTGGATGGACGTGCGCTCGGCCGAGTTCACCAAGTACGCCGCCAACGCCATGTTGGCCACGCGCATTTCCTTCATGAACGAACTGGCCAACCTGGCCGATCGTGTCGGCGCCGACATCGAATCGGTACGCCACGGTATCGGCTCGGACCCGCGTATCGGCCACAGCTTCCTCTATGCCGGCTGCGGCTACGGTGGCTCCTGCTTCCCCAAGGATGTGCAGGCACTGGAACGCACCGCGCGCGACTACGATCAGTCGCTGCTGATCCTGCGTGCCGTCGAGCAGGTCAACGATCTGCAAAAGCACGTGCTGGGCAAGAAGGTCGTCAAGCGTTTCGGCGACGATCTCTCCGGCAAGCACTTCGCCATCTGGGGTCTGGCCTTCAAGCCCAATACCGACGACATGCGTGAGGCTTCCTCGCGCGTGCTCATTGGTGAACTGGTGCGCCGTGGCGCCACCGTGGCAGTCTATGATCCGGTCGCCATGAAGGAAGCTGCGCGCGTGCTGGAGCTGGATTTCGCCGATGACAGCGCCCGCCTGCAGCAGATCCGCTTTGCCGCCTCGCCCATGGATGCCTTGCAAGGTGCCGACGCGCTGGCCATCGTCACCGAATGGAAAGCCTTCCGTAGCCCCGATCTGGAACGCGTCAAGGCGGCGCTGAACAGCCCGGTCATCTTCGACGGCCGCAATCTGTTCGATCCGCAGCTCATGGCCGACAGCGGTATCGAGTACTACGGCATTGGCCGTTCACTGCAAGCCCGCGTGCAATAAGGCGCACGCCAATCTGAACAAGAAGGTAGATAACATCGTGGACAAGAACCTTGCAGCTGCCTGGAATTCGGCGCGCATTCTCATCGTCGGCGACGTCATGCTGGACCGCTACTGGTTCGGTGAAGTCAACCGCATTTCGCCCGAAGCGCCGGTCCCGGTGGTGCGGGTCGAGCGCAAGGAAGAGCGCCTCGGCGGCGCCGCCAACGTTGCCCGCAATACCGCCAGCCTGGGCGCGCAGACGGCCCTGCTGGGCGTGACCGGCGACGATGAGCCGGCGCGCGTGATGCAGAGCATGCTCGGCGAGATGGGCATCCGCAGCCATCTCAACCGCGACGCCAGCATCTCCACCATCGTCAAGCTGCGCGTGATCGGCCGCCAGCAACAGCTGGTGCGCATCGATTTCGAAGAAGCCCCCACCGATACCGTATTGCGCGACAAGCTCACGCAATTCAATTCACTCGTGGCGGACTACGATGTGATCATCTTTTCCGATTATGCCAAGGGCAGTCTGGTCAACGTGGCCGAGATGATTGCCACCGCCAAGAAGCTCGGCAAGCGCATCCTGGTCGATCCCAAGGGGGATGACTTCGCCCGCTATGCCGGTGCCTCCGTCCTCACCCCCAACAAGTCCGAGCTGGTGCGTATCGTCGGCCAGTGGAAGAACGAGGAAGATCTCACCGCCCGGGCCCAGAAGCTGCGTGCCGAGCTGAACCTGGAAGCGCTGCTGCTGACCCGTTCGGAAGAAGGCATGAGCCTGTACCGCGAGGGCGAAGTCACGCACTTCCCGACCATGGCGCGCGAAGTGTATGACGTCTCCGGCGCCGGCGATACCGTCATCGGTACCCTGGCCGTGATGCTGGGCGCGGGCGCTTCGCTGGTCGATGCGGTGACCATGGCCAATCGTGCTGGCGGTATCGTGGTCGGCAAGCTGGGCACGGCGACCGTTACTTGCGAGGAGTTGCTGGCGGGCTGATTTGCAGGGTATTTCTAGCTGGATTTCGGTCAACAGGCTGGTTCGGTTTTCGTTGAGCAAGGGCAGTCCACTTCCGGGGGCTGCCCTTTGTTTTTCCTCCAACCGAACGTTGAAAGTCGAAAGGAAGCATCATGTTGAAGAAAACCCTGTTGTTCATTCTCAGCTTCTTCGCCGCGACCGCCCTGGCCTGGGCCGAAGTGGACGTCAACAAGGCCGACCAGGCCGCCCTGGATGGCGTGCGCGGGATCGGTCCGGCCATGTCCAAACGCATTCTTGAAGAACGCCAGAAGGGCGGCGCCTTCAAGGACTGGAGCGATCTGGAAAAGCGCGTCAAGGGCATCAAGGACAAGGCCGCAGTGAAGCTTTCTGCCAATGGCCTGACGGTCAACGGCCAGCCCAAGGTGGGTGCGGCAGCACCGGTGGCCAAGGAAGGCAAGCCAGCCAAAGCCCCACGCGCTGAGAACAAGGCCGAGGAGAAGGCAGCAGACAAGCCGGCGGCCGGCAAGTGAGCCAAGGCAGGCCAGGGAGCGGGGGAGCCTGCCGTTTTCAATATCGAAAAGACAGGGACAAGCTGGATTTGGGCTTCACATTTTGATACGAAGTTGTGAACAACTTATTCTTGTTTCTCCAAAAAATTGGGATTAAAGTGGGCCGCAGCCTGTCGTTAACGTCGGTAACAATGTCCATTCCGTGCTGATGACCATGAGAATTGCTGAGCTACCCGCCAATGAAGCCGCCCGTATCGACGCCCTGCATTCGCTGCGCATCCTCGATACTCCCCGTGAAGAGCGATTTGACCGGCTGACCCGCCTGGCGCGGCGGCTGTTCGATGTGCCCATGGCGGTGGTGACGCTCATTGACGTGCATCGTCAATGGTTCAAATCCTGCGTGGGAATGGGGGACGCCACCGAGACCTCGCGCGATATTTCCTTCTGTGCCCACGCCATCCTGCATGAAGACTTGACCATCGTGCCCGATGCCCGGCTCGATGCACGCTTTGCCGGGAACCCGCAAGTGACGGGCGAACCCTTCATCCGTTTCTATGCAGGTTGCCCCATCAGGAGCGAAAGCGGCTTCATGCTCGGCACCTTGTGCCTGGTCGATACCGTGCCACGCAGTTTCGATGCCGATGAGCAGTGCCTGTTGAAGGATCTGGCGGCGATGGTCGAGCAAGAAATGGCCGCCGTGAGGCTGGCCTCCATGGATGAGCTTACTGGCATATCCAACCGGCGCGGTTTCGAATCGCTGGTCCGGCATGCCATGGCGGTCAGCAAGCGTACGGGGCGCCCGGCCTGCATGCTGGGTTTCGATCTCAATCATTTCAAACAGATCAACGACCGTTTCGGTCATGCCGCAGGCGACCTGGCATTGCGCGACTTCGCCGGCCTGCTGATGAGCAATCTGCGCGAATCGGATGTCATCGGCCGCCTGGGCGGTGACGAATTCGCGGCGTTCCTGACCAATACCGCCAAGGCTGATGCGGCCATCGTTCTGCAACATCTGCAGCAGGCCGTGGCGGCCTTCAACCAGCGCGGCCAGCGTCAATATCAGCTGGAGTACAGTGTGGGCGTCGCCCAGTACGATGAGGCGCGCCATCCTGATCTGGCCACCCTGATGGGGCAAGCCGATGAGGCGATTTACGAATGCAAGAAGGCGCGCAGCGCGCCAGCCTGACCGGGGCAGAGCAGGGTGGATGCAGGCAAAGGCGTTGGCGGCGGCGAAATAGCTTAAAATGCCCCCCTGAGCCAAAAAGCCGACAGCAGCCACTCCATGTCTTATCAAGTTCTCGCCCGTAAATACCGTCCCCGCAGCTTCGACACCCTGGTCGGCCAGGAGCATGTCGTGCGCGCGCTGACGCACGCGCTTGAACAGCAGCGGCTGCACCACGCCTATCTCTTCACCGGCACCCGTGGCGTGGGCAAGACCACGCTCTCGCGCATCCTGGCCAAGTCGCTCAATTGCGTCGGCCCCGATGGCAGCGGCGGCATCACCGCCGCGCCCTGTGGCGTATGCGAAGCCTGCGTGGCCATCGATGCCGGGCGCTTCGTCGACTACATCGAGATGGACGCCGCCTCCAACCGCGGCGTGGACGAGATGGCGCAACTGCTGGAGCAGGCCATCTATGCGCCCTCAAACGCGCGCTTCAAGGTCTACATGATCGACGAAGTGCACATGCTCACCAACCACGCCTTCAACGCCATGCTGAAGACGCTGGAAGAGCCGCCCGAGCACATCAAGTTCATCCTGGCGACCACCGATCCGCAAAAGATTCCCGTGACCGTGCTCTCGCGCTGCCTGCAGTTCAACCTCAAGCAGATGCCGCCCGGCCACATCATCGGCCATCTCGACAACATCCTGAACCAGGAAGGCATCGAGTTCGATCCGCCCGCGCTGCGCCTGCTGGCGCAGGGCGCTTCCGGTTCCATGCGCGATGCGCTCTCGCTGACCGACCAGGCCATCGCCTATGCCGCCGGCAAGGTCACGCTGGAAGCCGTGCAGGGCATGCTGGGTGCACTCGACCAGTCCTACCTGATCCGCATCCTCGATGCACTGGCGGCGCAGGATGGCGCCGCCTTGCTGGGCGTGGCCGATGACATGGCTACCCGCAGCCTGTCTTACAACGCCGCTTTGCAGGATCTCGGCACCTTGCTGCACCAGATCGCCCTGGCCCAGGCCGTGCCGGCCGCACTCGCCGATGATTTGCCCCACCGCGAAGATATCCTGCGCCTGGCTGGCCAGTTCAGTGCGGAACATGTGCAGTTGTTCTACCAGATCGCCGTGCATGGCCGCAATGAATTGGGCCTGGCCCCTGACGAATATGCAGGTTTCAGCATGACGCTCTTGCGCATGCTGGCCTTCCGCCCGGTCAGTGCCAGCGCCACTGCGCCGGTGCCTGCAGCCCCCGCGCCGGGCGGCGGCCGTGCGGCCACGCCGCGCCAGGCCGCTCCCTTGCTGGCTCCGCAGGCCGCCGTGACCAGCGCACCGGTCAGCCGCGCGCAACCGTCGGCGGTTCCCGCGTCAGCAGCGCCACCGGCCAGAGCCGAAACGGCAGCGCTGGCACCTGCCCCTGCGGCGCCGTCCGCCGCGGATCAACCCGCCGCGCCTGCGGCTCCCACCTCGGCCCGCGAAGCGGCGCTGATGGCCTTGCGCGGTGGCAAGGGCGGCAAGGCAGCAGCGCGGCCCGCAGCGGCTGCGCCTGCCTCTGCACCCTCCGTTGCGTCGGCCATCCCGGCAGCTACGCCCAGCGCGCCCGCCGTGTCAGCCCCGGCAGCAGCACCCGCCAGGACGGGCCGTGCCGCCGCGCCGATGCCCCCCGATATGCCCGAGCCGCCGCCCTTCGACGCCATCCCGCCGTGGGAAGACGACACAGGCTCGGCAGCGATGCCGCCGTCCGCGCCGATGCCCGAGCTGGCTGAAGAAAGAAGAGACACCGTTCCCGCACCTGCCGCCGCCGCAGAGCCGCCCGCTCCCCAGCGCCCGGCCGCCACCCCGGCGCAGCAGCAGGAAACCGCACGCATCGCCGCCGAACTGGGGTGGGATGGTCACTGGCCGACGCTGGCCGCCAGCCTCACCGCGCTGCGCGGCGTGGCGCATCAGATGGCCTTCCAGAGTGAACTGGTGCGCTGCGAAGCACTCAATGGCGGCAATGTCTGCTTCCACCTGCGTATCCCGCTGGAAACCCTGCGTTCTTCCGGCAGCGTGGAAAAACTGGTGGCGGCGCTGTCCGAGCGTTTCGGTAAGGAAATCCGCGTCGAGACCGAGATCGGTGCCGTAGCCGATACCGCCAATGCAGTGGCCGAGGCCCAACGTGCCGAGCGCCAGCGCCGGGCCGAACAGAAGATGAAGAGCGATCCCTTCGTCATGAGCATGATGCGCGAGTTCGGCGCCACCATCGTGCCGGGGTCGATCCAGGCGTTGTGAGACGTGCACGCGAGCGCCGGCCGGCTTGTCGGCAGCTTGCCCAAACGCGATAGAATTCCGTGAATTGAAACAAGGAGCAATGAGCATGATGAAAGGTCAACTGGCAGGTCTGATGAAGCAAGCACAGGCCATGCAGGACAACATGAAGAAGGCCCAGGAGCAACTGGCCAGCATCGAAGTCGAGGGCCAGTCCGGCGCCGGCCTGGTGAAGGTCGTGATGACCTGCAAGAACGATGTCAAGCGCGTCTCCATCGACCCGTCGCTGCTGGCTGACGACAAGGACATGCTGGAAGATCTGGTCGCCGCCGCCTTCAACGACGCCGTGCGCAAGGCCGAAGCCACCGCTCAGGAAAAGATGTCGGGCGTCACCGCCGGCATGCCGCTGCCCCCGGGCTTCAAGATGCCGTTCTGATGCCGTGCGCGCCCGGTGGCCTCGGCCCCGGGCGCGGGCAGCATCGCGCAGGATAGTCTGATTCTGATGGAATGCAGGATTGCTTAGTGGAGGCACCATGTTCATCGTCTCGATCACGTACACCAGGCCGGCAGGCGAAATCGATGCCTTGCTGACCGCGCACAAGAAATTCCTCAACCAGCAATATGCCGAAGGCGTATTCCTGATGTCCGGCCGCAAGGTGCCGCGCACCGGTGGCATCATCATCGCCGACTGTGCCGACCGTGCCGAGATCGAAGCCATCATGGAATCCGATCCCTTCTTCATCGGCGGCGTGGCCGAATACGAGATCATCGAATTCGTCCCCTCCATGACGGCCGAGGCGCTCGAAGCCTTCCGCTATTCCGTAGACCGCAATTGAAAACGCCCTCCAGTCTCACCCTCCTGACCGAATCGCTGCGCCGGCTTCCCGGCATCGGCCCCAAGACCGCGCAGCGCATGGCTTACCACCTGCTGCAGCATGACCGCGACGCCGCCGCTGACCTGAGCCAGTCGCTGGCCAAGGCGCTCGACACCATCCGCCACTGTGCCCTGTGCAATACCTTCACCGAGCAGGTCATCTGCGAGACCTGCCAGGACAGCCAGCGCGACCACACCCAGCTGTGCGTGGTGGAGTCGCCCTCGGACCAGGTGATGATCGAGCAGACCCTGACCTTCAAGGGGTTGTATTTCGTGCTCATGGGCAGGCTCTCGCCGCTGGACGGCATCGGCCCGCGCGACATCCATCTCGAAAAGCTCATCACCCGCGCCACCGATGGCGTGGTCAGCGAAGTGGTCCTGGCCACCAATTTCACCAACGAAGGCGAAGCCACCGCCCACTACATCAGCGAAACCCTCAAGGCCCGTGGCCTGAAGGTCAGCCGCCTGGCGCGGGGCGTGCCGGTCGGCGGTGAACTGGAATACGTCGACGCCGGCACCATCGCCCGTGCCATGCTGGATCGCCGCACCACCTGATCCCGCGCCGGGATCGTTTTCAGATGAAAAACTCGCAGGCAAGGCGTCGCCGATGAAGGTCAAAATGCGCGACATCGCGCGCATGCTGCAATAGAATGTCGGCTGCCGGCTTGCACGTATGACGTCAGGCGAGGGATTGCAAGGTGTCTACCGACCCGCGCAACGTTCATCCCCACAGCCCGCCGCGCAGCATTACCCGAATCCATCGCATTCCAGGACACTGGCCCGTCCACCCACAAGAGCCAGGTCCCGCACCATCGATCAAGAGGAGAACACCGGACTGCCCGCGCAGGCCGCGCCTGCCAGGCATCCGGTGCAAGCACGATGAGCACAGCCACATCCAAGCCCGGCCCGCTGGCCGGCATCAAGGTACTCGAACTGGGCACGCTGATTGCCGGGCCCTTCTGCTCGCGCATGCTGGCCGAGTTCGGGGCCGAGGTCATCAAGATCGAAGCGCCCGGCAATGGCGATCCGCTGCGCCAGTGGCGCGTGCTCAAGGACGGCACGTCGCTGTGGTGGTCGGTCCAGGCGCGCAACAAGAAGAGCATCACCCTGAACATGAAGGATGACCGCGCCCAGGAGATCGCCCGCAAGCTCGCCCTGGAGGCCGACGTCATCATCGAGAATTACCGCCCCGGCGTGCTGGAGAAGTGGAAGCTCGGCTACGAAGACCTCAAGCCGCTGAACCCCGCCACCATCATGGTGCGCCTGTCCGGCTACGGCCAGACCGGCCCGCTGCGCGACTTGCCCGGCTTTGGCGCCATCGGCGAATCGATGGGCGGTATCCGCTACGTCTCCGGCCATCCGGACCGTCCGCCGGTGCGCATCGGCATTTCGATTGGCGACTCCATCGCCGCGCTGCATGGCGTGATCGGCGCCATGATGGCTTTACGCCATCGTGACGCAACAGGCGGGCGCTGGAACGGCAAGGCCGGCGCAGACTGCGTGGCAGGGCAGGGGCAGATGGTGGACGTGGCGTTATATGAAGCTGTTTTCAATATGATGGAATCAATGGTGCCCGAGTTCGATTTCGCCGGCGTGGTCCGCGAACGCACCGGTGGCGCCCTGCCGGGCATCGTGCCTTCCAACACCTATACCACTGGCGATGGCATGAACATCGTCATCGCCGGCAATGGCGATGCCATCTTCAAGCGCCTGATGAGCGCCATCGGCCGCGATGACATGGCCAATGATCCGGGCCTGGCGCGCAATGACGGCCGCGTGCCGCGTACCCAGGAAATCGACGATGCCATCCAGCAGTGGTGCCACACCCAGACCATCGATTCGGCCCTGGCCGCATTGCAGGGGGCCGACGTCCCGGTCGGCAAGATCTATTCGGTCAAGGACATGATGAGCGATCCCCAGTTCCTGGCCCGCGGCATGTTCGAGCAGCATCAGTTTGCCGATGGCACGCCGGTCAAGCTGCCCGGCATCACGCCCAAGCTCTCGGAGACTCCCGGCCAGACCAAATGGCTGGGCCCCGAGCTGGGCGCCCACAGCGATGAAATCCTGCAATCGCTGGGGTATGATGAGGCCCACATCAAGAAGCTGCGGGACGAAGGCGTGGTCTGAAGCAGCATGACAAAGGCAGGCACCTGCACGGGGTCGCCTGCACAAGCTGGACAACAAGCAGTAAGCCCCCATCCATCCACGGAGGAGACATAATGAAATTGAGCTGGAAGCAATTGCTGATCGCCGCAGGCCTGTTCCTGGCCGGCTACTTTTCCTTCAACGGCAGCGCCGGCGCGCAGGCGCTGGAAAAACCCAAGGTCTCCATCGCCGTAGGCGGCAAGAACCTCTTCTACTATCTGCCCCTGACCATTGCCGAGCAGCTCGGCTATTTCAAGGATGAGGGCCTGCAGGTCGAGATCTCCGACTTTGCCGGTGGCGCCAAGGCGCTGCAGGCGATGGTGGGCGGCAGCGCCGATGTGGTCTCCGGCGCCTACGAACACACCATCAACATGCAGGCCAAGAACCAGCCCATCGTGGCCTTCGTGCTGCAGGGCCGGGCGCCGCAGATCGTGCTGGCGGTCAACAACAAGACCATGCCCAACTACAAGACCGTGAGCGACCTCAAGGGCAAGAAGATCGGCGTGACCGCACCGGGCTCCTCCACCAGCATCATGGCCAGCTACGTGCTGGCCAAGGCGGGCCTGAAGCCCACCGATGTTTCCTTCATCGGCGTGGGTGCCGCAGCGGGTGCTATCTCGGCGATCCGCTCGGGCCAGATCGATGCGATTGCCAATCTCGATCCGGTGATCTCCATGCTGGAGCAGCACAACGAGATCAAGACCATCGCCGATACCCGCACCCTGAAGGACACCAATGATGTCTTCGGTGGCCCCATGCCGGCCGCGACCCTGTATGCCCCGGCCGCCTTCGTGCAGAAGTATCCCAACACCACGCAAGCCCTGACCAACGCCATGGTGCGCGCGCTGAAGTGGATCCAGAAGGCCGGTCCCTCCGACATCATCAAGGCCGTCCCGGAAAGCTACCTGCTGGGCGACCGCTCGCTCTACATCGATGCCTTCATGAAGGTGCGCCAGGCCATCTCGCCGGACGGCTACTTCCCGCCGGGCGGTCCGGATACCGCGCTGCGCACCCTGAAGGCCTTCGAGCCCTCGCTGGCCGACAAGCAGATCGACCTGTCCAAGACCTTCACCAATGACTTCGTGCAGAAGGCCAACGCCAAGTACAAGTAATCGCAGCAAGCGCGGCGCTCCCAGCCGATGCGAACGCACCGCAAATGCCCGGCAACGGGCATTTGCGCATCTGGGGGCTGCCATCTTCATCCCGATGATCCATCAGGGCCCCACCGGCCCGCATTGCCATGACGCCAGCCCTCCAGTTCGATAACATCACCTGCACCTTCGTCTCCAAGGACGACCGTTCCCAGCGCTACACCGCCGTGGCCAATACCGATCTCTCCATCGCACCCGGCGAATTCGTCTCCGTGGTCGGCCCCACCGGCTGCGGCAAGTCCACGCTCCTGAACGTCGGTGCCGGCCTGCTGCAACCGTCCTCGGGCAGCGTCAGGGTCTTCGGCGAAGAACTCAAGGGCATCAACCGGCGCGCCGGCTACATGTTCCAGGCCGAGGCGCTGATGCCCTGGCGCAGCGCCTTGCAGAACGTGATCGCCGGCCTGCAGTATCGCGGCCATGACGAGAAGTCGGCAGAAGAACTGGGCGAACAGTGGCTGGCGCGCGTGGGCCTGCAAGGCTTCGGCGACCGCTATCCGCACCAGCTCTCCGGTGGCATGCGCAAGCGCGTGGCGCTGGCGCAGACGCTGATCCTGGACCCCGACATCATCCTGATGGACGAACCTTTTTCGGCCCTCGACATCCAGACCCGCCAGCTGATGGAAAACGAAGTGCTGGACCTGTGGAACGCCAAGAAGAAGGCGGTCCTTTTCATCACCCACGATCTCGATGAAGCCATCGCCATGTCCGATCGCGTGATCGTGCTCGCGGCCGGCCCGGGCACGCACCCCATCGGTGAATTCGGGATCGACCTGCCGCGTCCGCGCGACGTGGCCGAGATTCGCATGCATCCGCGCTTCGTCGAACTGCACCAGCAGATCTGGGATGTGCTGCGCGATGAAGTGCTCAAGGGTTACCAACAACAAAAGCGCGCAGCATAAGCGCTGCACAAGCCGACCGGAAAAGATCAGGGAAGAGAATCAGCACCATGTGGAAATTATTGAAACCGAGTCACAAGAACATCCGTTTCTGGCAACTGATGGTATTGCTCATCGTGCTGCTGGTCTGGCACGTCGCCACACGCAACCCGCAGACCGCCTTCTTCTTTGGCGAACCGCTGAAGGTTGCGCAACGCATCTGGGAATGGTTCACGGTGGGTAGCGGTACGCTGGAGGTGGGCGTGGGCGACACCACCTTCTTCACGCTCAACTTCCCGGCGGAGATTTATTCACACCTGTTGATCACGCTGACCGAAACCGTGCTGGCCTTCCTCATCGGCACCGTCTTCGGCCTGGCCATCGGCCTGTGGCTGGCGCTCTCGCCGACCGCCTCGGCCATCCTCGATCCGTACGTGAAGGCGGCCAACTCCATGCCGCGCGTGATCCTGGCACCGATCTTCGCGATGTGGTTCGGCCTGGGCATCTGGTCCAAGGTGGCGCTGGCGGTGACGCTGGTGTTCTTCATCGTCTTCTTCAACGTCTACCAGGGCGTCAAGGAAGTCAGCCCGGTGGTGCTGGCCAATGCCCGCATGCTGGGCGCCAATGCACGCCAGCTGCTGCGCACGGTCTATCTGCCCTCGGCGACCTCGTGGGTGTTTTCCAGTCTGCACACTTCCATCGGCCTGGCCTTCGTCGGTGCGGTGGTGGGTGAATACCTGGGCTCGGCGCGCGGCGTGGGCTACCTGATCTTGCAGGCAGAGGGCAGCTTCGACATCAACACCGTCTTCGCCGGCATCGTCGTGCTGACCGTCTTCGCGCTGGTACTCGACCTTGCCGTGGGCGTGATCGAAAAGCGCCTGATGAAGTGGCAGCCCAAGAGCGGCGAGACCGAAAAACTCTGACCGCGCTTGCTTACGACACCGCCATCAGTTCTTCCTTGCGTGGTGCGAAGAAGGTGGCAATGAGACGTTCCACATCGATCACCTGGATGGTACTGCCCGGGTTGGCTGTGCGGATCAGGTTGCAGATGTAATGCGGCCCGCTGCCCGACATCCTGAATGCATCATCGATATGGATCTCGCCGAATTCCATCACGTCATGCAGGCTGTCGACCAGCAGGCCGATCGTTCTTCCCGCATGGCGCACGATAACGATTTCCTTGCCCGCGTTGTCTGACGAGCGGCTGCCCAGCAATAGCTGGCGCATGTCCACCACCGGCACGAAGACCGAAGACGCCGTGCTGCCGTCCTGATAATCGAGGGCACCGGCCAGCACCTGCCTGAAGGTCGAGGTCGAGAGCATGCGCTCGGCCCCGATCGATTCCACCACCTGGCTGGCCGCCAGTGCGAAGGTCTCGCCATCGAGCCGGATGCTGGCAAATTCCCGCTTCGCTCCCGTGAAGGGGGCCGCTTCCACACTCAGACTTTCCACCGGTAGTTCCGCATCGGTCTTCTTGCCGATCGGTACGAAGACGCAGGCGATCACGTCGTTGGTGTATTGCCCGTCATTCTTGTATTCGCGATAGCCGGACGAGGTGGTGTATCCCACCACCATATAGGTGTCATCATGAATGCGGATATCCGCCGTGCTGCTGCCATTGGCGGCGGCACTGGCCTTGGCGCCCGGCAGCAGGGTGCTGCCGGGCGGGTAGTCCTTGTGGGTGCTGGCAATGACTTTGCCCTGGCGATCCGTATAGGCGGCGAACGCACCGGGCTGTTCCGGCAGCGCCCCCGTGAGCATGTTGGCGAACTCCGGGGTGGCATCGAAGACCAGCGCGATCCCCCCGGTGACTTGTGCGCGATCCGGATGGAACAGGGCGCTGCAATAGACATAGGTGGCTGCGCCGTCATACAGCGGCGTAGCCGCGAAGGGCGACACGCAATATTGGCTGGCATCGGAAAGACGCAGCGTATCGCGCAGCAATTGCTCATCCACGGAGGAGCCGACCAGTTCGCTGCCATCGGCCAGCGGCGCACTGGTCGCCACGATGCGGCCCTGTGCATCAAATACCACCAGCCTGGCGTAGACCGTGTAGAGCGCATTGATGGCGCTGAGGATGCCGGTCATCTCGGCCAGATCGGCGCTGCTGCGCACCTCCCTGGCCATGATCTGCCGCAGGCGCGGCGTGAGTGACCACCAGCGGCAATCATTGGCGCGTTCATACAGATTGCGGTCCATGATATCGACCATCAGGCGCGAGATGTATTGCCCATCCTGCAGATTGGACGACAGCGCTGTGGCGTACAGGTCGAGGATCGATTTGCGGAACACGTCATTGGTTTCGTCACCGGTCTGGCTGATCTCCTGCAGGATGGCCTTGAGCCGCAACAGGTCGCCGGACTCTCCCGAGGCCATGATCTTGCCGTTCCACACCACGCGCCGCAGCGAATGATTGATGGCGTCGGCCATGGTAGTGACGTCGTGCAGTGGCGGACAAAATGATTTGGCATGGGACATCACCCCCGCCAGCAGCTGCGGATCAAATTGCGCCAGCATCTCCTGGGTCTGCTGACGGAACGCCAGGTCGCACGGCACCATCACATGGCCAAACCAGCCCGGGCCGCTGTAGCCCTGGTAATTGCGGGCCGCACAGGTGCGCGCCAGGTATTGGCGGCCGGCATGGCTGACGATCTGATAGGCGCCTTCCAGCGCCAGCGGAACCGTGCGTCCTACCGGCACGTGTTCGGCATCGCTGCTGGCAATGACACAGCCTTCGCGGTCGAGCATGAGCATGACGGTGTGGTCATGCGGTTTGCGCAGTCCGCTGAAGATGTCATTCATTTCCACCGCCACCGGGAAACACAGGCACAGCACTCCGATGGCCTGGCCATCCGCAGGATCGACGATCTTGTGGGAATAGATCAGCGAACGCTCGCCGCCGCGCAGATCGGACACCTCGAAGCTTTCCACATAGCCGGAAGCGGCCAGGGTCTGCGCCACCAGAGGGTCGCGACAGTACTGGACGTCGTTGTCCTGATCCAGATGCGCCAGCACCCGCCCTTGCGTATCGAGGATGAAGATTTCGTCGTAGACGGTATATTTTTCCCGATAGGCCTGCAGGCGCGCGACGATACCGCGCGCGTCCGCATCCGGTCCCTCCAGGATGAAGGACCGGATGGCTTCATCCATGGAAAGAAAACCGACATCGGCGGTGCGCTCGAACAGGTTGCGCACCACGATGTCGATGATGACCCGGGCCTTGAAATCGAATTCCTGAACTAGCTTGGCAAGGTTCTGCTGTACCAGATTGGCAATGAGCTGCTTTTCCAGCTGGTTGAAGCCTTCCCGCGTGACCTTGATGGTCGGCAGGATGCTCTTGGCTTCTGCCGGACACACCATCTTGGTGGTCGATTCGATCAGGCGCCAGGCGATGCTGAGTTCTCGTAGTGCGCGTTCGCAGTCGACGATGGCCGGCATATAGCGCAGAAAATCATGGTGCTGTTTATCTTTGTTCATTATGGTGTGCAGAGCTGTCTGACGTGTGGATTCCCCATGCTTACACTAGAACCCATTTCATAAATAGGCGTGAGATGCGTTCTGTCCAGAAAGGGCGCTGGCAAGGCGCGCGACGCGTCGTGTGGCGGTGCCACACGCAAGGAGTGCAACGCGGCCAGCGCCCTTTCTGGACAGAACCCGGAGGGAGCGGCCCGTTTGGGCGAATTGCTGCGTTACGAATTTGGGTCAAGACGCCCAGTCTTGACCCAAATTCGCGCCTTGCACTTCATCCCAAACGGGACTCGCTCGCACTCACGCCTATTTATGAAATGGGTTCTAGCAAAGACCAAGCCAGTACTGGCTCGCAGGCTGAAACGATTTCATTCCCGCGAGATGAGGCAATCGCCCGCCCCGATGCTCGCATCACAAACACGACGCACCGCATCGGCACCTTGATGAGACGCATGCCCGGGCCCGTGCCCCGAACAGGGGCCGGGCCGCACCAACATTTACGCGACTACGAACACATCCACCACACTGCTGAGCTTGTGCGCCTGTTCCTGCAGCGCTTGCGATGCCGCAGCTGCCTGTTCCACCAACGCTGCATTCTGCTGGGTCACCTGATCCATCTGCGAAATGGCGTTGTTGATTTCTTCCAGTCCCTTGCTCTGCTCGTTGCTGGCGGCACTGATGGAACTGATCACCGAGACCACGCGCTCCACGCTGGTGACGACCTCACCCATGGTCTGGCCGGCGCGGTTCACCAGGGTGCTGCCGGAAGAGACCTTTTCCACCGAGTCATCAATGAGCGCCTTGATTTCGCGGGCAGCGGTGGAGCTGCGCTGCGCCAGACTGCGCACCTCCGAGGCGACCACCGCGAAGCCCCGGCCTTGTTCACCCGCCCGCGCCGCTTCCACTGCCGCATTCAGGGCCAGGATATTGGTCTGGAAGGAAATGCCGTCGATGACGCTGATGATGTCCACGATCTTCCTGGAGGACTCGTCGATGGCGGTCATGGTCGCCACCACATCCTGCACCAGCTTGCCGCTTTCGGAGGCCACCGCTGAGGCTTGCGCGGCCAGGCGATTGGCCTCGCCGGCGCTGTCGGCGTTGTTCTTGACGGTGGAGGTCAACTGCTCCATGGCCGAGGCAGTTTCTTCCAGCGAGCTGGCCTGTTGCTCGGTGCGGGAGGACAGATCGAGGTTGCCCGCAGCGATCTCGCTGCTGGCCGTGTTGATGGCGTCGGTGCCCGCGCGCACTTCACGCACGATCTGCCTGAGTCCTTCGTTCATGCTCTTCATCGACATCATCAGGCTATCCGGATTGCTGCCGGCGACCCGCACCTCCTTGCGCAGATCGCCCCTGGCGATCAGGGCGGCCAGCTCGGCCGCCTCCGCCGGTTCGCCGCCGAGTTGATGCGATACGCTCCTGATGATGAAGGTGGCGCTGAGCAGTCCCAGCAGGATGGCCAGCACGCCCAGCGTGATGAGCTGACGCTGCGCAGCGTTATAGACCTCCTTGGCTTCCTGCGTAGCATCATGATTGAGCTTGTCCTCGAACTTCGACAGATCGGCGATCATCTGCCGGCGCTGTGCTTGCAGTTTGGCCAGATCACCGAAGGCCAGGGTCTGGATCTCGTTGGCCTTGTTCTGCTTGGCCAGATCGAGTAGCTTCTGCAAGTCGGGAGTCAGCGCTTGCGTCTGCTTCTTGATGCGCACAATCTCCTTCTTTTCGGTGTCTGTAGTGTCCGGTACTTCTGCGAAGATCTTGTCGAGCGCATTTTCTGCTTCGGTGTAGATGCCAATCTGCCGTTGGAGCATGTCGGCATATTGATTGAACTCGGTAGGCGTAGAGGCCATAGCCAAGCTGCGCGAAGCCAGGGACTGTTCATAGCCCGCAGCGCGCATGACGGACAGATGGTAGATCTCAAGGTTGTTGACGTCCGTGATGGCAAGCAATTGCTGATGGACGCTGCTCATCTTGTCCAGTGCTGTGCCGATGGTCAGCAACAGCAATACGAGTACCGTCCCGAAGCCCAGCATGAGCCTGGACGATACTTTGATACGACTGCCCTTCATTACTTGCTCCCCTGTATAAAACGCGGTATTGGCTGATGAACGAGTTCAGCAATGGCGCCATGCGGACTCGCTCCGGGTGCAGAGGCAAGCGCTGCCTGCTCTGTATGGATGCCCCCGTTGACGCTTCCGGTTTTTGGGGCAGAGACGCACTCTAGAGGAATATCGTTTTCTTGATTAGCTTGTCTTCATTAATGAATTCATTCATGAAAACGGCGTAATGAGACTGCTGCCGCACGGATCTACGCTCGTCGCCAGACCTGAAAAACCTTTTCCCGCAAGGGGAAGAGGGCAGGCAGAGTATTAAAAATCCTTGCCCGGTCGGTACGGCGCTGCGCCTAAAAAAATGCTCCTTCGTGAAGGAGCATTGACAACCGTGCCAAGATTTTTTTGATTGATTCCCAGCTGACCGTGGCGTGCAAACCACGTACCCGGCAACCCTCACACGGCAGCGCTTTTTCGCGTCAGTGCTGCATCAGGAAAACGTCAGCAATACGTCAGCAATGTTTTCTTGCCGGGTGCGAAAAGTACCTTGCGTGCTGCGCCAGTCATTGCAACTTTCCGGATAACGCCGGCGCAGCACTGCGACAAGGTGATGCATCCTTGCATCATGTGGTGTGACACTGATGCAGGAATGCATCGCCTCCTCAACGCTTCAATGCAGGTTGCGAACCCTTGCCCAGGATCAGGTTGGCAATGACCGCCACCACCACGTTGAGGGTCAGCGCGATCAGGCCGGTGTAGAGCGTATAGGTGTCGCCACCGATGACGAAGCTGTGCACCGGCTTGATGCCATCGGCAAAGGCCATCCAGCTACCGCCGATGATGCCCACGGCCCAGCCGCACAAGAGCGCGCGTGCGCCGAACCAGCCCACGAAGAGGCCGAACACCAACGCCGGGAAAGTCTGCAGAATCCATACGCCACCCAGCAATTGCAGGTCCAGCGCGAACTTGGTCGGCAGGAACAGGATGAACACCAGCGCGCCGAACTTGACCACCAGCGACACCACCTTGGCCACCTTGGCTTCGCCCTCATGGCTGATGCCAGGATTGACGTAAGGCTTCCAGAAGTTGCGGGTGAAGAGGTTGGAGGCACCGATGGACATCACCGCCGCCGGCACCAGTGCACCGATGGCGATGGCCGCGAAGGCAAAACCGGCGAACCAGCCCGGGAAGAGGCCATTGAACAGCGCCGGCACCACGTCATTGTTGGCCTGCACCTTGATGCCCGCCGCATAGGCCATGTAGCCCAGCAGCGCGATCAGTCCCAGCAGCACCGTATAGGCGGGCAGGAACACGGCGTTCTTGCGGATGGTGTTGGCATCCTTGGCCGCGAAGATGCCGGTCAGGGTATGCGGATACATGAAGGCGGCCATGGCCGAACCCAGCGCCAGCGTGGCGAAGGGCAGGAACTGCGTGGGCTTCAGTGTCAGGCCGGTCGCGCCACCCTTGAGTGCGAAGGCTTCGCGCGCCGAGTTGAACACGGCACCGTAGCCGCCCAGCTTGGCCGGCACCACCACCACTGCCACCAGCACCACGATGTAGATCATGATGTCCTTGACGAAGGCGATCAGTGCCGGTGCCCGCAGGCCGGCCGAGTAGGTGTACAGCGCCAGGATCACGAAGGCCGCCAGCAGCGGCAGCTCACCTGTCAGCCCGAGGGCTTTGATGACCACTTCCATGCCGATCAGCTGCAGCGCGATGTAGGGCATGGTGGCCACTACGCCGGTGAGCGCAATGGCGAACTCCAGCGGACGCGACTGATAGCGGCCCCACACCACGTCGGCTGCCGTGACGTGACCGGCCTTGTGCGCGGCATGCCACAGCCTGGGCATGATCACGAACACGATGGGATAGACCAGGATGGTATAGGGCAGGGCGAAGAAGCCATAAGCCCCGACGGCATACACCAGTGCCGGCACTGCGATGACGGTATAGGCGGTATAGAAGTCGCCGCCCACCAGGAACCAGGTGATCCAGGTTCCGAAGTTGCGGCCACCCAGGCCCCACTCATCGAGGTGGGCGCCCTTGTGGCTGCCGCCGGCCATCCATTTGGAGGCCAGGAACCCCATCACGGTGACCAGGGCGAAGAAGAACAGGAAGACCCAGAGTGCGGTCCAGTGGATGTTGGACGCCTCCATTATTCGACTCCCTTTTTCAGTCCGTCACGATAGACCAGCCAGATGATCAGCGAGGTCAGCGGCACCCAGGCGAACTGGTACCAGTAGAAGAAGGGGAAACCGAACAGGCTGGGCAATTCGGCGTTGTAGAACGGGACCCAGAGCAGGCCGATGAAAGGCAGCAGAAGTAATAGCCGCATGATTGATGCTCCTCGAACTTTTGGCGGAAGAATTTTTATATCGACGCTGGCCCGGCCTTGCGGGCCGGGGGCGCCTTGAAAGTTGCCCGCAGATTATAGGGATAATCCGGCCATCGCGTCCGCCGCGATACTTCAACAGGCGCGCCCGTCGCCACTGCAAGCTCGGCCAAATTCGCGTAGTCTGCCGCATGTGATCTTCCCGCCGAGTTCCGCCATGAGCCAGATCCTGCCCGTTTCGAATGATGTCCTTGCCGCCCCCGACGCCGCTGCAGACCTGTTACCCGCGCTGGCGCAATGGCTGTGCTCGCATCGTCAGGTGCTGGTGCTGACCGGTGCGGGCATCAGCACCGCCTCCGGCATTCCCGATTATCGTGACGACAGCGGCGTGCGGCGCGGCCGCCTGCCCATCCAGGGCAGCGAGTTCCGCCAGTCCGAAGCCGCCCGCAAACGCTACTGGGCGCGCAGCATGCTGGGCTGGCCCCGTCTGGCGCGCGCCACGCCCAATGCGGCGCATCGCGCGCTGGCGCAATTGCAGCAGGCCGGCTACGTGGGGGCCATCCTCACGCAGAACGTCGATGGTCTGCATCAGCAGGCCGGCAGCCGCTCGGTCATTGAACTGCACGGCAGCATTCATGCGGTGCGTTGCCTTTCGTGCGGCACCGTCTGTGCGCGCGCCGACATCCAACAGGAACTGGCGCGCTGCAATCCCGCTTTCGTCCACCTGCAGGCCGAAGCCTTGCCCGACGGTGATGCCCGCCTGGAGCCCGATGCCGACGCGGCCTTTCACGTGCCCGTCTGCATGGCCTGCGGCGGCATGCTGCAACCGGATGTGGTGTTCTTCGGCGACGGCGTGCCCGCCGAGCGCAGCGCCCAGGCCGAGGCGGCGACCCGGGCCTGCGATGCCATGCTGGTGATCGGTTCCTCGCTGATGGTGCTGTCCGGTTTCCGCTTCCCGCGCATGGCGGCAGCAGCGGGCAAACCGGTGGTGGCGATCAATCGTGGCATCACCCGTGCCGATGACTTGCTGGCCTTCAAATTGCGCGACGATGCCGAATCGGTGTTGCCGCGCCTGGCGGCCCTGCTGGGCGCGGGCGCATCCGACCAGAGAATGTAGCGATGTTCTTTCTTCATGTAGCGCCGTTGATCGTGCTGGCCCTGCTCACGGTGGGGCTGGCGGTCTGGGGCGGGTTTGCCCTGTGGTATCAGTTGCCGGTGACCACCTGGCTGCGCATCGCGGTCATCGTGCTGTGGTGCCTGCCGCCGGCAGCGACGCTGGCGCAGGCGGCCGGTCTGTCCCTGTCCTGGGGCTGGAGCCCGCTGGTCTTCGTGCTGGCCGGCATTGTCATGGCGGGCTGGTGGTGCAGCATCCGCCCGCGCCATGACCGTGACTGGGCTGACGATGTGGCGCACATGCTGGTGCCGCAGGTGCAGGGCGATCTCGTGCAGCTGGGCAACGTGCGCAACTTCGCCTGGCGCACCGAGACCGACTACGACATCCGCTGGGAATCGCGCCAGTATGATCTGGCGCAACTGGTCTCGGCCGACCTGCTGCTGTCCTACTGGATGGGGCCGGCCATTGCCCATACGCTGGTGTCGTTCGGGTTCGCCGATGGCCGGCGCCTGGTGTTCTCGCTGGAAATCCGGCGTGAACGTGGCGAAGCCTTCTCGGCGTTGGGCGGCTTCTTTCGCAAGTTCGAGACCGTCATCGTCGCCGCCGACGAGAACGACATCATCCGCACCCGCACCCATGCGCGCGGCGAGGATGTGTATCTGTATCGTCTGCAATTGCGTCCGGACCAGTTGCGCAAGGTCTTCCTCGGTTACCTTGAACGGGCAGCGCAATTACGCGAGCGCCCGCGCTTCTACAACACCCTCACCAGCAACTGCACCACCATCGTCTTCGAACTGGCACGCCGCCTCTCGCCCGCGCTGCCACTGGATTATCGCCTGCTGCTTTCGGGCTATTTCGCCGATTACGTGTTCGACCACGGTGTGCTCACGCCCGGTTACTCCTTCGCGCAATTGCGCCAAAGCGGGCGGATCACGCAACGCGCCTTGCAGAACGACATGCAGGACGACTACAGCAAGCGCATCCGGCAGGGTGTGCCGGGCGTGGACGCGGCCGAGTTGCGCTGAGTCCAAATCCGTTTATCGGATATCCAAACACAAAATCATTCGTATTCCCTCGCCGCGAAGCTGATTACGATTTCCCTCTCTGCGTGACCCGATGCATGCCGGGCGCGCCCACGCTTGACCAGAGAAGGAAATCCCATGCATGAAGCGGTCCATCACTTCCCTCTATCTTCGGCAGCAGCCGAGCTTGTCGCCACGCCCGCCCCGGTGCGCCGCCGCAGCCTGCGCGCGGCGGGTCCGCGTGCGCTGTTGCTGATCTCCTGGGCTGCGCCGCTGCTGTTGCTGCTGGCCTGGGAAGCGCTGGCACGTACCGGCACGCTGTCGCCGCAAGTGCTGCCGGCCCCGAGCAAGGTCTCGCAGACGGCGCTGAACCTGATCGCCCAGGGGCGCCTGCTGTCGGACCTCGGGGCGAGCTTGCTGCGCGCAGCGGCCGGGTTTGTCATTGGCGGCAGTATCGGTTTCGTGCTCGGCACGCTGGTGGGCTTCTCGCGCCTGGCCGAGGCGCTGGTGGACCGCAGTGTCCAGATGGTGCGCGCCGTGCCTTTCCTGGCGGCGCTGCCGCTGGTGATCGTGTGGTTCGGCGTGGGCGAGGGCGGCAAGGTGTTCCTCGTTTCTCTGGGCGTGCTGTTCCCGATCTATATCAACACCGTGCTGGGCATCCGCCAGGTCGATCCCAAGCTGCTGGAGCTGGGCCGCGTGACCGGCTTGTCGAACTGGACCCTGATCCGCCGCATCATCCTGCCGGGTGCCTTGCCCTCGATTCTGGCCGGCGTGCGCTATGCGCTGGCGGTGGCGTGGCTGGCGCTGGTGATCGCCGAAACCATCGCCGCCAATACCGGCATCGGCTCGCTGGCCATGGATGCGCGTGAATTCCTGCAGACCGACGTGATCGTGCTGACCATCGTCATCTATGCCGGCATCGGCGTGGTCTCCGATGGCATCGCCCGCCTGCTGGAGCGCCGCCTGCTGGCCTGGCATCCCAACTACGCCGGCAAGGGGAAATGATGACTCACGCACTGCACGACAGACACACCCTGCACCCGGCCAGCGCCCATGAGCTGGCCGTGAACGTGACAGGCCTCAAGCGCAGTTACGGCCAGCGCGCCGTGATCCACGGCCTGGACCTGCGCATTGCGCGCGGTGAATTCGTGGCGTTGCTGGGCGAGAGCGGCTGCGGCAAGACCACCTTGCTGCGTGCCCTGGCCGGGCTGGACAGTATCGACGGCGGACGCATCGCCGGACCGGCGCAGCCCGCCGTGGTGTTCCAGGAACCGCGCCTGATCCCGTGGGAGCCGCTCTGGCGCAACGTTGCGCTGGGGCTGGATGATCGCCGTGGAAAACCGCTCGCGCAAGCGGCGCTGGCAGAAGTGGGACTGGGCGAACGCCTGCATGACTGGCCGCGCAATCTCTCCGGTGGCCAGGCCCAGCGTGTGGCGCTGGCGCGTGCGCTGGTGCGCGAGCCGCGCCTCTTGCTGCTCGATGAACCCTTTGCCGCCCTCGATGCGCTCACCCGCATCCGCATGCATGCGCTGGTGCGGCAACTGCTGGCGCGGCACCGTCCGGGCGTGTTGCTGGTCACGCACGACGTGGACGAGGCCATCGTGTTGGCCGACCGCATCCTGGTCATGCGCAACGGTGTCATCGCCAGCGATTACCGCGTCGCGCCCGAAGCCGCCCATGACCGCAGCCATCCCGCCGCCGAAGCGCTGCGCGCGCAGTTGCTGGCCGAGCTTGGGGTGGTGGCCTCCGCAGCACCCGTGCTGCAGAGCACGCATTAAATTTTCCTGAATGCTCTTTCCATTCTCATTAAATCCAGATTAATGCCCATGCACCACGATTCCAAGCCTGACAGTCTCCATCGCCGTCAACTGTTGCAAGCTGCGCTGGGAAGCGCGGCCCTCACTGCCAGCGGCCTGCCGCTGCTGTCCCGCGCCGCCGGCAGGTCGCGCAATACCGACACCGTGCGCCTGGCCTGGGGCAAGGGCGGCCTGCCCGGCATTGCGCGCACGCGCGGCGAGTTTGAAAAGATCCTGGCCCGCGATGGCATCAAGGTGCAATGGATCGGCCCCTTCCCCAACCATGCGCCCTCGCTGCAGGCGGTCACCGGCGGCAGTGCCGACTTCGGTTTCGGCGGCAGTACCACCCCGGCACTGGCGGCCATGATCGCCGGCTCGCCGCTGGTGTTTACGCAGTTCGCCGTGGTCGAGCCGCGCAGCACGGCCATCATCGCCAGGGATGGTTCCGGCATCGACAAGGTGAGCGATCTGGTAGGCAAGACCGTGGCGGTCAATCGCTCCGGCCTGGGGGAATTCCTGCTGGTGGCCGCGCTGGAGAAGCACGGCATCGCGCGCGAGAAGGTCAGGTTCGTCTACCTCAATCCACCGGATGCGGGGCCGGCCTTTGCACAGGGCAAGGTCGATGCCTGGTCGATGTGGAGCCCCGGCGTGGATATCGCTCGGGTGGAGTACAAGGCGCATGACGTCTTTTTCGAAGGACGCGACCTGGAATTCCTGATCGACTTCAATTCCTACGTCACCCATCGCAAGTTCGCCGAAGAGAACGCCGACATCGTACGCGCCGTCAATGCGGCCTATCGCGCCGAGGGCGAGTGGATCAGCAAGAACCCGCGTGAAGCCGAACTGCTGGTGCAGAAGGACGCGGGCTATGCGGACGCGGTGCGCGATTCGCTCATCAGGCTGGCGCGCCGCTGGGAGTTTCATGGTGCCGACGACGCCAGATTCATCGCTACCTTCCAGAGCGCGGCGGACTGGCTGGCGGCGCGCAAGATCCTGCCGCAGAAGGTGCAAGTGAGCGATTACATCGTCAAGGTCTGATTCATCTACCGTCTGCCACGGCAGGCCATCAGGAGAGCACACATGAGCGTCAATTTCATCGGCATGGTCACCACCCACAAGAACTCCGAGATCCACCCCTCGGTGGGACCGGCCATCGATACCGACTACCTGCTGCGCTTTGCGCGCGCGCATGAAGAAGCCGGTTTCGACCGGATACTGGTGCCGTATCACTCCAACGGTCCCGATGCCATCCTCACCATCGCGCAGGTGGCTGCGGCCACCCGGCACATCCAGCTGATGCTGGCGCATCGTCCCGGCTTCGTGGCGCCCACGCTGGCGGCGCGCCAGCTGGCCACGCTGGATCATTTCAGCGGCGGGCGGCTGGGCGTGCACATCATCTCCGGCGGTTCCGACATCGAGCAGCGTCGCGATGGCGACTATCTCGATCACGACCAGCGCTATGCCCGCACGGACGAATACCTGCAGATTCTGCGTCAGGTGTGGACGGCGCAGAAGCCTTTCGATCACCAGGGTGCGCACTATCGTTTCGAGCAGGCTTATTCGGAGGTCAAGCCACTGCAGCAGCCACACATTCCCATCTTCTTTGGCGGTGCTTCTGAGGCCGCCATCCCGGTGGCGGGACGGCATGCCGATGTCTATGCGCTGTGGGGCGAATCGCTGGAGCAGGTGCGCGAGCTGACCGGGCGCGTGCGCGCCGAGGCGGCGCGGCATGGACGCGAGATCAGTTTCTCGGTCTCCTTCCGTCCTATCCTGGCGGCCACCGAAGAGCAGGCCTGGGCGCGTGCCGAACGCATCCTCGATGAAACGCGCCGTCTGCGCTCGGGCAATGGCACACGCCATCCGGCCTACACCGGTCCGCAGGAAAGCGAAGGCGCACGCCGCCTGCTGGCCGCCGCCGAAAAAGGCGACCGCGTGGACAAGCGACTGTGGACGGCGATTGCAAAGGAGACCGGTGCGCGCTACAACTCCACCGCGCTGGTCGGTACGCCCGAACAGGTGGCCGAGGCACTGCTGGATTACTACGATCTGGGCGTGACCACTTTCCTCATCCGTGGTTTTGATCCTCTGGAAGATGCCATCGACTATGGCCGTGAACTGATCCCGCGCACGCGCGCGCTGGTGGCGCAGCGGCTGCAGCAACGGGCCGCGCAGAAGCAGGCTGCCTGATTTTTCCACCGCCTGAAACGAAAATGGCTCCGCATGCGGAGCCATCAGGTTGATGACGAACCCCGTGTTTTCGAACACGGGGTTTTGTTTTTCAGGCGCAGGTAATTTGCAGATGGTCGATGGCGCAGAAGCCAAGCAATGCGCTCATTTTTCTCTGTAGCCACTTTTGTACGCTGGCATAGGCGTTCAAGCCCGGTAAAAGCGCGCGCAAGCGCGCCACCAGCAGGGCAATCTTCTTCATGTTCTGGGCCGCCGCCGCCAACAAGCACTGCTCGGCGACCTTGCGCAAGCCGCGCATGCGGGCATAGCGATGTCCGTGCAATTGCTTGGCGTCGGCGAAGCTGCGTTCTACCGTTTCCTTGCGTCGGGCATAGATGCGCTTGCCCCATTCGGTACGACGCCGATCATCCACCTTCTCCTTGGAACGCTCCCACACATGGCGCGTCACCACCTTGACCGCATTGGCGCTATTGGTGCATTGCTCGCGTACCTTGCAGCCCCGGCATTGTTCAGGCTTGGATTTGTATTCCCGATACCCCTGCCGATTGGTGGTGCTGTAGTGCAAGGGCTGGCCCTGCGGGCAGATGTATTCGTCACGGTAGGCGTCGTACTCATACTCCCTTTTAAAGAATGTCCCCGGCTTGTGGTTGGGCGTGCGGTAGCCCATCACGCCGCTGATCTCGCGATTCTCCAGTCCCTGGCAGACGGCCGGTGTGAAATAGCCAGCATCCAGGCCAACGGCCTGCACATCAAATCCGAACGTCTGGCGCTGACGATCCAGGCGTGCCAGATAAGGTTGACTGTCATGGACTGAGGCGGGCGTGACATGGGTATCGGTAATGATGCAATGCTTGGCATCGACGGTGCGGTGATCCAGGTAGAAGAAGCCCTTGGGCTTGTCGTCGCGCACCATGTAGCCGCTCTCGGGATCGGTGCGACTAACCTTGATCTCTTTGGTGGGCGGCTCATCATCATCGTCACGTTTGAGCGGCTTCTTGCCATGCTCGGCACGGTCGATATCCACAGCCGCATCCAGTTCGGCCAGATAGGCCGAGGGTGTCTGGGCAACTTGAACGTAGTCGAACTTGTTCTTGTTGGCGTTGGCCTTGAGGTGGGTGCTGTCGCTGTAGAGCACACGGCCATCGACCATGCCGCGTCCAATGGCCTGGCGCACGATCTCGTCGAAGATGTCTTGATAGACGGTGGTATCAATGAAGCGGCGGCGCCGGTTCTGGGAGAAGGTGGAGGAGTCCGGCACCTTGTCGGTCAGACGGAATCCGGCAAACCAGCGATAGGCCACGTTGACCTGGACCTCGCGGATGAGCTGGCGCTCGCTGCGGATACCGAAGAGGTAGCCGATGAACAAGAGCTTGAAGAGTACCACCGGGTCCAGTGCCGGGCGGCCATTGTCGGCGCAATACAGATGCGCCACCTTCTCGCGGATGAACTCGAAATCCACCGCCGCGTCGATCTTGCGCAGCAGGTGGTCCTTGGGCACGAGCATCTCGATGGTCACCATCTCTAACTCGTGCTGGGCGGCTGTCGGTTTTTTGAGCATGACCGATTAAACAACAAAGCCTTGGCTCTCGCCAGGGCTTTGTCATCAATCTGATGGCTCCGCATGCGGAGCCATTTTCTTGAGCACCAATCAGATCACGCCGACTGCAAGGCCTGTTCCAGATCGGCCAGCAGATCATCGATATGTTCGATGCCGATGGACAGCCGCACCGTGTCTTCGGTCACGCCGGCCTTCTCCAGTTCGGCTGGCGACAACTGCCGGTGCGTAGTGGAAGCGGGATGTGTGGCCAGGGACTTGGCATCACCGATGTTGACCAGCCGCGTGAACAGTTGCAGCGCATCCTGGAAGCGCGCACCGCCCTCGCGGCCATTGGCCACACCGAAGGTCAGCACACCCGAGGCACGGCCCTTGAAATACTTCTGCGCCAGTGCATGGTCGGGATGATCCTCCAGCCCGGCATAGTTGACCCAGCGCACCTTGGGATGGCGCTTCAGGTATTGCGCCACCGCCAGCGTATTGGCGGTGATGCGGTCCAGACGCAGGGCCAGGGTCTCGATACCCTGCAGGATCTGGAAGGCATTGAAGGGGGAGAGCGCAGCGCCCGTATTGCGCAGCGGCACCACGCGCGCGCGGCCGATGTAGGCCGCTTCGCCCAGGGCTTCGGTGTAGACCACGCCGTGATAGCTGACGTCGGGTTCGTTGAGGCGCTTGAAGCGTTCCTTGTGTCTGGCCCAGGGGAACTTGCCCGAGTCCACGATGGCGCCGCCCAGCGTGGTGCCATGACCACCCAGGTACTTGGTCAGCGAGTGCACCACGATGTCGGCACCGTGCTCGAAGGGACGCAGCAGATAGGGCGTGGCCACGGTGTTGTCGACGATGAGCGGGACGCCGTGGCGATGCGCGATCGCGGCCACGGCGGCGATGTCGGTGACGTTGCCCAGCGGGTTGCCGATGGATTCGATATAGACGGCCTTGGTGCGCGCGTCGATCAGCGGCTCGAAGGAAGCCGGCTGGCGCGGATCGGCAAAGCGGGTCTGGATGCCGAACTGCGGCAGCGTGTGGGCGAAGAGATTGTAGGTACCGCCATAGAGGGTGGAGGCCGAGACGATGTTGTCGCCGGCTTCGGCAATGGTCTGGATCGCGTAGGTCACTGCCGCTTGTCCCGAGGCCAGTGCCAGTGCGGCGATGCCGCCTTCGAGCGCGGCCAGACGTTTTTCCAGCACGTCCTGGGTCGGGTTCATGATGCGCGAATAGATGTTGCCCTGGACCTTCAGGTCGAACAGGTCGGCGCCGTGCTGGGTATCGTCGAAGGCAAAGGCCACGGTCTGGTAGATCGGCACGGCCACGGCGCGCGTGGTCGGGTCGGGATCATAACCACCGTGGACGGATACGGTTTCGAATTTCCATTGGGGTTGGTCTGGCATGTCGTCTCTCTTCTTTTCGTGGATGGGATGCGTGAACACTGTCGCATCCCCGACGCTAGCGCGAGCAGACAGGGCGAGCCAAGAAATGATTTCGCATAAGCATATGCACCCCGTGCCGATGAAGACGCACGGATGGATGGCACCGTATCGATACCATTGCCAGGCCAGCCGCAGCGGATTTCGGGTCGAAAGGAGATCAGCGTGCCATACTGCGCGTCTGCTTGGGCAATTCGCCAAACCGCTCGCGATAGTAAGCTGAGAACCGCCCCAGATGCCCGAAGCCGAATTCGAAAGCGGTATCGGTGATGTTGGCACCGGGATGCGTTAGCAGGCGCTCGCGCACGGCATCGAGCCGGATATTGCGCAGCAGGTCCATGGGAGCCACGCCATATTGCTGGTGGCACAGCGCATTGAGCGCACGCACGCTCACTCCGGCCGCACCGGCCAGGTCGGCCAGGGCCAGCGGCGCGCACAGGCGGCTGCGGATGTAGCGCTCCAGCATGTCCAGGCGCTGCAGCTTGCCGGCACCGACCAGGCTGTCGGCCGATTCATTGGCAGCACGTTGACCAGCACTGCAGGCAAGTACGGGTTCCACCGTGGTCGTCAGTTGCGAGAGCAGGAATTGCACAGCACTGCGTTCGAAGTGCTGCACCCATTCACCCTGTCCTGCGCCCTGGCCGGGCAGGGCCAGTACGCGCAGCAGCGACTGGATCAGCAGGTCCCAATAGGGTGCGGCCTGCTGTGGAAGCAGGAACACCGAGGGCACATCCATCGGGCCGCGCTGGCCGAGCGCGCGCAATTGGTCGAACAGGGCCAGCGGCACCTTCAGGATCAGTTGTTCGGAACCCGCCTGCCACCACAGGCGCAGATTCCGTTTTGGTGCGATCAGTGCGGTGTGTCCTTGCGGGATGCACACCTTGCGGCCATCGGATTCGATCTCGGCACTGCCCGAGAGCGTCATGTGGACCAGCGCAAAACCGTTGAACAGGCGCGGACGCACGACGACCTCGGCGCCATACTTGAGCATGAAGATCTGCAACTGCTGGATCGCCGCCTTGAAGAGCACGGTATCGACATCGTCGCCCTTCCAGAACAGGTCATGTTCCGAGAGTTCGTTGGCGACTTGCGCGTGGCAGTCGACCTTGCGGGTGGACTGGAAAACGCGGCGGCGATACAAGGGCTCCAGACTGAGCGCGTGGACAGTGTTGATCATGTTAACCTCTTAACGCTGCCCTTCCGCACGGTGCCGGTGACGGAAGGACGGTGAGACCGGGTAGGGTGCTGCTACGTGCAGACGGCGGCGCTGCCGGTCTGCCCTGCACCTTCATGGACGATGCGAACGGGCTGTGCGCTGGCTGCTTTCCCTCAGCCAGTGCAAGCTGCGTTTGCTAACGCGAAGTTGCAAGTTTCATGCCCGCCAGCGGGCATCGTCGGACGTGGGTGGGGCAGGGCAGGCCTGCACGGGCGGGTGGGTGCATGTTGGTCTCCTCTACGGTCTTCTGGACGGGCCCTGCTGTCGTGGACGCGGACCTCGTTGCTTCGGGGCACGGCTCTGCGGCCGGCTGATCGTCGATTCTATGCGGTCGGCCGATGAACGTACAATATCAAATCAGCATCAAGGTATGCCTCGGAGGTATAGTGGAACTGCGTCATCTCAAGTATTTCAATGCCGTCGCCAGCACGCTCAGTTTCAGCCGTGCGGCCGAACTGCTGCACATCGCCCAGCCGCCCCTGAGCCGGCAGATCCGCCAGCTCGAGGAAATGCTCGGGGCCGAGCTGATCGACCGCGCCTCGCGTCCGATTGCGCTCACCATGGCGGGCAAGTTTTTCTATGAACAGACCTTGCAGGTATTGTCCCGGCTGGAACAGATCGAGGAAGGCACGCGCGTCATCGCCCGTGGGCAGCAGCACTGGTTCAACATCGGTTTCGTGCCCTCGGCGCTGTATGGTTTGCTGCCGGAGATGATCAAGCGTTTTCGCACCGACATGCCGGAAATCGAAATCGGATTTTCCGAGATCGTGACCATGGAACAGATCGAGGCACTCAAGTCAGGACGCATCGATGTGGGCTTCGGACGCCTGCCCATCAGCGACCCCGACATCCTCTGCGAGACCATCGTGGAAGAGCCTCTGGTAGCGGTGTTCCCGCTGGGCCATGCGCTGCTGGCACGCAACAAGGTGACGCTGGCGCAGCTGGCCGAGGAACGTTTCATTCTCTATCCGGCAAAGCCCCGTCCCAGCTACGCGGACCAGGTACTGGACATTTTTTCCAGCCGCGCCCTGCGACCGGCCATCGTCAAGGAAGCCAACGAGATGCAGACCGCCATCGGCCTGGTGGCCGCCGGCGTGGGCGTGACCCTGGTGCCGCGCTCGGTGCAGGGGTTGCATCGCTCGGATGTGGTGTACCGGCCTTTGTCGAACAAGGGCGTGCATTCACCGGTGATCATGAATTTCCGCGCCAATGACCGCTCGCTGCTACTGGAAAAATTGCGTGATACGGCAGCGGCGATTGCGCGCATGCATGCCGAGGAATACACCTGATCGCGGGCCTCCAAAGGGCGAGGTGCAATGAAGACGGGCCATGCAGTCGCATGGCCCGTCGTCGTTCAGATCAGCGCAGGATCAGGCCGCCAGACGCGGACGATTGATGTCGGCCTTGGGCAGGTCGTTCTGTTCCGGCAGCAGGTTGAAGTTGAACTCGATGGCATAGAAGGGTGCGTCGACTTCGTGCTTGCGGATCTCGGCCGGATCGGTGACGTGCTTCAGTTCCGGGACCAGGCCTTCGCGGGTGGCGAAGGCGAAGTCATCCCACAGGTACGGATCGCCGGCGATGTTGATCTGCGTGGTCAGCTTGCGATAGCCCGGTACGGTGACGAAGAAGTGGATGTGCGCAGGACGGCTGCCGTGACGGCCCAGCTTGTTGAGCAGGCGGTCGGTGGCGCCACCCGGCGGCACGCTGTAGCCGACCGGCACGCGGCTGCGGAAGCGATAGCGGCCTTGCTCGTCGGTGCGGATGGAGCAGCGCAGGTTGAACGGGCTCTGCTCCGGATCGAAGAAGGAATAACGGCCCAGGTGGTTGGCGTGCCAGACTTCCACCAGTGCATTGGCCAGCGGCTTGCCGTGTTCGTCGAAGACCTGGCCTTGCATGAAGAGGGTATCGCCCGGTTGCGGATCCTTGTCCATGCGCGCAAAGCCCTTCTGCTCGGGTGCGCCCGAGACGTACAGCGGTCCTTCGATGGTGCGCGGGGTGCCGCCCTGCAAGCCGCGGCGTGCCTCGGCTTCATCCATGCGCAGGTCGAGGAAGTGCTCGAAGCCCAGTCCGGCGGCGATCAGCCCGAACTCGCCCGATTTGCCGGCCGAGGTCAGATAATCCACGGCAGCCCAAAATTCTTCCGGCTGCACATCCAGGTCTTCAATCGTATAAAACATGTCGCGCACGAGGCGGTTGACGATGGTCTTGACACGCTGGTTGCCCTCCGCGATTTCGGTGCTTTCGATTTTTTGCAGTACGGCGTCGATGGCTTTCTTGTCCACGTTGTCTCTCCTGTCTCTGGTTGGATATGTATGGGGGTGGGTGCAGTCGGTCCGGGCCGATGGGTCAGGCTACGGAGACCAGCGGGGTCTTACGGTCGCGCCGCAGCGCGTTGACGCGATCTTCGTCCAGGCTGATGCCCAGACCAGGGCCGCTGGGTAGTTCCAGGGTGAAGTCACGGTAACGCAGCGGCGTGGCCAGGATTTCTTCGGTCAGCAGCAGCGGGCCGAACAGTTCAGTGCCCCAGGCCAGCGTGCCGAAGGTGGCAAACAACTGGGCCGAGGCCATGGTGCCGATGGCGCCTTCCAACATGGTGCCGCCATATAGTTCGACCTGGGCGGCAGCAGCGATGGCGGCCACCTGCTGCGCACCGGCCAGTCCGCCGGACTGATTGATCTTCACGGCGAACACATCGGCTGCGCCGACGCGGGCCAGTTGATAGGCATCCTGCGGGCCATGCAGGCTTTCATCGGCCATGATGGCGATGCGGTTCTTCTGGCGCAGGCGGCCCAGGCCGTCGTGGTTGCCGGCGGCGATGGGCTGCTCCACCAGGTCCACGCCGGCATCGGCCAGCAGCTGCATGCCCAGCATGGCCTCGGTCTCGGTCCAGGCCTGGTTCACGTCCACCCGCACGCTACCGCGATCACCGAGTGCGCGCTTGATGGCGGCCACGTGGGCGCAATCCTGCTGCACGGTGCGTGCGCCGATCTTGAGCTTGAAGATGTTGTGGCGGCGCTGGGCCAGCATTTTCTCGGCCTCCTCGATGTCGCGCGCGGTGTCGCCGCTGGCCAGGGTCCAGGCAATCGGCAGGCTCTCGCGCACCCGGCCGCCGAAGAGCGTGGACAGGGGCACGCCCAGGCGGCGTGCCAGCGCATCCGATAGTGCCGTCTCGATGGCGCATTTGGCGAAGCGGTTGCCTTGTACGTGCTCGGCAATGTGATGCATGCGCGCGGCTACCTGGTTGGCATCGGCACCCAGCAGCAGCGGCGTGATGTAGGTGTCGATGTTGACCTTGATGCTTTCCGGGCTTTCTTCGCCATAGGCCAGGCCGCCGATGGTGGTGGCCTCGCCCCAGCCGGCTACGCCGTCATTGCCGGTGATGCGTACCAGCACCAGGGTCTGGCGGTGCATGGTGGTCATGGACAGGCGGTGTGGGCGGATGGTGGGAACGTCCAGCAGCAAGACCTCGACGGTTTCGATGGAGGTGGCGGGGAGGGTGGAATTCAAGATGCAGTCCGTAGAAAAGAAGAAGGCGAAAGCTGACGATGTCTGACTTGGGAAGGATGATAGGAACAAAGCCGCCCGGGTGTCCAAGACCGATTTAGGCATGCTGCATACCTTTTGGGTATAACGTCGATGTATGCAAAAAACGGACAATACTGCCCCGCAACTATGCAAATGGCGGATATTCGTCCTTGCGCAGCCTGCCTAAGATGGCTCATCGTCCAGGCCCCACCTGGCATTCAACGATGAGGACTTCGCATGAGCACATCCACCCGACTCGAACAGCAAGGCTATGCACCGCTGGTGCAATTCCCCCGCACCGATGGTGCGCGCACGCCCTACAAGGTATTCAGCTCCAGGGAGGTCTATGACCTGGAGCAGGAACGCATCTACCGGGGCGAGACCTGGAGCTTCCTGGCGCTGGAGGCCGAGATTCCCAATAACGGCGATTACAAAAGTACCTTCGTCGGCGACACCCCGGTGGTGGTCACCCGCACCGAAGACGGCGCCCTGGCCGCCTGGGTCAACAAGTGCTCGCACCGTGGCGCCATCGTCTGCCGCACTCCGCGCGGCAATGCCAGTTCGCACAGCTGTGCTTATCACCAGTGGAGTTTCGACGCGCGCGGCAACCTGCTGGGCGTTCCCTTCCGTCGTGGCCAGAAGGGCGCCACCGGCATGGCCAGGGACTTCGATCCCAAATGCCACGGCCTGCGCCAGTTGCGCGTGGACAGCTACAAGGGCCTGGTCTTCGCCACCTTCAGCGAGACCGTGGAATCGCTGCCGGACTACATCGGTCCCGAGATGCGTCCGTGGATCGATCGCATCTTCCACAAGCCCATCGTCTACCTCGGCTGCACGCGCCAGTATTCCAAGTCGAACTGGAAGCTCTACCTGGAAAACGTCAAGGACCCGTATCACGCCAGCCTGCTGCACCTGTTCCATACCACCTTCAACATCTTCCGCGTGGGCATGAAGGCGCGCTCGCTGGCCGACAAACATCACGGCCTGCACAGCATCATCACCGCCACCAAGAATGAAGTGGAGACGGCGGACGCCTACAAGCAGCAGGAGATCCGCTCCTTCGATGAGGGCTTCTCGCTACAGGACCCGTCGGTGCTGGGCCAGATCAAGGAATTCGAGGAACTGACCACCAACCACATTCAGCCCATCTTCCCGCAGCTGGTGGTGCAGCAGATCCATAACACTCTGGTGGCACGCCAGTTGCTGCCCAAGGGCCCGAGCAACTTCGAGCTGGTCTTCCACTTCTTCGGCTACGAGGATGACACCCCCGAGCTGCGCGCCCTGCGCATCAAACAGGCCAACCTGGTGGGCCCGGCCGGTTACATCTCGATGGAAGACACCGAGGCGACCGAACTGGTGCAGCGTGGCACCGCGCGCGATCCCGACCATTGCTCGGTGATAGACATGGCGCGCGACAACCCCGACCAGGACGACACGTTGATTACCGAAAGCCTGATCCGCAAGTTCTGGATGGGCTACCAGAAACTGATGGGTTTCCCGTCCATCGAGAAGGCATGAGCGAGGCAAAGCAGATGCAAAACATGGAACAGATAAGCTTGTGGTTCGAGCTGCACCAACTGCAGGAGCGCTATGTGCATGCGCTCGACAACGACCGCCTGGAACAGTGGCCGGATTTCTTCACCGACGACTGCCTGTATGAAATCGTGCCGCGCGAGAACGCCGATGCCGGCCTGCCCATCGGCATCATCTATTGCGACAGCAAGAAGATGCTGCAGGATCGCGTGCTCTCGCTGCGCCACGCCAACATCTACGAGGCGCACACCTATCGCCACATGACCTCGGGGCTGGTGTTCACGCAGAACGCCGATGGATCGGTGGATGCGCAATCGAGCTATGTGGTGGTGCAGACCTTGCAGAACGGCGAGTCCTTCGTCTACCAGGCCGGCCGCTATGAGGATCGCGTGGTCAGGACCGAGGCTGGCTGGCGTTATGCCCGCCGCCGCGTGGTCTACGACACGCTGCGCGTGTCGACCCTGTTGGCCACTCCGATCTGAGGCGGCCATGAGCGAGTGGTTCGATGTCGGCCATGCCGATGATTTCGCCGAGGGTGAAGTGGCCGCAGCCCGCGCGGGCGGCCAGGCGGTGGCGGTGTTCCGCCTGGGCGAGGAAATCTTTGCGCTCAGGGACTTGTGCACCCATGGCAATGCCAAGCTCTCCGATGGCTATGTGGAGGATGGTTGCGTCGAGTGTCCGTTGCACCAGGGCCTGTTCGACATTCGCAGCGGTGCACCGCGCTGTGCACCGGTGACCGAAGCGGTGCGCAGCTTCCCGGTGCGCGTGGTGGCAGGCCGGGTCGAGATCGGCGTGAGCGGGGAGGGCGATACCGCTGTTGCAGCGAGTACCGCGCCGACATTGCAGCAGGTGCAGGCCACGCTGGAGGGCATCACGCGCGCCGCCCCGGACGTGGCGATCCTGCGCCTGCGCTGCGACGCGCCGCTGTCCTATCGCGCCGGCCAGTACATCGACCTGCTGCTGGAAGACGGCCAGCGCCGCAGCTATTCCATGGCGACCTATGTCGGTGACGGCAGCGATCTGCTGGAACTGCACGTGCGCCACCTGCCCGGCGGACTCTTCACGGACCGCCTCTTCAACGGCATGCAGGCGGGGCAGCAGTTCTCGCTCGAAGGACCTGCCGGCAGCTTCTTCATGCGCGAGGGCAGGCAGCCGGTGATCCTGCTGGCCAGTGGCACAGGATTTGCTCCGGTCAAGGCACTGGTGGAAGAGGCCATCGCCACCGGCAGCACCCGTTCGATGCGCCTTTACTGGGGAGGCCGCCGTGCCGCCGACCTGTATCTGGATGCACTGTGCCGCGACTGGGCGGCGAGCCTGCCGTGGTTCGAGTATGTACCGGTGCTCTCGGAGACCGATGCGGCCAGCGGCTGGAGCGGACGCACCGGCCTGGTCCACCAGGCCGTGATGCAGGATGTACCGGCGATGCAGTCATGCCAGGTCTATGCCTGCGGCGCGCCGGTCGTTGTAGAGTCAGCGCGGCGCGATTTCACGGCCATCTGCGGCCTGCCCGGGACGGCGTTCTTTGCCGATGCCTTCGTCTCGACAGCAGACCTGCGGAAATAGTCGTTCCAGCCGGGGCGCGTGGTGAAATCTGGATTTCACGCGCCGCTGCGTGTTCAGCGTCACACCGAATTCAAACCAAAGAATCTAGAGGGGAATCCAGGCATGAATCGACTCACTCAAGTGGCAGGTGCGGTAATGATGGCGATGGCGGCGGGTGCAAGCTTGTCCGCGCAGGCGTCCGAGGTGGTGAAGGTGGGCTTCCTGACCACCCTGAGCGGCCCGGCCAGCGCACCCGGCGTGGATCAACGCGAAGGTTTCATGCTGGCCATGAAGATGCTGGGCAACAAGCTCGGCGGCGTGCCCGCCGAAGTCATCGTGGTCGATGACCAGTTCAGCCCCGATGCCGCCAAGCAGGGTGCGGACCGCCTCATCAAGCGCGAGAAGGTCGATATCGTGAGCGGCTTCGTCTATTCCAACATCCTGCTGGCCGTGGCACCGGCCGCCTTCGTCAGCAAGACCGTGGTGGTCAGCGCCAATGCCGGCCCGGCGCAACTGGCCGGTGCGGGATGCAATCCGTATTTCTTCAGCGCCAGTTACCAGAACGATGCGACCCACGAGGCAGCGGGCAAGCTGATGGCCGACAAGGGTTACCAGCGCGTGGCCATCATTGCCCCCAATTATCCGGCGGGCAAGGATGCCTCGGCAGGCTTCAAGCGCTTCCTGAAGAAAGACCCTGCGGTCGAACTCTTCCCCAAGCTGGGCCAGCTCGATTTCGCTACTGAAATTGCGCAGTTGCGCGCCGCCAATATCGATGCCCTGTATTTCTTCCTGCCGGGCGGCATGGGCGTCAATTTCGTCAAGCAATATGCGGCCGCCGGCATGGACCCCAAGATCGTGCGCGTGATGCCCGCCTATGATGCGGACCAGCAGATGCTCTCCAACGGCGACCTGATCGCGGGCGTGGCCAACACCGGCCAGTGGTCGGCCGACCTACCCAACGAACAGAACCGCGCCTTCGTGGCCGCCTATGTCAAGGAGTACGGTCATCAGCCTTCGATGTTCGCCTCCCAGGCCTATGACGCGGCCATGCTCATCGACAGCGCCGTCAAGACCATCGGCGGCAAGGTCGAGAATCGCGAGGCCCTCATTGCGGCTATCAAGGCGGCCAACTTCAAATCGGTGCGCGGTGGCTTCAAGTTCGCTGCCAATCACTTCCCGATCCAGAATCAATATGCGCGCGTGGTGACCAAGGGTGCCGACGGCAAGTACGTCAACAACATGACCCAGACGCTCTTGCCCGATCACGTCGACGCCTACGTCAGTCAATGCAAGATGCCTTGAGGACGGTGCATCTTGGGTAATCTGATCTTCGAGCAGGTGCTCAACAGCCTGCAATTCGGCGTCATGCTGTTCCTGATCGCATCGGGATTGACGCTGATCTTTGGCGTGATGAACTTCGTGAACCTGGCGCACGGCAGTTTCTTCATGATCGGCGCCTACGTGGCGGCGGTGGCGGCCGGGGCCAGCGGTTCCTTCTGGCTGGGCCTGCTGGTGGCCCTGCCGGCCACGGCGGCGCTGGGCTTCCTGCTGGAGTGGCTGGTGTTCCGGCGGCTCTACAAGAAGGACCACATGGTGCACGTGCTGGCCACCTTCGCCTTCATCCTGATCTTCAACGATGGCGTGCGCATGATCTGGGGCCCGCAGCCGCTGCCGCTGAACATGCCGGCCGCCTTTGCCGGGCCGGTCAACCTGTTCGGGCTGCCGTATTCCAGCTATCGCCTGCTGGTCATGGCGGTGGGCATGGTGGTGGCCGTGGCGCTGTACTTGCTCATCAATCGCACGCGCATCGGCATGTGGGTGCGCGCCGGGGCCAACAACCTGGAGATGGTCACGGCCATGGGCATCAACATCGGCCTGCTTTTCCGGCTGGTGTTCAGCTTCGGGCTGCTGCTGGCGGCGCTGGCCGGCATCATGCTGGGACCGCTGGTGGCGGTGCAGGCCGGTATGGGCGATGACGTACTGATCCTGGCCTTCGTGGTGGTGGTCATCGGCGGCATCGGCTCGGTGCCGGGCGCGGCCATCGGCGCGCTCATCGTGGGCGTGGTCGATACGCTGGGTCGCAGCCTGCTCCCGCAACTCTTCGCGCTCTTCCTCAGTGCCGATGCGGCCGCCTCGGTCGGTCCGGCGCTGGGCTCGATGATGATCTACCTGGTGATGATCGCGGTGCTGTTCTGGCGCCCCAGCGGTCTGTTCCCTGCGCGTACCTGAGGAGTCTCATGCAACGACTGTTCGTTCCCCTGCTGCTCGTCCTGGCGGTGCTGCTGCCGTTGCTGGCGCAGGCCAGCGGGATGGAGTACTACATCGGCGTGCTCACCCGCATCCTGATCTTCGCGATGGTGGCGGCCAGCCTCAATTTCATTCTTGGCTACGGCGGCATGGTCAGCTTTGGTCATGCGGTGTTCTTCGGGCTGGGCGCGTATGTCACGGCCATCGCCAGTTTCCATGGCGTGACCAGCGCCTGGCTGATCTGGCTGCTGGCCGCGCTGGTGACGGCCCTGGTCGGTCTGGTCATTGGCTTGATTGCACTGCGCACGCGGGCGGTGTATTTCATCATGATCACCATGGCGCTGGCGCAATTGTTCTATTACTTCTTCGTCGGCTTCCGGTATTACGGTGGCGATGATGGCTTGCAGGTGACGGCGCGTCCGCTGCTGGGGCTGGGTCTGGACATGAGCGGCGACAACGCCTTCTACTGGGTCGTGCTGGCCTGGCTGATGGCCAGCTTGGTGCTGCTGCAGCGGCTCCTGAGCTCGCGCTTCGGACTGGCCTTGAATGCGATCCGGCAGAATGAGCGGCGCGCCCAGGCCATCGGCTATCCGGCGCTGCGCTACAAGCTCGCAGCCTTCGTGATCGCTGCCGTCATCGCGGGACTGGCAGGCAGCCTCATCGGCATGAGCAATCTCTTTGCCAGCCCCAAGCTGCTGCACTGGTCGCAGTCCGGCATCCTGCTGGTGATGGTGGCGCTGGGCGGGGTCGGGTATTTTTACGGCGGCCTGCTCGGTGCGGCAGCCTTCCTGTTGCTGGAAGAAGTGCTGTCCACCCATTTCGAATACTGGCAGATCTATGTCGGGCTGATCCTCTTGCTGGTGATCATGGTGGCGCCGCGCGGCGTGAGCTCGCTGGCCACCATCGGCAAGACACTCAGGCAGGGAGAGCAGCATGGGGCGTGAATTGGCGGCGCTGGCCCTCTCGGTCAAGGGCCTGAAGAAAAACTACGGCGGCCTGGCGGCCACGCGCGATGTCGATCTGGAGATCGCGGTCGGCCATGTGCACGCCATCATCGGTCCCAATGGCGCGGGCAAGACGACGTTGCTCTCATTGCTTTCCGGGGCGCTGGCTGCGGATGCGGGCGAGGTCCATCTGTTCGGCCAGCCCATGCATGGCCACGCTGAACAGGCACGCGTGGCAGCGGGGCTGGTGCGCTCGTTCCAGATCACCAGCGTCTTCGATGAATTGAGCGTGCTGGAAAACCTGCAGGTGGCCGTGCAGCGCGGGCAGCATCGCAGCTATGGCTTCTTCCATGCCAGCGCGAGTGATCGCGGCGCACGCGAAGCGGCCATGACGGTGGCGCGCCGCGTCGGACTGGAGAAGCTCGTGCATCAGTTGTCGTCGCAGCTCTCGCATGGTGCGCGGCGCAGACTGGATGTGGGCCTGGCCATCGCCTGCGGCCCGCGCGTACTGTTGATGGATGAACCGATGGCGGGCATGGGCCATGAGGAATCCGGCGACATGATCGCGCTGATCCGGTCGCTCAAAGAGGAACTGACGGTGGTGCTGGTGGAACATGACATGGAGGCCGTCTTCGCCCTGGCCGACCGCATGACGGTGCTGGTGCAGGGGGCGGTGCTGGCCACCGGCAGCGTGGACGAGATCCGCGCCAATGCCGAGGTCAAGCTGGCCTACCTCGGCGAGGAGGAAACGCAATGAGTGCTTTGCTGGAAGTGGAAGGCCTGACCGGTGGCTATGGCGCGAGCCAGGTCCTGTTCGGGATCGACATGCAGGTCAGGGAAGGTGAAGTGGTGACCTTGCTGGGCCGCAATGGCATGGGCAAGACTACTACGCTGCGCACTATCCTGGGATTGAATCGTCCCACCGGCGGCGTGGTGCGCTTTCGTGGCGAAGCCATCCACAGCGCCAGTGCCGATGCAATTGCCCGGCGCGGCATCGCCATCGTGCCGGAGGGGCGGCAGATCTTCAAGAACCTGAGCGTGGAAGAAAACCTTTCCGCCTTCGCGGCGCGCCGCAACGGCCGCGACAATCCGTGGACGCTGGAAAAGATTTACCAGCAGTTCCCGCGCCTGAAGGAGCGGCGCCACAATGGCGGTGGCCAGCTCTCCGGCGGCGAGCAGCAGATGCTGGCCATCGGCCGTGCGCTGATGACCAATCCGCATCTGCTGATCCTCGATGAAGCCACCGAAGGCCTGGCGCCGCTGGTACGGGAAGAGATCTGGACTTGCCTGAAAACCTTGCGCGAGTACGGGCTGACCATCATCGTCATCGACAAGTACATCAAGCGCCTGATCGGCTTTGCCGACCAGCACACCATCCTCGAAAAGGGCAAGGTGGTCTGGCAGGGCGATTCGGCGCAGCTGTCGGTGCAGACGGAATTGTGGGATCAGTATCTGAGCGTGTGAGGCGCTTGCTGCGCGGATATTGATCCATTAACGCAGGTTTAATGCTGTTGCAAATAGCGTTAAGGAAAAGTGAATGCTCCCCGATCAAGTCAAGACCGACGCTCGCCGTGTTCTTTGCCCCATCGCCGAATGCGAAGCGGGCTACAACCTCAAGGCCGCCTTTCCGGATTTTCCGCAGGTGCTGCAGCAGTGGCAGCACGCGACGGCCGCCATTGCCGATACCTTGCTCACCGAAACCGACATCGCCTACGGTGATGCACCGCTGCAGCGTTTTGATTTCTATCGTGCAGCGGGGGCGCAGCGGCCTTTGCTGGTGTTCATCCACGGGGGGTACTGGCAGGGCGGGGACAAGCGCGACATCGGCTTCATCGCCGCGCCCTACGTCAAGGCCGGGATCAGCGTGGCGGTGATCAATTATTCGCTGGCACCCCAGGCGCGCATCGAGGACATGGTGGCAGAGGTACAGGCGTTTCTGGCAACCATTGCGCAGCAGGCGCAGCGGCTGGGCGTCGATCTCAACCGTGTCTCGCTGATGGGGCATTCGGCGGGCGGTCATCTGGCGGCCTTCGTGGCCGCGCAGGCGAGTGCGTTGCAGGTGCAGGCGGTCTTTGCCATCAGCGGAGTGTTCGATCTGATGCCGCTGATCCCGACCTCGCTAAACAAGGCATTGATGCTGGATGAGCAGCGTGCGGATGCACTCTCGCCGGTGCTGCAGGCCGGGCCCGCGGTCACGCGCGTGCGCACCATCATCGGTGAAATGGAGACCGCGCAGTTCCACCTGCAGGCGGCGGTGATGGCCAATTGCTGGCCGCAGGTGGTGGCGCATCACGTGGTGCCGCAGACGCATCACTACACGGTGCTGTTCCCGCTGGCCGATGGGGACAGTCCGGTGTGTCGTGCGGTGATCGCGGAGATCCTGCGCTAAGACTGCTGTCGCGTCATCCCCTTCATCGACCGGTGTACCGGCAAGCTGGCTTGAGTCCGGCTCAGGCAGTGGCGGGCGAAGCCTGGGGCGAGGACAGCATGCGCTCCACATACCGCGCAATCAGATCAATCTCCAGATTGACCTTGCTGCCCGCCTTCAGATGCTTGAGCGTGGTCACTTCCACGGTATGCGGAATGAGGTTGATGGAGAAGCGGCAGGCGTCGGGCAGGTCTTCCACCCGGTTGACCGTCAGCGACACGCCATTGACCACAATCGACCCCTTGTAGGCCAGGTACTTGCCCAGTGACTTGGGGGCATCGATGATCAGTTCGCGCGATTCGCCCACCGGCTCGAAGGAATGCACCTGTCCCAGGCCATCCACGTGGCCGGAGACCAGGTGGCCGCCCAGGCGTTCGGCCAGGGTCAGGGCCTTTTCCAGGTTGACTTCACCGGGGACGTCCAGGCCGGCGGTCAGCCGCAGGCTTTCGCGCGAGACGTCGACGGTGAAGCCGCGCTCGGTCTTGTCGACCACGGTCATGCAGGCGCCATTGAGCGCGATCGAATCGCCCAGGGCAACGTCGGCCATCGGCAGGGTGCCGGCGTCGATGTTCAGGCGCACGCCGGCCTCAGGCCCGGCTGCCAGGGGGGTGACGGAGGTGATGGTGCCGACGGCGGCAACGATTCCAGTAAACATGATTCAGTCCTGATACGAAAATCTGAAAGAAAAAACCAAAAGACGCCTAGGCGAACCGGGCAAGGATACGCAAATCCGGCCCGACCTGCTTGACCTCATGGAAGTGGATGCCGATCTTGCCCGAGAGATCTTCCAGCGGCGGCAATTCGAACATGCTGCGGCCATCGCCGATCAGCGCCGGGGCCAGGTAGACCAGCAGCTCATCCACGCAGCCTTCGCGGATGAGCGCGCCGTTGAGTCTGGCGCCGGCTTCGACGTGCAATTCGTTGATCTGGCGCTGGCCCAGTTCGCGTATCAGGCCGGGCAGGTCGACCTTGCCTTCGGCGTTGGCCAGCAGGATCACCTCGGCGCCTTCGGCCTCCAGAGCGGCACGTTTCTCGCGGTCGTCGGTGGCGGTGAAGACCCAGGTATTGCCGCCCTGGATCACGCGCGCCTCCGGCGAGACGATCAGCTTGCTGTCGACCACGATGCGGCGCGGCTGGCGCGGGGTTTCGATGGCGCGCACGGTCAGTTGCGCGTCGTCCTTCTGGATGGTGCCGATGCCGGCCATGATGGCGCAGGCGCGGGCGCGCCAGATGTGGCCATCGTCACGCGCGGCCTGGCTGGTGATCCACTGGCTCACCCCATTGTGCAGGGCGGTCTTGCCATCCAGGCTGGCGGCGCTCTTCATGCGCACCCAGGGGCGGCCGGTACGCATGCGGTGCAGGAAGCCGATGTTGATCTCCCGCGCCTCTTCTTCCAGCAAGCCGCAGGCCACCTCGATGCCGGCCGCCTGCAGGCGCGCCAGGCCCTGGCCGGCCACCAGCGGGTTGGGGTCGGCGATGGCCGACACCACGCGCGCCACGCCAGCGCGGATGAGCGCATCGGCGCAGGGCGGGGTGCGGCCGAAATGGCTGCAGGGTTCCAGGGTGACGTAGACGGTGGCGCCGCGTACGTCCGCACCGCGTGCGGCGGCATCTGCCATGGCCTGGATCTCGGCATGGTTGCCGCCGGGCGGCTGGGTGAAACCGGCGCCGATGATGCGCCGCTCCTTGACGATGACGCAGCCCACGCGCGGGTTGGGCGTGGTGTCGAGCATGCCGAAGCCGGCCTGCAGCAAGGCCAGGGCCATGGCCTGCTGGTCATTCTCGATGTCGAACTGGTAGAGCGGATCTGCAGTGGAAGTCATGGTGTGCAAAGACGGTAAAGGCGGCAAGGCCTGCCAGGGGCGAGGCCGGATGCCCGTCAATATACACGGCTTTGCGGCATTGCCCGCAAGGCCGGAAGCGCCCGCGCCTCACTCGATGGCGGCCTGGCTGCACTGGCTGTCGATGATCGGGTTGCAGATCCGCACCCGCCCCAGGAAATTGACCACCACCGCCCGCGAGTTGCTGCCGCTGCTGAAATACCAGGTACCGCGCGTGAGCGGTTGCCCGTCCGGCTGATATCCCACCAGTTCACCGCCGGTGGTATAGGCCACGGCAATGCCGTGGTCCAGCGAAGGATGGCGGGAGACCACCTGCTGGCCGACGCGGATTTCCCAGCCGCTTTGCCAGTCGCGGCCGTCGCTGGGCCGCAGTTCGGCGCGGCGGCCGGCCCGCAGCGCTTCGGAACGTGTCAGTTGTACGCTGTGGAAGAAATCGCTGCCGGCCGCCGCCAGCTGGTGCTCGCTGGACAGGTTCTGCAAGGCCGGGATGCCCGCTGCCAGCACCAGCGCCGCAATCAGCAAGACCACCATCAGCTCGATGAGGGTAAATCCTTTTGATTCCATGGGTTCACCAGCAGTCCTTGCCGTCGGCGCGGCGATTGCCACGGCTGTCGGCCTGCAGGACGCCGCACCGGGCATCCTCATAGGCGGTATTGACGCCGCTGCCGCCGGGCGTGGCCGTGACCAGCACGCAACTGGAGAGGTCTTCGTCGTCACACGCACGGGCGGCCAGGGCATAGGCGCTGGCCTGCGGGGTGGCGCCGGAATACCACTTGAAGCCATGCGCCGCGCTGCCCGGCTGGAACGCCTTGTAGCGGTGCTGGTAGGCGTGGTGGCGCTCCTGCTGCATCAACACGTGCAGGAGCGCTGCACGCCCTTCGGCGCGGGCCGCTTTCTGGACGATGTGGCGGTAGCCGTTCCAGCCGAGACCGGCCAGGAGGATCACGATGGCCAGGCTGACCAGAATTTCCAGCAACGTGAAGCCACGTGCCGGCGCGGGCAGAGAGTGGGGAGACATGTTCATTCCTGAGTAGGCAGATAAAGAGGACGCCAGGCCCGCAGCGGGCAACTGGCTGCTGCGCTGTCTGCGGGCGCCGGCAACTGCACCAGCGCCTGCAGCGCGACGATGGCGCCGTGGCGGCCGTAGCCGACGGCGCTGAGGCGATAGAGCGTGGGCGTTGCTTCATCGGCAGCCGTCTTGATGGCCTCCTTGCCGGACCGGGGCGGCAGGCGCTCGATCAGATAACGCGGCACGGCCATGCCGGTCACGCTGCGAAAGCGCCGCCCCGTGAACTGGCCATACGTGGCGGAGATGGCCTGCGCTCCATGCAGTTGCGCAGGCTCCCAGCCGGCACGCTCCTGCTGGCCCAGGCACAGACCGGCACCCGCGGCATCGCTGCGGCATTGCAGCGCGGCGCTGAATTGCTCCGGCTCGATACGGCGCCGATGGCGGATGTCATCGCAGGCATCTTCCAGTGCAGCCTGCGCGGCCAGACGGGCTTGAACATGTTCCCGATGATTGCGGGCGGCGCGTTCTTCCAGCAGGAGCAGCGAGGTGGTGGCGGCCCCCAGCAGCAGCATCAGGCTCAGCAGCATGAGCGCGATCATCAGGGTGGCCCCGCGCTGGCGCGCAGTCAGGATCCTCATGGGCGGGCCTCCGCTACGGCAAGGTTGCGCAACATCACCGTGCCCTGGAATACCGCACGGCGCCGTTGTTCCTGCTCTGGCTCGGTGAAGCGCCAGGCCGGGTCGCTACGTCGTGCGGGCAGGAAGAGATCGTAGCTGCGCGGTATCGCTTCATTGCCGGCAGGGCGCCGCTGAAGTCCCCTGACCAGCAACGCAATACGCACCAGCACCACCTGGCGCCACGCGTGGGCCGGCATGGCCGAGGCATCCGACCAGCGGTCCGGGCGGCCATCGCCATCGCTGTCGATGGCGTAGCGCAGCTGCAGGGCTTCGACGCCACGGGCGATGGCATCCGAGGTCCAGTTGCCGTTCTTGCCCTGGTAGCGGCAGCGCAGTTCCGGTTCACCGCCGCTGCCGGGCGCAATGAAATAGATCACCCACGGCCGCGCCGCTTCCTCCGGCGGGCCTGTCACCGCCTCGGCGCCGCTGCAGTTGCTGACCTGGGCACGGCTGCCGGGCGGGGCGCCGAAGAAACCCAGCATCAGCACATCACTGTGATTGACGCCATCGCCCGTGCTGCTGCCGAAGTTGCCGCTGGCGGGATCGAGCAGCTCGGCCTGGCGGCTGTCATCGAGTCCGCGCAGGCCCGGCACAAGCGAGGGCGCAGCGCCATGTGCGAGCGTTTCCATCGGCAGATGACCGGCCTGGCGCAGCGCCTGCTGCAGGTGATCGAGGGCCAGGCGGCCGGTTTCCTCGACGCGGGCAGCATCGTCCATCTCCTGATAGGCCGCGCGCGCCTGCTGCAACAGCGTGCCGGCCACCAGCACCACCAGCAAGCCCACGGCCAGCGCGATCATCAGCTCGACCATCTTCAGCCCGGTTTGACCAGACCGACGCACGGGGCGAGGGGAACGGGACCGTGCGCGCATCGTCAATGCCCGAGGACCAGGCTAAGCAGCGGGCCTGCTGCGCTCGTGGATGGGCTGGCTGCGCCGAGGCGGCGCCAGCCCAGCTTGAGCATCACCGGGCTGCTGGCCTGGCCATCGCAGGTCCAGTCCACTTGCGGTGTGCGCTGAGCATCACGGCAGACGATCACGCGGGCCTGGGGGAAGTCGCGCACCAGCCGGCCGTTCCAGTCCGCCAGTGCGGACTGGATGAAATCAGACGGATTGCAGGCGGCGGATTCGCAATCGGCCGGGGCCACCGGCGGCCGCTCGGCAGTGAAGGAAAACAGGGTGGGATCGCTGGCGCCGGGCGCTGGCGGCAGGCTGGCCCGCAGTTCGGTCAGCTCTTGCGCCATCAGCGTGGCGCGGGCGTGCAGGCTGCTGTCCTGACTGCTGCGCAGCGCATGCAACTGCAGCATGGCGATGGCCAGGGCGCCGGTGCCGATGACCAGCATGGCCACCAGCACTTCCATCATCGAGAAACCACAGGAGCGAGCACGCATGGCGAATCCTGAAAAGGAAAGCCCGCGAGTCTATGGCAAAAGAAAATGCGTCTCCAGCAAAAGCCGCAATCAGGTTGCCGCTATCGAAAACTTCAGAAGGACGAGCCCGGCTGCTTGAGGAATTCGACTTCTTCCGGCGTGCTGTCGCGCCCGAGGATGCGGTTGCGATGCGGGAAGCGGCCGAAGCGTTCGATCACGGCATGGTGTCGTCGTGCATAGTCGGCATAGCCATCGAAGGCCGGCTTGTCTTCACCGCTGGCCGCCTTGGCCAGGCCACGCATGAGTTGTACGACGTACTCCTGATCGTCCAGGTCTTCGGCGTGTTCCAGCGGCAGGTAGACGAACACCCGGGCCAGCGGCGGCAACTCCGCATCCAGCCCCATGGCCAGCGCCAGGTGGCTGCACTGGCGCGCCAGCTCATCGAAGGCGAAGGCTTGCGGGGTATCGCGGTAGATGTTGCGCGGCATCTGGTCCAGCAGCAGGATCAGGGCCAGCATGCTGCGCGGGGATTCGGTCCAGTCGTCGAGTTCGTTGGCGGCGGCCTGTTGCACCAGCGGCTCGAAGCGGGTGCGGCATTGGGCGTCAACGTCGGGGTGTTTGCTCCACCAGAGTTTTTTCTGGCGCTCCGCGACCTGGTGCGCGGGCAGCGTGTCCCAATCGGGGCCGAACCAGAAGTCCAGTACCTCTTCGGCGCTGGCGTGCGGACTCATTCGGCCAGCACCGTGATCTGTACGTCGCCCAGCGTCACTTTCTGGCCGACGGTGATCTTGCAGGTCTTGCGGGTCTCCAGCTTGCCGTCGACCTTGACCTGGCCATCGGCCACCAGTTGCTTGCCGGCGCCGCCGCTGTCGCACAGGCCGCAGAGTTTGAGCAACTGGTTCAGCTCGACGTAGGGATGGCCTTGCAGCGGGAAGGTGATCTTTTGCATGTTTTCTCTCGGAAATGCCGCCCGCAACAGGCGCGGGGGAGCGGTACGGTACGCCGCTCAGGGCGTTTTGTCCAGACCGTGTTCCACAGCATACACGGCAATCTGCACCCGGCTGCTCAGGTTGAGCTTCTTGAGGATGTTCTGGACATGAATCTTCACCGTGCTTTCGGCCACGTCCAGGCTGCGGGCGATCTCCTTGTTGCTCTGGCCCCGTGCGACGCAGCTCATGGTTTCGCGTTCGCGCGCGGTCAGCTTTTCCTTCATATCGCCTGAAACCGCCGGCCTGGCGGCCCGGAACTGCATCACCAGCTTGGCCGTCATCGCCTCCGAAATCACCGGCTCGCCGGCCGCAGCGCGCTTGATGGCCTGCACCAGATAATCGGCTTCGATGTTCTTGAGCAGGTAACCGGCCGCGCCATTGTGCAGGGCGGTGCTGAGGTCTTCCGCTTCTTCGGAGACCGACAGCATCAACACGGCCGTCTCCGGCAAATCCTCCACGATCAGTTGCATCGCTTCCAGGCCGGACAGGCCGGGCATGTTCAAGTCCATCAGCACCACATCGGGACGCAGCTGGCGGGCGCGCTTGACGCCATCGAGGCCATCGACGGCCTCGCCCACGACCTCGAATTCGGGATGGCGTTGCAGCAGCAGGCGGATACCGCTGCGAAAGAGGGTATGGTCATCGACCAGGAGAATGCGGATGCTCATGCGGCGACTGCTCCATTGAAAATGCGATACGGCGTTCAGGCTACCAGTCGTTCTTCGCGCATCAGCCTGACGGTGATGCGGGTACCGGCACCGGGCTGGCTGGCGATGTCCAGGTGCGCGCCCAGCCGTTCGGCGCGCTCCTGCATGATGCGCAGGCCCACGTGCTGGCTGCCCTTGGCGCGCGCCTGGTCGAGCTGGAAGCCGTGGCCGTCGTCGCTGACCGTGAGGCAGAAGTCGCTGCCATTGTCGACCTCGATCCTGACGTGGCTGGCCTGGGCGTGCTTGCGGATGTTGGAGAGCGCTTCCTGCAGGATGAACAAGACCTGCAGTTGTTGTTCCGGCGCCAGCAGCGGGCCATCCCCGGTGATGTCGAGATGGCCCTGCAAGCCGCTCTGGCGCTGCAGTTTCTCGACGGCCTTGCGCATTTCGGATTCGAGATCACTGTCCTGCAGGCGGCTGCGGAAGTTCAGCAGCAGCTCGCGCACATCTTCGTAATTTTCCTGCACCCCGGCGCGCAGCAGGGGCGCGATGTCGCGGATTTCCCCCAGGTCTTCGCGGGCAAGCGAATCTTCCAGCATCTGCACCTGCAGGTTCAGGAAGTTCAGGCCCTGGGCAATGCTGTCGTGCAGGCCTTGTGCCATCAGGTTGCGTTCGTGGGCGACCGCGAATTCCTTTTCGCGTGCGATCAGGCGCTGGTTTTCGATGGCCGAACCCAGGTGCCGGCCCAGGGTTTCCAGCAGGCGGCGTTCTTCTTCGCTGATCTGGCGTTCGCGCGAGAAATGCAGCGAGAAGCTGCCGATGACCTGTTCGCGCACCTGGATCTGGAAGATGCCCAGCGATACCGCGCCTTCTTCCTGGCAGCGATAGCGGCGCTGCTGGTCCAGTTCGCGGAAGTCGCGGACCAGGATGATGCCCTGCGAGGTCGCGGTGCCGCAGAGGCAATCGCCGACCTTGAGACAGCGTTCTTCATCGATGATGCGTTCGGAAATACCTTCATGCACCGCGATATACAGGTTGCCGCGTTCATCGAGGATGCGCACCGTGCCGCCATCGGCCTGGATGCGTTGCATGATGCGGCGCAGGAAGCCGCTGCACAGCGCCTCGATGGTGTGCGCGCCGGAGAGGAAGTCGGTGATTTCATAGAGCGTGCCGACTTCTTCATTCTGCTCGCGCAGGCGTGCGGTTTTGTCCGCCACCCGGTCTTCCAGCGTGCGGTGCACGCCCTGCACGTGATCGGCCATCTGGTTGAATCCGCGTGCCAGTTGACCGAACTCATCTTCGCTGTCGATGGCCAGCCGCACGTCCAGGTCGTTTTGCGACATGCGCGCAATCCCCGCCTGCAAGCGCCGCACCGGGCCGACGATCCACAGGTAGAGCAGGTACAGCACAGCGATGCTGGCCGCCAGCGCCAGGAAGATCAGCGCGGTCTGGCACAGCCGCAGCCAGGTGGTCTTGCCGGCCAGGTCGGCTTCCACCAGGGCCACCAGCAGGTTGATCTCGTCCACGAAATCCGGCAGTTCCTGCAGGTATTGCGTCAGCGCCTGCTGGCGTTGCCGGTCATCCTCCGCCTGCAACACCTCCCTGGCATGGACTTGCATACGCTGCTGCCACTGGCCTCGTACCTGCAGCAACTGCTCATGGATGGGGCCGCGCGGCGGCACGAAGCTGGGCTGTCCTGCCTGCCCGGTCTGCAGTACGTCGAGGATTTCGCTGAAGCGCTCGATCTCGTGCTGCACGGTGTCGCGCGCCTGCTGGTGTTCCAGCGCCAGACCGAGCTGGTAGGAGCGCATGCGCAGGCTGCCGGCTTCATTGATGACGGTGCCGCCGCCTTCCAGTTGCCAGGACAGCAGCAGGGTATAGCCGATGGCTGTCATGGTCAGGCCCAGGCCGACCAGGGTCATCAGCAGGATGCGGAAGGTCAGCCGCTTGTGCGGCGGCAGGGGCGGCAGGGGCAGCAGCGGGGCGGCAGGAGAGGGCATGGTGGTTCCGGGCGGCAGGCGAGCAGGCAGTCTATGCCTTCGCCGGATGAAAATCACGGGGGCGAAGTCAACTTTCCTTCACTTATCCCTTTGTTCTTGTGCGGTCTTGCTACAGCACGTCAGCCCCCCGTCTGCGACATGAAACGGATGATCTTGTGCGGCTGCTCCTGGAATTCATGGCGTTCCGGCTTCAGTTCGATGGCCAGCCGGATGGCCTCCTCCAGGCCCGCATCATCGATGCCGGCACGCAGCAGCGGACGCAGCTCGACGCGCGCCTCCTGGCCCAGGCACAGGTAGAGCGTGCCATCCACCGACAGGCGCACGCGGTTGCAGGTGGCGCAGAAATGCTGGCTGATGGGCGAGATGAAACCGATGGTGCCGTCGCCATCGGCGCGCTGCCAGTAGCGCGCCGGTCCGCCCCCCAGCTCGGCGGCCAGTGGTTGCAGGCCGAAGCGCGCCACCAGTTGCTCGCGGATAGGGCCGATGGCGACGGTGCCGCTGTCGCGACCGGTCTGGCCCATCGGCATGGCTTCGATCAGGCGCAGGATGAATCCCTGTTTGAAGCAGAACTCGGCCATGCGCGGGATTTCATCTTCATTGACGCCGCGCAGCACCACCATGTTGACCTTGATGGGCGCAAAGCCCGCCGCTTTGGCTGCGGCCAGCCCGGTCATGACGCTCTCCAGGCTGTCGCGCCCGGTGATGCGGGTGACGCAGGCGCGCTCCAGGCTGTCCAGGCTGACGTTGATGCGTGTCACGCCGGCCGCGCGCAAGGCCGCAGCGTGCTTGTGCATCTGCGTGGCATTGGTGGACAGGGACAATTCCTCCACCCCCGGCAATGCCGACAGCTGTGCCGCCAGGACCGGCAGGTGCCGCCGCAACAGCGGCTCGCCGCCGGTCAGCCGCACCCTGCCCACGCCCAGCCGGGCGAAGGCAGCGATGACGCGGCTGATCTCATCGAAACTGAGCCAGTTGGCCGGCTCCTCGAAGCCCTTGAAACTGTTGGGCATGCAGTAGCTGCAGCGCAGGTCGCAGCGGTCGGTGACCGACAGCCGCACATAGCTGATGCGGCGACCGAAGCGGTCCTGCAGGACCGGACGATCGAAAGGCGCGAAGGGGAAGGGCATAGGGTTGAGCCAGTCAGTGTCATTGCACCAGCGGCGTGACCGCGCCCGGCAGATCGATGCCGGAGATGCAGGCACGGCCGACCAGCAATTGCAGGTACTGGCGCACGGCACGGTCGAAGCTGGCGCGCTGCAGGGCCCGGGCGATGTTCTCGCGCACGGCGTCGAAGGGCAGGAGTTCGCCGTCGAACTTGCGGCCGAGCCGGACGATGTGCAAGCCGAAGCGGCTTTCCACCAGGCGCGGCAGGATGGCGTCGGCCTGGGCGGCAAAGACGGCCTTCTCGAACTCGGGCACGCAGGTGCCGCGTGTGATCTGACCCAGGCTGCCGCCCTGGGCACCGGAAGGACAGTTGGAGGCGATCTCTGCCACTTCCGCGAAGCGCTGCGGATGCACCAGCAGCTCGGCCAGGACCGCTTCGGCGTGCAGGCGCAATGCCGCCAGGTCCACCCCTTCCGTGACCTGGAAGAGGATATGGCTGACCTCGGCCAGCGCACCGACACGGAAGCGTTCCGGCGCGGCCTGGTAGTGGCGCCGGCATTGTTCCTCATCAGGCAGGGGGACGTGGACTTCGTGTTGCAGCAGGGCTTCGATGCGGGCGTCTTCGCCGGTTTCTTGCAGGCCCAGTTGCTGCGCCTGTTCCAGCAGCAGCCGGCGTAGTACCAGGGTGGTCATGGCCGCTTGCAGATCCGGCTCCTGCTCATCGCGGGCGGCCAGTTCCTGCGCCATCTCGGCGTCGGTGAGTTCGTAGTCGTTGACGATCACGGGCATGGTGATTCTCCTCGTTCAGCGGGTACGTACCAGTTGCCAGGCGCGGCTCAGGTAGGTGACCGAAGCGAAGCCGCTCCAGACGTGCACCAGCCGGGTGAAGGGGAAGATCACGAACAGCGTCAGTCCCATGAAGAGGTGGAGCTTGAACAGCAGCGGCGCGCCCTCGATGAAGCCGGCGGCGTCGCCCCGCAGGGTGATGATGTGCTGGGCCCAGGTCATCAGCAGCACCATCATGTGACCATCGCGATGCTGGGCCGATTCGGCGATGGTGGACAAGCCCAGTCCCAGCGTGACCAGCAGCCACAGCAACAGGAGCTTGTCGGACGGGCGGGTGACGGCGGCGATACGCGCATCGGTCCAGCGGCGATGGATCAGGATCAGCAGGCCCAGCAGGCAGAGCGTGCCGAACACGCCGCCGGCGCCCATGGCCACGGCCTGCTTGAAGCTGTGCGTCACGCCGAGGGCATCCCACACCGCCACTGGCGTGAGCAAGCCTACCAGGTGACCGAAGAACAGCCCCAGCACACCTGCATGGAACAGGATATTGCCCAGCCGCAGACGGCCGGCGTGCAGCAGTTGCGAGGAATCGCTCTTCCAGGTGTACTGCTCGCGCTCGAAGCGCACCAGGCTGCCCAGCAGGAACACGACCAGCGCGATGTAGGGATAGATCCCGTAGAGGAATTGATGCAGGTAGTTCATGGTGATCTCTCTATGCAGGCGAATCGATGGGCCGGGCTCAGCGGCCGGTCGGGCTGGCCGGGCTGGCTTGGCTGGCCGGTGGCCGGGGATGGAAATGCAGCGGCTGCACCCCGCCCATGGCCGGTCTGAGCAGGGGTTCCACGCCATCGGCACCGGGGCCGAAGACTTCCATGGCTTCATCCATGTCGCGCACCGGTGGTTCATCCTGTTCGCGTGGTTCGACTGCGGTCAGGGTGGTCAGCAGCAGGAACAGCGGGGCGTAGGGATGGTCCCGCTTCTGCAGCCGCATGCCGATGGCGGCCAGCACGTGGATGGCGTCGCCCAGCAGTTTCGCGGCCGTGGCCGGGTCCAGCAGGCTCAGGAATTCCAGGAACAGCGGCACGTAGTCGGGCAGTTCGGTCTCGGCCGGTTCCACGCCATGGGCGCGGTATTCGTCCAGCAGGTCGACCATGGCCTGACCGCGATCGCGGCTTTCGCCATGGATGTGTTCGAACAGGTGCAGCGAGAGCGCATGGCTGCGGTCGAAGGTATCGACGTAGGCTTCCTGCAGTGCAATCAGGGGCGTGCCGGCCAGGTGATCCAGCAGCGGCTGCAAGGCGCTCAGGTGGGCCGGTTCGGCTTGCAGTGCGGCGCCGATCTCGGGCAGTGCCGCGATCAGGTCCGGCTGCGGATAGCTCATCAGCGCCGAGACGATGCGGTAGAGCGGCACGGCCGCAGCGGCAGGGTGAAGGTCATTGGACATGCTGTGGGCTCCGTTCATTCGGTGAGGGCGGTCTTCTTGCGCGACTTGGGCATGTCCACGAAGATCACGCTGCCTTGCGGCTTCTTGCCGAACAGGCTGCCCTCGGAGACGCCGCCCGAGCAGCCATTGCCGAAGGTGAAGCCGCAACTGCCCTTGTCGTTGAAGCTGTCTTCCACCATTTCCTTGTGCGAGGACGGCACCACGAAGCGGTCTTCATAGTTGGCGATGGCCAGGGTCTGGTACATGTCCTCGACCTCGGCCGGGGTCAGGCCGACCTGCTGCAGCACGGCGTCATCTCGCTGGCCGTGCACGGTCTCGGCACGCTTGTGGGCGCGCATGGCCAGCAGGCGTTCGAGGGCGCTCAGGATGGGCGCTTCCTTGCCGGCGGTCAGCAGGTTGGCGAGATAACGCACCGGAATGCGCAGCGACTTCACATCGGGGATGATGCCGGTCATGCCCATGTGACCGGCTTCGGCGGCCTTCTGGATGGGTGACAGCGGTGGTACGTACCAGACCATCGGCAGGGTGCGGTATTCCGGGTGCAGCGGGAAGGCGATCTTCCATTGCATCGCCATCTTGTACACCGGCGATCTGCGGGCCGATTCCAGCCAGCTCTGTGCAATGCCCTGACGTCGTGCCTCGGCCATCACCTCAGGATCGTGCGGATCGAGGAAGCAGTCCAGTTGCGCCTGGTACAGGTCCTGTTCATCGGCCACCGAGGCGGCGGCTTCGATCTTGTCGGCATCGTAGAGCAGCACGCCGAGGTAGCGGATACGGCCCACGCAGGTTTCCGAGCACACGGTGGGCTGACCGGCTTCGATGCGCGGATAGCAGAAGGTGCATTTCTCGGCCTTGCCCGAGCTCCAGTTGTAATAAATTTTCTTGTAGGGGCAACCGGAGATGCACATGCGCCATCCCCGGCACTTGTCCTGGTCCACCAGCACGATGCCGTCATCCTCGCGCTTGTAGATCGAGCCCGAGGGGCAGGACGCCACGCAGGCCGGGTTCAGGCAGTGTTCGCACAGGCGCGGCAGGTACATCATGAAGGTCGATTCAAAGCTGCTGTACATTTCCTTCTGCACGCCTTCGAAGAGCGCATCCTTGCTGCGCGCGCTGAATTCACCACCGAGGTCGTCTTCCCAGTTGGGGCCCCAGGTGATCTTGTCCATCTTCTTGCCGGTCAGCACCGACACCGGTCGCGCCGTCGGCGGCGTCGCCATCAGCGGGGCTTTTTGCAGGTGCTCGTAGTCGTAGGTGAAGGGCTCGTAGTAATCGTCGATGGAGGGCAGGTTGGGGTTGGCAAACAGGTTGGCCAGGATGCGCACGCGCCCGCCCTGTTTCGGTTCCAGCTTGCCGCTGGCATTGCGCAGCCAGCCACCGTTCCACTTCTTCTGGTTTTCCCATTGCTTCGGGTAACCGATGCCGGGCTTGGTTTCGACATTGTTGAACCAGGCGTATTCCACGCCGTCGCGGCTGGTCCAGACGTTCTTGCAGGTCACCGAACAGGTGTGGCAGCCGATGCACTTGTCCAGGTTGAGCACCATGCCCACTTGTGCGCGAATTCTCATGATGCAGTCCTTTCTTGCTTGCGGCCATCGAGCCAGTCCACCTTGTTCATCTTGCGCAGGATGATGAATTCATCGCGGTTGCTGCCGACCGTGCCGTAGTAATTGAAGCCATACGACAGTTGCGCATAGCCGCCGATCATGTGGGTGGGTTTGAGTACCGCCCGCGTGACCGAGTTGTGGATGCCGCCGCGCTTGCCGCTCAACTCGGCGCCGGGGGTGTTCACGATCTTTTCCTGCGCGTGATACATCAGGCACATGCCGCCCGCAATGCGCTGGCTCACCACCACGCGCGCGGTCAGCGTGCCGTTGCTGTTGAAGACTTCCACCCAGTCGTTGTCCACCAGGCCGGCCGTACGGGCGTCGTCTTCCGAGATCCACACGTGCGGCCCGCCGCGACTCAGGGTCAACATGCGCAGGTTGTCCGAATAGGTGGAGTGGATGCCCCACTTCTGGTGCGGTGTCAGGAAATTGAGCACGATTTCCTTTTCGCCATTGGGCTGGCGGTTGAGCATCGGCGCTACCGTCTTGGTATCGACGGCCGGTTTGTAGACGCACAGGCCTTCGCCGAAATCCAGCATCCAGCGGTGATCCTGATAGAACTGCTGGCGGCCGGTGAGGGTGCGCCAGGGGATCAGTTCATGCACGTTGGTATAGCCGGCGTTGTAGCTGACTTCTTCCGATTCCAGTCCGGACCAGGTGGGCGCCGAGATGATCTTGCGCGGCTGCGCCTGCACGTCGCGAAAACGGATCTTGTCGTGTTCGCGGCCTTGCGCCAGGTGGGCGTGATCGCGCCCGGTGATCTTGCCCAGTGCCTCCCAGGCCTTGACGGCGACGTGGCCATTGGTTTCCGGCGCGAAGGACAGGATCATCTCGCAGGCATCGATGGCGCTGTCCAGGCGCGGACGGCCCTGGCTCACGCCGGGTTCGGTGACGCGCTTGTTCAGGGCAGCCAGTTCGTCCACTTCATGGCCGGTCTGCCAGTTGATGCCCTTGCCGCCGTTGCCCAGCTTGTCCAGCAGCGGGCCGACCGAGGTGAACTTCTTGTAGATGTCCTTGTAGTTGCGTTCCACCACCACGAAGTTGGGCGCGGTCTTGCCGGGGATGAGATCGCATTCGCCCTTCTTCCAGTCCTTGGGTTCGAAGGGCTGACCCAGTTCACCCGGGGTGTCATGCATCAGCGGTTGCAGCACGATGTCGCTGCGGGTGCCGAGATAGTCGCCACCGATCTCGCTGAATTTTTTGGCGATGCCCTTGTAGATTTCCCAGTCGGTCTTGCTCTCCCACAGCGGCTGCACGGCTTCGGACAGCGGATGGATGAAGGGATGCATGTCAGAGGTGTTCAGGTCATCCTTTTCATACCAGGTGGCGGTGGGCAGCACGATGTCGGCATACAGGCAGGTGGTGCTCATGCGGAAGTCCAGCGTCACCAGCAGGTCCAGCTTGCCTTCGGCGGCTTGCTCGCGGTACTTCACCTCGCTGGGCCTGATGGCTTGGTCGGGGTTGTCGAACAGGGCGTTCTGGGTGCCCAGCAGGTACTTCAGGAAATACTCATGCCCCTTGCCGGAACTGCCCAGGATGTTGGAGCGCCAGACGAACATGTTGCGCGGGAAGTTCTTCGGGTTGTCGGGGTCGTCGCAGCTCATGTTGACGGTGCCCGACTTGAGCGCCTCCTTCAGATAATCCTGCGGCGTCTGACCCCTGGCTCGGGCGCTGTCGCAGATGTCCAGCGGATTGGTTTCCAGTTGCGGGGCCGAGGGCAGCCAGCCCATGCGTTCTGACCTGGCGTTCATGTCGATCATGCTCATGGAGGACAGCTTGTCCTTGTCCGCCGTGGGCGCGACGATCTCATGGATGCCCAGCTTTTCATGGCGCCACTGGCTGGTATGGGCATAGAAGAAACTGGTGCCATTCATCTGGCGCGGCGGGCGTACCCAGTCGGTGGCGAAGGCCAGCGGAGCCCAGCCGAATTGCGGACGCAGCTTTTCCTGCCCGACGTAATGCGCCCAGCCGCCGCCGGACTTGCCGATGCAGCCGCACATCATCAGCAAATTGATGATGCCGCGATAGATCATGTCGTTGTGGTACCAGTGGTTCAGCGCCGCACCGACGATGACCATGCTCTTGCCTTCGGTGTCGTGGGCATTGCGCGCGAATTCGCGCGCCACCTGGATCACCAGTTCGCGTTTGACGCCGGTATGCTTTTCCTGCCAGGCCGGGGTGTAGGGCACATCGTCATCGTAGCTGTGGGCGATCTCGCCGCCCAGGCCCTGATCGACGCCGTAGTTGGCCATCATCAGGTCGTGCACCGTGGCCACCAGCGCGGTGCTGCCATTGGCCAGGCGCACGTGGCGCACCGGTACCCGGCGCAGCGCCAGCGGCTGCGCATCGTCGCCGCCGAAATAGTTGAAGGCGACCGTGACCACTTCATCGTGCTGCGCCACCAGCGAGAGCAGCGGATCGATCTCGCGGCCGGAATGGCCGTCGCGGCTTTCCAGATTCCAGCGGCCGACCTTGGCGCCGTCATTGACCTGGCCTTCGCCCCAGCGGTAGCCGATGGAACCGTTGGGGGCGACGATCTGGCCGGTGCCGGCATCGATGGCCAGCGACTTCCAGTCGGCATTGTTGGCTTCTTCCAGCTGGCCCGGCAACTGCGAGGCGCGCAGCAGGTGGTCCGGCAGGTAGTGGCCATCACGTTGCACCAGCCGCACCAGCATGGGCATGTCGGTGTATTGCTTGACGTAGGAACGGAAGTAGGCCGAGGGCTGGGCCTGGTGGAATTCCTTGAGCACCACGTGGCCCATGGCCATGGCCAGGGCAGCGTCGGTGCCTTGCCTGGGTGCCAGCCAGATGTCGCCGAACTTGACCATCTCGCCGAAGTCCGAGGACACCGCCACCGTCTTGGTCCCCTTGTAGCGCACCTCGGTATAGAAGTGGGCGTCGGGTGTGCGGGTCTGGGGCACGTTGGAGCCCCATACCATCAGGTAGGTGGAGTTGTACCAGTCGGCCGATTCCGGCACGTCGGTCTGCTCGCCCCAGATCTGCGGACTGGCCGGTGGCAGGTCGCAGTACCAGTCGTAGAAGGACAGCGGCACGCCGCCGATCAGGCTGAGATAACGCGCACCGGCCGCATAGGACACCATCGACATGGCCGGGATGGGCGAGAAGCCGATGATGCGGTCCGGACCATATTGCCTGATGGTGTAGGCATTGGCGGCGGCGATGATCTCGTTGGCGGTATCCCAGTCGGCACGCACGAAGCCGCCCAGGCCGCGTATCGACTTGTAGCTGGCGGCCTTGGCGGCGTCGCTGGTGATGGCGGCCCAGGCCTCGACCGGGCTCAGGGTGCGGCGTGCTTCCTGCCACAACTGCATGAGGCGGCCGCGGATCATCGGGTATTTCACGCGCTGCGCCGAGTAGACGTACCAGCTATAGGACGCTCCACGCGGGCAACCGCGCGGCTCATGGTTGGGCAGGTCGGGGCGGGTGCGCGGATAGTCGGTCTGCTGGGTTTCCCAGGTGATCAGCCCGTTCTTGACGTAGACCTTCCACGAGCAGGAACCGGTGCAGTTGACCCCGTGGGTGGAACGTACCACTTTGTCATGCTGCCAGCGGCTGCGGTAGGCGTTTTCCCATTGGCGGTCTTCGTTGACCACCGCGCCATGTCCATCGGCGAAGGTGGACTTCACCCGCGACATGAACTTCAATCGGTCCAGAAAATGACTCATCGTGAATCCTCGGTTGCGTGGGTGGACATTCCACCTGCGTTGACTGTAGAAAAGTGTAGGCAAGCCGCCCCGCTGCGCCTATTGGCCAGCTTGTACGCCTGCCCCCTGCAGGCGGACTAGTCCGACTAGTTCGAAAGAACTAGACCGGTTCTCAGCAAGGCATCTCCGCACCCCGGCGCGCGTAGTACCACCAGGTGATCAGCATGCAGCTGGCATAGAAGCCCACGAAGATGAACATGGCCATGTCGGGCGCGCCGGTCATGCGAATGGAAGTACCGAAGCTCTGCGGGATGAAGAAACCGCCATAGGCCCCGATGGCCCCCGAGAAGCCCAGCACGGCGGCCGATTCTCTGGCGGCATCCAGGCGCGCCTGCTGCAGGGCGGCTTCGCCCTGACCCTGCACGGCGCGTTCGCGCTCGGTCTGGAAAATCAGCGGGATCATGCAGAAGGTCGAACCATTGCCCAGGCCGGTCAGGATGAACATGACGATGAAGGACACCAGGAACAGCATGAACTGGTGCGTATGCAAGGCCGGCAGGATGCCCAGCAGGATCGCCAGGCCCATGGCCAGGAACACCCACAAGGTCACGCGCGCGCCGCCGATGCGGTCCGACAGCATGCCGCCCAGCGGACGCGCCAGAGCCCCGGCCAGCGGGCCGAGGAAGGCGTATTGCGCCACTGCGATCTCGGGGAATTCGGCCTTGATCAGCATCGCAAAGGCCGCCGAGAAACCGATAAAGGAGCCGAAGGTGCCCACATACAGCCAGCACATGAGCCAGTTGTGCTTGCGCTTGAAGATCACCGCCTGGTCGGCCAGCGAGGCGTGCGCCGAGGCGATGTCATTCATGCCGAACCAGGCCGCCAGCGTGGCCGCGACGATGAAGGGCACCCAGATGAAGCCGGCATTGGCCAGCCAGAAGGTGCTCTGCATGCCGCTCTTGGGATCAAGGAAGACGAAACCCTGACCTGAGATCGAGGCGGCGAACACGGCCGAGGAAATCACCATCGGTGTAACGAACTGCACCACCGACACGCCCAGATTGCCGATGCCGGCATTCATGCCGGTGGCGTAGCCCTTGCGCGCCTTGGGGAAGAAAAAGCTGATGTTGGCCATGCTGGAACTGAAGTTGCCGCCGCCCAGCCCGCACAGCAGCGCCAGTCCCAGCAGGGTGGAATAGCTGGTGCCCGGGTCCTGCAGGGCCAGGCCCATGCCGATGGCCGGGATCAGGAGGCTGGCGGTGGAAATGGCGGTCCACTTGCGGCCGCCGAAGACCGGTACCAGAAAGGAGTAGAAGATGCGCAGCGTGGCGCCCGAGAGGGCCGGCAATGCGGTCAGGAAGAACAGCTGGTCCTTGCTGAAATGAAAGCCCGCCTTGTCCAGGTTGGCCGCCACCACGCTCCACAGCATCCAGACCGCGAAGGCCAGCATCAGGCAGGGGATGGAGATCCACAGATTGCGGCGGGCCACGGCCTGGCCCTGCTTGCGCCAGAACTCGGGGTTTTCCGGTTCCCAGCGTTGTAGTACGTGATTCATGATGAGTCCTTGTCAGAGGAAGGGATCAGTGGGCTTGCGGCGCACTGGCAGTCGTGGTCGCCTCGCGGCGGAACTGGAAATGCATCCACACCAGGGCGCAGCAGACCGTGCCGTAGAGCAGCATGAAGCAGGAGCTGCGCACGCCCGTCACGTCCAGCGCGATGCCAAAGAGGATGGGCAGGATGAAGCCGCCCAGCCCGCCGGCCAGACCGACGATGCCGGAGACGGCGCCGATGTTGCTGCTGTAGTCATCCGAGATGAACTTGAAGACCGAAGCCTTGCCCACCGCCATGGCCACGCCGACCACGAACAGCAGCACCGTGAAGAGCACCGGGTTCAGGCCGAGGTGGAAGCGTTGCGGGCCGTTCACGGTCTGGATGGTGAAGTCGGTCTGCGGATAAGAGAGCAGGAAGAAGGCCACCCAACAGATCCACATCACCCACCAGGTGACCTTGTAGGCGCCGTACTTGTCGGAGAGCCAGCCGCCCATGGCGCGCAGCACGCCGCCCGGCAGCGAGAAGCAGGCGGCCAGCAGGGCGGCGTGCCTGATGTCGAAACCGTATTCGGTGACGTAGTACTTGACCATCCACAGGCTCAGGCCGACGTAGCCGCCGAACACCACCGAGTAATACTGGCAGTAGCGCCACACCCTGGGCTCCTTGAGCATGCGGATCTGATCGATGAAGCGGGTATCGGACGCCACCTGGTGGCCGGGATCGGTGGCGGAGCAGAACCAGAAGATCACGGCGGCCGCCAGCATCAGGCCGGCATAGACCTGTGGCACCAGAGCCCAGCCGCCGGCGGCGATGAGGGCCGGGGCGATGAACTTGTTGACTGCCGCCCCCGAGTTGCCAGCGCCGAACACGCCCATGGCCAGGCCCTGACGCTCCTTCTTGAACCAGCGCGCCACATAGGGTGTACCGACCGAGAAGGAACCGCCGGCCAGTCCCACGAACAGGCCCAGCACCAGGAAATGCCAGAAGGCCGTGGCGTACGAAATCAGCCAGATCGGCAGCACGGTACAGAGCATCAGGATGAAGAACACGATGCGACCGCCGTAGCGGTCGGTCCAGATGCCCAGGGGGACGCGGATGAGCGAACCGGTCAGCACCGGCATGGCGGTGAGCAGGCCGAATTCGGTTTCGTTCAGGTGCAGGGCATTCTTGATGGGAATGCCGATGACCCCGAACATCACCCAGATGGTGAAGCAGACGGTAAAGGCCAGCGTACTGGAACCCAGTACGCCATAGGCCCGGCTTTGGTCGGACATGAAGCCTCCTGCGGATGGTGATCGATGCAGTCCAGCTTATCGGTCACGGCGGGCAGGCAACATTGGTCCGACGGTGAGGAAGGTGAAGGAAGAAGGAGGAGGAGGGCGGCCGGAAGAACTAGTTCTTCCGGCCAGGCAGGTCAGCCCGCCGCCAGCGTCTGCTGTGCCTTGTCCAGCCAGGTGGAGAGGCTGTCGGTGAGATCCTTCTGGCTGAAGGAGCAGCTTTCTTCGGTGAAGAGACTGCCGGCTTCGAGGCGGCCCAGCAGGTCTTCGGCGACCTGGCGATAGCGCGGCGGCAGGGCGTTCATCACTTCCTCGCTGGCGCGCCAGGTGCTGCACAGGCTGGCGATGCTGGTGTGGCCGGCACACAGTTGATCCAGGGCTGCGCGCATGGGGGCCAGTTGCAGGGCGGCGGGGTGGCTCATTGATGGCTCCTGTTTCAGGCGCGTGCGGCAATGACGAACAGCGCAATCACGCTCAGATATCCCACGATCCAGACCGCCGAGCGGGCCGAAGGCTTGTCCGTCAGGTACAGCGCCGTATAAAAGATACGCGCCACGATGAAGACCACTGCGGCAGTATCGATCTGTTCGTGGGGAGCGTCCGCCATCTGCGCCACCAGTACGGCCGCAGCAAAGAAGGGAAAGGCTTCGAAGTGGTTGCGATGCGCGTAGTCGGCGCGGCGGCGCAGCCCGGTCTGCTTGTCCAGCCAGGCGCGTGGTTCGGCATTGTCGAAATCGCGGCGGCCATATTTGGCTATCGCAATGGTCAGCACCGGCATCAGGCCGGCGATCAGGATGCACCAATAAGATAGGGTCATGCGGTGGGTCTCCTCGTAGTGATGTGTTCAGAGTTCCCTGGCGGCGAAGGTATTGCAGGCGCTGACCTTGCCTTGGGCAATGCCGCGCTTGAACCAGGTCACGCGCTGCGCCGAACTGCCGTGGGTGAAGGAGTCCGGTACGACCACGCCGCGCGCCTGGCGTTGCAGGGCATCGTCGCCGATGGCCGAGGCGGCGTGCAGGGCATCCTCGATGTCGCCTTCTTCCAGGATGTGGCGCGCCTGGTTGGCGTGATAGGCCCACACCCCCGCAAAGCAGTCCGCCTGCAACTCCAGCCGCACCGACATGGCATTGGCCTGCTTCTCGGTGGCATTGCGGCGGGCCGCATCCACCTTGTCGGAAATGCCCATCAGGTGCTGTACGTGGTGCCCCACTTCATGCGCAATCACATAAGCCTGGGCAAAATTGCCGGACACCTTGAAGCGCTGTTTCATCAGTTCATAGAACGACAGATCGATGTAGACCTTCTGGTCGCCCGGGCAGTAGAAGGGGCCGGTGGCAGTCTGGCCGGTACCGCAGGCGGTGGGCGTGCTGCCGGAGAAGAGTACCAGCTTGGGCCGCACGTACTGCTTGCCATTGCTGGCGAAGATCTGGCCCCAGGTGTCTTCGGTATCGGCCAGCACGGTGGAGACGAAGCGCGCCATCTGATCGTTGGGTGAAGGCTTGTGCGAGGGTACCTGCTGCTGCACCGGGGCCGGTGCGCCACCGCCGGAGAGCAGATTGAGCATGGTTAGCGGATTGATGCCCAGAAAGTAGGAGGCCACCAGCGCCACCGCCACCGTGCCCAGTCCGATGGAGCGGCCACCGAAGCCAAAGCCGCCACCGCCATCCTCGCCACGGCGGTCTTCCACGTTGTCGCTTTCGCGATTGCCTTCCCATTTCATGATGTCTTCTCCGGTGCTGCTGTCTGCGATGCCGGGATTGTAATGGATGCCATGGGCTGCGGCTTGTCGGGCATTGTCTGACCTGGCAAGGCAATACTGTCCGATTCCACCGGCTGAGCTGGCCCCTTATCGCTGGCTTGTGGCGAGAGGGCCTTTGCACTCACGCCGGTGGTGCAGCAGCTGGAGCATCGTCTCAAGGGCGAGATCAAGGAAGGCAAGCTGCCGCCGATGCCGCAGAACCTGCCGGACGTCCCGGCCTGGAGCGCGCTGGCGCTGCAACGCCAGCTGATCTCGCAGCAGGAGAAGGAAGCCGTTGATGCCTTTGCCCACTATGGCAACCAGAGCGTGCAAGTGGATGATTTCGGGCCGGATTTCGATCGCGCGCAGATTGTGGCGCAGCTGGGTTCATAAGGAGATGAAGGTTTGCGCTATCCTGCCGTTTCCCTCGTATTGCACAGGATGAACCATGACCCCGCAGCCCCGCATCTACCTGGCCGGCCCCGATGTCTTCCAGCGCGACTATGCGCAGCACAAACAGCGGATCAGGCAATGGTGCGCCGACCTCGGACTGGTGGCGCTGTGCCCCGGCGATGATGAAGTCAGCGGCGACAGCAAGGCCGAAGTGGCACGCCGCATCTACGAGATCAACGTGGCCCTGATCGATTCCGCCGATTACGTGGTGGCCAATGTGTGCAATTTTCGCGGGCATGAGCCCGACTCGGGAACGGTCTTCGAGATCGGCTATGCAGTCGGGCGGGGCAAGAAGGTGTGGTGTTACAACACGCCTGCCCAGGACCTGCTGAGCCAGGTGCCGCAGGCTGAACCGGGGTACTGCCATGCGGGCATGCTCATCGAGGACTTCGGCCTGCCGCGCAACCTCATGCTGGTCCATGCCACCGAACTGGTGCAGGGCGATGTCCATACCTGTCTGCAGCGTGTGGCTCGCTGGCATGCAAGCCGGGGCTGAGCGGGGATTTCCGCACGGTCTTGTTCACCGCACGGGCATATGCCCATTTTCCAGCACCTCTTTTAAGACTGCTTCATCATCTCGCTGCATGAGATGGTGAAGCTTTTTGCTTCCTCTTTCCTGTCGGAAATCTGAAAAATATTATTAAGATATATCTTGAAATGCCTGGAATAAAGATATATCTTGGCTATATCGATCGCTCCGCAGCGTGCGTCAGTCGCTGCCTTTGCAACCCGACAAGAAGGAAACACCATGTTCAAGCATTTATTCCATCAACCCGGCCAGCCAGGTCACGGCGCCAAGCACCAGCGCCACGACCGTCCTCACCACGGCGGCGGCTTGTTCGACGACGATGACCAGCGCGGTCCGCGCGGCCATCATGGCCCGCGTGGCCGCGAAGGCGGCGGCGGTCGTGGCGCCCGCATGTTCGAGCAGGGCGCATTGCGCATCGTGATGCTGCATCTGCTGCAGGAAAAACCGCGCCACGGCTATGACATGATCAAGGCCATCGAGCAGTTGGTCGGCGGCGGCTACAGCCCGAGTCCGGGCGTGATCTACCCGACCCTGACGCTGCTGGAAGAAATGGGCCATGCCTCGGTGCAGGGCGAGGAGGGCGGCAAGAAGCTCTACACCATCAGCCCCGAAGGTCAGGCGCATCTGGAAGAGAAGGACAATGCCGAGGTGCTGCAGCAGGTGCTGCGCAAGTTCGAGCTGCGCCGCCAGGAGCGTCCCGACGCCGATTCGCCCGAACTGCGCCGCGCCGTGCAGAACTTCCGTATGGCCCTGCATACGCGCCTGGCCAAGGGCAAGCTGGCCAGGGAAGAACTGCATGCCATCATCGACATCATCGACCGCGCTGCCGTGGCGGTGGAACGCGTCTGATCCGGTGTTACCGGAATCTGGAAAGGAACTTCACATGAGAGAACATCGCTACCGCATCACCCTGGAGCACCTGGCTACGGCCTCGGAGGGACAAGCCTTGCACGCGCCCCTGACTTTCGAGGCGGGCAACCATGACGATCTCTTCAGTATCGTCTCCCGCCTGCGTGGTAAGGGGCAATTCGACAGTGACACCAGCGCGCAGCTGGCGCTGGGGTTGAAGCTGTTCGGGGAAGTGATCCTCAAGAACCGCAAGCATCCGCTGTTCGAGGACATCCAGCCGGCCTTCCGCGACTTCATCATGAAGTTGAAGTCGCAGGGCAAGGCTGCTGCTGCCGAGGACGGTCCTGCCGCCGGCTAGGCCCGCGCGCGCCAGGCATCACTGATTGGCCGGCGCAATCATCTCCGCATAGTCATACAGCGCGCCCAGGATGTCCTGGGTGCGTTCGTCATCGGCCTCTTCCTGCAACTGGTCGATCTGCTCGAACAGTTGCGCGATGGTGCGCGCACCGCCCGCGCCGTCGAACAGGCGCGCGGCGCGGTGTTCTTCCCAGTGCCGGGCTTCTTCCGGGCTCAGGGTGTCGGGGAAATTGCGTGCCCGATAGCGGAACAATATTTCATTCAATCGCATGTCGTCGAAGGCCACGCTGGCACCGGCCAGCGCCTGCGGCGGCAGCGCGCGCAGCTGCGTCAACTGGCGGCGGTCGCCGTTGCCGATGAAGCCGCCGTACAAATCTTCATCTACGTCCGGAGCGGCCTCGTTTTCGCGCTGATAGACCTGGCGCCACAGTGCACCGAGGTCAGGCAGCGTGGCGGCCTTTTCAGCGTGGCGCAGGGCGGTGTCGATATCGATGTTCAGTTGCGCTGCGCGCCCGGCCGAGAGCGTCTTGAGGCTGCCCACCACCATCGGTGACTTGTTCAGGTGAATGCTCTTGACCGGCAGGCGGATCATGCCTTCGGGCAGTTCATCACGCTTGGTGAACATGCGTTCGCGCACCGAGGCCGCATCCAGGGTCGCCAGTTCGGTCGGATCATGGGCGAGATCCCAGGCGATCACTTCATTCTTGTTGGTCGGATGCATGCCCAGCGGCCACATCAGCGCCAGGCAGCCATTGGCCACCGGGAACATGCCCGAGACATGCAGGAAGGGCTTGGCCGCCGGCAAGCCGATCTCGGCCGCGGCCTTGTCCTTCTTGTGCAAGGCCAGGGCGAAGTCGAACAGGCGTGGATTGTTCTGGCGGATCAGGCGCGCCAGCGCAATGGTGGCGCGCACGTCGGAGAGTGCGTCGTGCGCCGCTTCGTGGACCAGGCCATTGGCCCTGGAGAGATCCTCCAGCTTGAAGCTGACGCTGCCGTCTTCCTTGGTCGGCCACCGGATGCCGTCCGGGCGCAGTGCATAGGTCAGGCGTACCACGTCGAGCAGATCCCAGCGGCCGCAGCCGTTGGCCCATTCGCGCGCATAGGGATCGATCAGGTTGCGCCAGAACATGAAGCGCGTGACTTCATCATCGAAACGGATGGTGTTGTAGCCCACGCCGATGGTGCCGGGCTCGCCGAGCACCTGCTCGATGCGGGCGGCGAATTCATGTTCGGGCAGGCCGTGTTCCAGGCAGTGCTGCGGCGTGATGCCGGTGATCAGGCAGGAGACCGGATCGGGCAGGTAGTCCGGCGCCGGCTTGCAATAGATCATCACGGGCTCGCCGATCTCGTTGAGTTCGGCATCGGTGCGCACGGCAGCGAACTGCGCGGGGCGGTCGCGGCGGGGCACGGCGCCAAAGGTTTCGTAGTCGTGCCAGAGGAAGGTGTGATTGGACATCGCGGCAGGCTTCTAAGGGAATCGCGCGATTATAGAGCCTTGCGCGATGGCTGCCGCGATGCCGTCAAGCAGCGGGTGCCAGGAAGCCTGATTTTTTCGAGGCGGCGCAAGAGGGCAAGCGCGTTGCCGCCCTCCCACGCTGACTTATTTTGCCGGTGCCAGGGGCAGCAGCGGCGCCGCATCACGCTTCAAGACCTTGCGCATCGCATCTTGCAGCGTGCCGCTGCGCAGCGGCGCATTGCCGGCGGCATACTGGATGTTGTCGATGACCCAGCCGCGCGCATCGCGGGCGAGCAGGACCGTATCGGTCCATTTGGCGGGCGCGGGCGGCTTGGCCTCGCTCAGGCTCAGTTCCACCGTGCAGCGGGCCTCGCGCTCCTGGGCATCGCAATCGAGCACGCGGAAGGCGGCAGCGCCGTCCGGGTTGCCGGTAAAGAGATCGCCCTGCACCAGCGGCGGCAGCGGATCGGCATCGGGATCGGCAGCCTGGTCCGCCGCCGATTGGGCGGTACGGGCCTCCTCGGCCACCGAGACATCCTTGAGCAAGTCAAACAGCGGCACCGACAGGAAACGGCGGAAGACGATCAGTTCCTTGAGCGACAGCGCGCCCGAGGGACGGTTCGAGGCGTGGGTCTGGTAGAACTCCGTGACCAGTTCCTTGGCCTTGCCCTCTTCATTGGCCGAGCAGGCTGCAAGCAGCATGCTGGCGGCGACGATGAGTGTCTTACCGATCCGCTTCAATCCGATTCTCCCTGAGCCCACCGCAGGCGTGCGGGTGACGTGTTATTCACGATGCAATTGCTGTGTTGGTATTTTTTGCATGCCTGGATGCCTCTGCGCCGAGCGTGCGCAAAAGGACCAGCATGCCATGGCGCAATTTTACGTTGCCAGGCTCAGCCGGAAGACCGGGAACACATCGCCAAAAGGCCACCAATTCCGCCTTGGCGGGCCCAGGGCGAGCCGGACCGGCTCATTCGGCCTGCTGGATGGCGTCGGCGAGGTTGTCGCTCAGGTATTCGCGCTGGGAGGATTGGTCGTTGCCGATGAACTCGATATCGTCGATGCGCCATTGGTGCTCTTCGCGCACCAGCAGGATCTTGTCGTTCCAGGATTCGTCGGCGCCTTCCTTCTGATAACGGAAGGCGACCTGGCAGGAAGCCCGATCAGCCTCGCTGTCGCAGGATTGCACGGCGAAGGAGGTGGCACCCTCGTAGAGCGAGGTGAACAGATCGCCTTCGATCAAGGGTGCCGCCTGCGCACCGGCCACGGTGTGGTAGCGCAGGTCGGCGGCTTCGGCGCGGCTCAGCAGGGAGTACAGCGCGCGGCTCACCAGCGGCTCGAACTGCTTGAGTTCCTCGGCGGAGGGCAGCCCGGGGGCGTGGTTCTTGAGGTGGATGCGGTAGAAGTTGCCGATGACCTCGGCCTGCTGCCGCTCGTCACCGCTGAAATTGTTGCAGCCGCTCAGCGCCAGCAGCATGCCCAGCGCCCAGGCGCGGGCGCGCAGACGGGGGACGCGGGGAGAGAAGAATCGGGGCAGTGTGGTCATTCTGGTGTTCCTGCGCACGGTGCGTACCGGCGCTGTTGTCATGGTGGCGCTTTCTCGGTCATCGTTCATCCACCATCGGGGGCGGCCGGATCGGCCTGCCCCTCCATGGTCTGCCCTTTAGTCAGGGGCAGGCCGCAAACGTTCCGCAGCGCCAGGCTTGGCGGCGCAGCCGGTGGCCGATAGGCGCGGGTCGGCGCAGATCAGGCCGAAGCGCTCAGACCGATTCGGTCAGCAGCGCGAAGTGTTCCACCTGCGGGGCGCCGGCGAAGAAGGGACCGACGATGCCGCGCCATTCGGTAAAGGCGGGCGATTCACGGAAATCCACGGTATGGTTTTCCAGGGTGGCCCAATACACCATGAGGATGTAGCGTTCGGGCGACTCGATGCCTTTTTGTACCTTGTGGCCCAGATAGCCACGGGCCTTGCTGATGGTTTGCGCCAGGCCGCGCTGGATGGCTTCGTCGAATTCTGCCTGCTTGCCGGGTTGGATGCGGATGTCCGCCAGTTCCAGGATCATGTAGGTCTCCAATGCATAGTCGAGGGGTGCCCGCCGGCGGTGATGCTCTGCAATGCCGGCCGGGCGGGTCGATTATCACATGTTCGCCCCATGCCGGCTTTCATTCGGCCAGGATGCCCCGCTGCTCCAGCTTGTGGGCCATGTCTTCCAGGGTGATCTCGATGGCGCGCGTACTGATCATGATTTCCCACAGCGACACCAGCAGCGAGGCCACCAGCAGCATGAGGCTGATGCCGAAGAACACCTCGGCCCAGCGATTGAAGTCCACGAAAATCAGGTACATCGAGATGGCGCACATGATGAAGCTGGACACGCCCAGCGCCTGCATGTAGCGCGTGAGCACGATGCGCTTCCTGAGATTGAGGATCTGCCGGATCACCAGTCCGCGTTCATCATTCTGGCCCTGGTTCTGCAGATTGCGGATCAGTTGCGCCAGCACCAGGAAGCGGTTGGTATAGGCCAGCAGCAACAGCGAGGTCGCGGGGAACAGCAGGGCGGGGGTGGTGAGGTTGATCATCGACATGGCAGGAAGCAATCAGGGACGTGATTCTAACCGCTCCCGCGGCGCAAGAAGCATGCCCAGGCAAGGCGTGCCGCGTTTGCGCAAATGCGCGGTCAGTTTTGGGGCATCGCGCCAGTACAGACGGGTTTTTTGCACCGCCGCGCAGCAGCGTGCCGGGTGGCCGAAATCTTTTACGGATTTTTTTGGCGACGCGGTGCCGCAGCAATTGTTATTTGTGCGGGCGCTCAATACACTAGCCCCCGTTCCACATCCACGTACAAATCAAAACAAATCCACAACGAAAGGGAGCTCCATGTCGGGTTCGTATTTCCCCCAATGGCGACTGCGCCAAAGCACCAACGACGGCCAGGGGGCCGTGATCGCCGCCGATGAGCGCCTGCCCGCGCCGCAGACGCTGGCCATGGGCGTGCAGCACGTGGTGGCCATGTTCGGTTCGACCGTGCTGGCCCCGCTGCTCATGGGTTTCGATCCCAACCTGGCGATCCTGATGTCGGGCGTGGGCACGCTGCTGTTCTTCCTGCTGGTGGGCGGTCGCGTGCCGAGCTACCTGGGTTCGAGCTTTTCCTTCATCGGCCTGGTCATCGCGGTGACCGGTTATGCCGGCTCCGGCCCCAATGCCAACCTGGGCGTGGCGCTGGGCGGCATCATCGCCTGTGGTGCCGTCTATGCGGTCATCGGCCTGATCGTCTCCGGCGTGGGCACGCGCTGGATCGAATCCCTGATGCCGCCGGTGGTGACCGGCGCGGTGGTGGCGGTGATCGGCCTGAACCTGGCGCCCATCGCCGTCAAGGGCGTCTCCGGCAGCAGCTTCGACAGCTGGATGGCGCTGGCCACCATCCTCTGTGTGGGCTTCGTGGCGGTCTTCACGCGCGGCATGCTGCAGCGCCTCTTGATCCTGATCGGCCTGCTGCTGGCCTACGTGCTCTATGCCGTGCTGACCAATGGCCTGGGTCTGGGCAAGCCGATCGACTTTTCCACGGTGGCCAATGCGGCCTGGTTCGGCCTGCCGCACTTCGCCTCCCCGGTCTTCCAGGGTAGCGCCATGGCCCTGCTGGCACCGGTGGCCATCATCCTGGTGGCCGAAAACCTGGGCCACATCAAGGCCGTCTCGGCCATGACCGGCCAGAACCTGGACCGCTATATCGGCCGCGCCTTCATCGGCGATGGTCTGGCGACCATGCTCTCGGGCAGCGTCGGCGGCACCGGTGTGACCACCTACGCCGAGAACATCGGCGTGATGGCCGTCACCAAGATCTACTCCACGCTGGTCTTCGTGGTGGCGGCCGTCATCGCCATCCTGCTGGGCTTTTCGCCCAAGTTCGGCGCGGTGATCCTGACCATTCCCGGCGCGGTGCTGGGCGGCGTGTCGATCGTGGTGTTCGGTCTCATCACCGTCTCGGGTGCGCGCATCTGGGTCGAGAACAAGGTCGATTTCTCCAACAACACCAACCTGATCGTGGCCGCCGTCACGCTGGTGCTGGGCGCGGGCGACTTCACGCTGAAGATGGGCGGCTTCGCCCTGGGCGGCATCGGGACCGCCACCTTCGGTGCCATCATCCTGCACGCCCTGCTCAAGCGGCGCGGATGATTTCATCCTGACAAGACGTTGATGCAACATCTCTAAGGCCGCTCTTCGTGACCGGCCTTTTTGTTCTACCATGGCGTGAGTAAAGTGAAGATTTCCGTTGAGCAATCCTTGGCGGCTGTCTATACTTTGTCGCGTTGCAGCGCCGCGCCGCCGTGACGGCCCCGCCCAGGGGCCGGCCCGGGGCGTACCCTCCGCGCTGCCGTCGCGGGCCCCCCGGCCCGCCTTTCAGGGGAACCACCGCATGAACTCCGCTCTCCGCCTGCCAGCGCTGCTGTGCATCGCCCTGCCTTTGCTTGCGGCCTGTGACGCCGCCACCGGCAGGAAGGATTACGCCTATTTCCGCGCCAATATCGATGAGGCCAAGTCGGTCTCCGACCAGTGCCAGTTGAATGGCACTTCCGGCATGAACCAAGACCAGATCAGGGTGTGCGGTGCGGCCCGCGAAGCCTGGGGCAACCGCAACTTCAACTACTGAGTCCGGCCGGCTGTGCCCAAGCGCCGTCACGGCGCTGTCACAAATCTGTCAAAGACGGTCGTTAGAATGCGGGGTCGCTTAACGTCTTCCTGCCTTCCGCCCCTTTCTGACCTGGCCGCTCATGCACAATCCGCCGGACACCCCGCAAGCCTTGCATCTGCTCTACGAGCCGGCCGGATTCATCTGCGCCTTCCGCTTCGAGCAGGGCCGTGCGCGCCAGATGAACTGGAATGAAGTGGTGGACTACCATCCGACGACGCCCGATTTCACCTGGCTGCACGTCAAGACGGCCGATGTGAAGATCCGGCAATGGATGGAGCATCACAGCGACATTCCCGAGTACATCACTGAATTCCTGCTCAGCAGCGATACCCATCCGGGTTTGCACGCCACCCCCGAAGGGGTCTATGGCACCCTGACCGATATGAAGATGGAGATCGGCGACACCGGCACCGAAAAGGGCGCGCTGCACTTCTACCTGGACCGCACGCGCCTGTTGACGCTGCGCACCCAGCCGCTGATCTCCACCAACATGCTGCGCCAGAAGGTGCTCGATGGCGGCGGCTTCGACAATCCGATGGATCTCTTCGCCGAGCTGCTGCGCTGCCTGGCCGATGGCTTCAATGCGCGTCTGGACAAGCTCAACGACAAGGTGGACGACATCGAATTCTCGGTGCTCTCGGACCGCCGCGCCGAAGACCGTGCCGAGCTCTCCGGCATCCGCCGCCAGCTGGCCGAACTGCGCCGCTTCATTGCGCCGGAACGCCGCATCCTGGCCCAGTTCCAGCGTCTGCGCCCGGCCTGGGTGCCGCGCGAGGCGCTCGAAGACCTCACCCATGCACTGGATGAACTGAACGAACTGCATTCCACCGTGGAGGCGGTCTATGAACGCGCCAAGCTGCTGCAGGAAGAGATTGCCTCGCAGATGTCGGAGCAGATGAACCGCAACCTGATGGCGCTCTCCATCCTGACCGCGCTGCTGATGCCGGCCACGCTGGTGTCAGGGATCTTCGGGATGAACGTGGCGGGTCTGCCGGGCCTGCATGACGAGGCCTCATTCTGGATCGTGATGGGCGTGATGGGCGGCCTCGGTGTGGCTACCGTGGCCTTCCTGAAGTGGATGAAGATTTTCTGAGCGCGCCGGACGGCTGCCCGGCTGGACGGATTCAGTCGCGGGTGGACATGGCTTCTTCGCTTTCGCGGATCAGCTTGTCGATGTCCAGGTTGTCCACCGCTTCCACCTTCAGCGACAGCGGGCGCCACAGCGAATACAGCCACAGCCCGATGCAGCACAGCGTGCCCAGGAAGAGCGTAATGAAGGCCGACAGGAACAGGCCGATGAAGGGCGAGGCGATCAGGCCGTCATAACCGATCAGGTGCTTGCCATCCCAGGTGATGGTTTGCGCGCCGAACAGCGACAGCACACCCATCAGCGTTGAAAACGGCACCAGCGAGAAGCTGGTCCCGAGGGCCAGCAGTTTGTAGATGGATGACATCGACAAGCGCTGGATCTTGATCTGCTCGAACATGAGTTCCCCTAGCTCTGCCGGTGGCCCCTGCCACCAGGCTGCGCCATCCCGTTGGCGCGGGCGGCTGGCGCGCGGCCGCCCGCGTGGCCTTGCGGCCGTTCCCCTGCGCGTGCTTATTTGCCCCAGCTGTCCTTGAGCGTGACGGCCCGGTTGAAGATCGGCTGGCCTGCGGTCGAATCCACCCGGTCAGCCACGAAGTAGCCGTGGCGTTCGAACTGGTAGATGTCGCCAGGCTGGGCGGTCTTCAGGGTCGGCTCCAGGTAGGCGGTGATGACTTCCTTGGAGTTCGGATTCAGGGCTGCCAGGAAGTCCTTGCCGCCGGCGTCCGGATGCGGGTCCGAGAACAGGCGGTCGTACAGGCGCACTTCGGTGGCCAGGGCGTGTTCGGCGCTGACCCAGTGCAGGTTGCCCTTGACCTTGTAGTTGGAGCTGCCTTCGGTGCCGCTCTTGCTGTCTTCGAAGTAGTTGCAGTGCACGGCGATGACGTTGCCGTGTTCATCCTTGTCGCAGCCGGTGCATTCGACCACGTAGCCGTAGCGCAGGCGCACCTTGTTGCCGGGGAAGAGGCGGAAGTAGCCCTTGGTCGGTTCTTCCATGAAGTCTTCGCGCTCGATCCACAGTTCCTTCGTGATGGGGAAGTGGCGGTGCGCGGTGTCGTGTTCCGGATGCGCCGGCGGATAGATCGGGGCGCTGCAATCGATGGAGACGCCTTCGGGGAAGTTGTCGATGATCAGTTTCAAGGGGCGCAGCACGGCCACCGCGCGCGGGGCCTTGGGGTCCAGGTCTTCGCGCAGCGCGCCTTCGAGCACGCTGAAGTCGATCCAGCTGTTGTTCTTGGAGGCGCCGGTACGGTCGCACATCAGGCGGATCGCTTCGGGCGTGTAACCGCGGCGGCGCAGGCCGACGATGGTGGGCATGCGCGGGTCGTCCCAGCCGGAAACGATCTTCTCGTCCACCAGCTGGCGCAGCTTGCGCTTGCTGGTGATGATGTAGGTCAGGTTCAGGCGCGCGAATTCATATTGATGCGGCAGCGGCTTCTTGAAGAAGCCTTCTTCGGCGAGGTGTTCCAGCAGCCAGTCGTAGAACGGGCGCTGGTCTTCGAATTCCAGGGTGCAGATGGAGTGCGAGATGTTTTCCAGCGCATCTTCGATGGGATGCGCGAAGGTGTACATCGGATAGACGCGCCACTTGTCGCCGGTGTTGTGGTGGGTGGCATGGCGGATGCGGTAGATGGCCGGATCGCGCAGGTTCATGTTGGGGCTGGCCATGTCGATCTTGGCGCGCAGGATCATGGAGCCGTCCGGATGCTTGCCCTCGCGCATTTCCTCGAACAGGCGCAGCGATTCTTCCACCGGGCGGTCGCGCCACGGCGAGTTCTTGCCCGGTTCGGTCAGGGTGCCGCGGTTCTCGCGCATCTGCTCGGCATTCTGCTCGTCCACATAGGCCAGGTCCTTGCGGATGAGCGCCTGGGCGCAGGCATACATGACGTCGAAGTAGTTGCTGGCGTAGTACAGGTGCGACTTGCCTTCATGCTCCCAGGAGAAACCCAGCCACTTGACCGAATCGAGGATGGTGTCGACGTATTCCTGTTCTTCCTTCTCGGGATTGGTGTCGTCGAAACGCATGTGGCAGCGGCCGGCGTAGTCCGCAGCCAGGCCGAAGTTCAGGCAGATCGACTTGGCGTGGCCGATGTGCAGGTAGCCGTTGGGCTCGGGCGGAAAACGGGTCACCACCTGCGGCAGGGCCTGGCCATCCTGGCTGCTGCGCTCGGCATAGGTGCCCGAGACCAGATCGGACTCGATGATGCCGCGCAGGAAATTGGTGGAAGGGGCAGGGGTGTGGCCGTTTTTCAGTTCGTTGCTCATGGGATGAATCGGGGGAGGGAATGCCTGTTTATTCAGATGGCAAGCATTTTACCGCAGCTCCCCAGGTTCCACGGGCTTTGCGGCCGTTGCGGCGAGAATTTTTGCCCGCTGGCAAGGCGCCTGGAGCCGATATGAAGGTTTTTTCCTGTTCTTGTTACAGAAGATACGTCCGTGCATTACCTGTGGGGCGGTCCGGCTGGCAATCTGCCTGTGCGTCCAGCCCCGCGCCGGGCGTGGTGAAGGAAAAACCCAAAAACCAAGGAGTGCATCATGAGCCGTTGCATCAAGCTGATCGTCGCCGCCGCCCTGGCGGCCTCCACGCTGTCGGCCTGCGTGATGGTGCCGGTGGGCCCGCCACCGCCGCCGCATTATTACCATCCCTACTATGGCCCGGGTTATTACTATGGCCGCTGAGCGGGGCAGGTGATCTTTACATCTGCCTGAACAGATGGGCGAACAGGCGGCTCACGGCCAGTTTTTCCGGGCGGCCGTGCAGGGTGACGAAGAGCTTGCCGCTTTCCTCCCGCACCGCCGCCTGGATCTGCCGTACCTGCACCACCCTGCCCCGGTGGATCTGCCAGAACTGGCGCGGGTCGAGCTGGGGAATCAGGTCGCGCAGGCTGGTACGGATCAGCGCCTCGCCATCGGCGCTGACCACGTTGACGTACTTGTCGGTGGCTTCGAAATACAGCACCTCTTCCACCGGAATCAGTTTGACCTTGTTGCCGACGGCGGCGCGGATGTAGTCCAGTCGTGGCGGCGTCTCCTGCGGCGCTGGCGTGGCCAGGCTACGCAGTTGCGCCAGCGCGCGCTCCAGGTGGCTTTCCTGGCTGCTGGCGGCGCGCTGCGCCAGCAGGGTTTGCAGGCGCTCCACCGTCACGGCCAGGCGCTCCTGGCTGACCGGCTTGAGCAGGTAATCGATGGCGGCGCGCTCGAAGGCTTGCAGGGCATAGTCGTCATAGGCCGTGACGAAGACGATCAGCGGAAACGGGCGCGTGGCCGGCCATTCCTCGGCCAGTTCGCCCGCCATCTCCAGGCCGCTGCGGCCGGGCATCTTGATATCCAGAAACAGGACGTCCGGCAGCAGCGCCAGCGCCTGCTCCAGCGCTTCGTTGCCATTGGTCGCGACGGGCGGCGCGGGCAGCTCCGGCCAGCAGCGTGCCAGCGCCTGGCGCAGGGCCTGGGCCAGCAGGGGTTCATCTTCGGCGATCAGGGCGGTGGGCGCGGCCATGGGCAAACCTCCGTAAGAGCGGCGGGGCAGGGGGCTCAGGCGTCGAGCAGGCGCGTGTGCTTGCTGCTGCGGTGCGCCGCCTTCAAGGCCTTGAGCGGGATGGTGATCTGCGCCATCGCGCCGGCCGGCACGTTGTGGGTGATGATGAGTTCAGCCAGCGGGCCGTAGAGGGTGCTCAGGCGCTCGCGGATGTTGTCCAGCCCGAAGTGCATGCCGATCACCGGCTCCTTCTGCGCGGGCGGCTGGTTCAGGCTGATGCTGGTGGGCAGGCCTACGCCGGTATCGAGCACGCTCAGCACCAGCATGTCGTTGTGGACTGCCGCGCGCACGGTGCAGTTGCCGCCTTCCACCTTGGGTTCCAGGCCATGCTTGATGGCGTTTTCCACCAGCGGTTGCAGCAGCATCGGCGCCAGCCGCAGGCGGCCCAGGTGTTCCGGCAGTTGCAGGGTATAGGTCAGGCGCAGGCCCATGCGCAGCGACATCAGCCCCAGATAGGCCTTGATCAGGTCGAATTCCTTCTGCAGCGAGGTGCTGTCGGCGCGCGAGGCCGACAGCGTGGTGCGCAGGTATTGCACCAGCTGGTTCAACATCAGCTCGGCCTGCAGGGGATCGGTGCTGATGAGCGATTGCAGGGTGGCCAGGGTGTTGAAGAGCATGTGCGGCTCGATCTGGGCCTGCAGCATCTGCAGTTGCGCCTGCACGGCCTGCTTTTCGATCTGGCTGGCGTGGGCTTGCAGGGCGGCCATCTTCTGCCGGTTCCAGAAGAACAGGGTGGCGCCGAAGCAGACCAGGAAAGTCAGCACGATCACGGCAATGATGTTGTCGCTGTGTTCCGGCACCAGGGTCAGCACCGGCTGACCCATCAACAGGCTGGCCAGGAGCCGCCCCAGCAGCACCGCCAGCGGTGCCATGACCACGATGACCACCAGGAAGCCCAGCTTGTTGGGTTCGCCATCGCCCCAGAGCGCCAGGCGCGTGCCATTGATGAGCAGCATGGCCAAGAGGCCAATGCACATCGACACCTGCAGGTTTTCATAAAAGCTGCCGCCGATGCGCATCAGGTAGGTCACGGCCACTGCGCACAGCAGGTTGATCACCAGCGTGGGCAGCAGGGACAAGCCCAGCTCGCGCAGCAGGACGATCAGGCGGGGCGGGATGGAAGTATCGTGTTGGGTCATGCGTTTGTGGTGATGAGGCAAACAAGCTGCCCGGCGCACCGGGCCTGTCAACGTCGGCGCAGTTCACGCGCGATCATCGCCTGCTTCCAGCCGGCGGGAAAGCGCCCGAATACACGCAAGGCGTGGAATAGTACCCCGATTCCCCAGCCAAGGAGAGGTCCCAGGCTCCACCAGTAGCGGTGCGCACTCATCAGGTTGAGCAGCATCAGGCCGGCGTTGACCGTCAGGTAGAGCGCCAGGTGATGGTAAAAGCCGACCTGGCGCGCCACACGCCGTTCGGCGCGGGCGTAGTCGGCCGGCGTGGCCTCGCTGGCGGAGTCGTTGCACTGGGAAGAACGGTCGGTATCGCGCATGATGGCCTCGCAAGATTGGTTGAACGATGCGGCAAGGATGCGCCGCCGCCCCGGCCCGTGCCAGCGTCTTGCGATCAAGCGGCGCCCGGGCGGCGCCAAATGCTTGTGGCGCGGCGTGAACTGCTCTACCTTATGCGCCGATTGCCTTCCTCCTTCTGCAAGGCCTACCTTCGGAGAAACATCATGTGGCCCTATCCCCGTATCCTCGCCCATCGCGGCGGCGGCACCCTGGCGCCGGAAAACACCCTGGCCGGTTTTCGCTGCGGCCTGCAGCACGGCTACCGCGCCGCCGAATTCGACGTCATGCTCACGCGCGACGAAGTGCCCATGTTGATGCACGACCCGCAGCGCGGGCGCACCCTGCCCGGCACCGGCAAGATCGCCGAGACCGACTGGGCCGACCTGCGCGAACTGGAAGCCGGCGCCTGGCTGGATGCGCGCTTTGCCGGAGAACGCATTTGCACGCTGGAGCAGGGGCTGGATTTCTGCCTGGCCGAGGGCATCTGGATGAACGTCGAGATCAAGCCGGCCGCCGCCGAACATGCCCGCCGCACCGGTGAGCTGACCGCCCGGGCGGTGGCGCGCCGCTTCGACGGCAAGAGCGGGACGGCCTTGCCGGTGCTGTCCTCGTTTTCCTTCGAGGCGCTGCTGGCGGCCAAGGAAGCCGCCCCGGCCCTGCCGCGCGGCTATCTGGTGGACGTGATCCCCGAGGACTGGCAGGCGCGCCTGCAACAACTGCAGGCGGTCGCGCTGCATACCAATCACAAGCACCTCACCCCGGCCCTGGCGGCCGCCGTGAAGGACGCGGGTTACGGACTGTTCTGCTACACCGTCAACGACATGGCGCGTGCCGAGGAAATCCGTCAATGGGGGGTGGATGCCTTCTGTACGGATCGGATCGATCTCATCGCGGCCGATGCCTGGTAAGTCGGGCCTGCACCAGGCTGCCTGCATTGTGCAGCTCGCGCAGCATGGAAATGAATGGAAAAGGGCGCTCTTACCGACGTACTGAATCCTTACGCCATAGTTATGATTTACAGGCGGTTCTCAATAACTGGAGGGCAGTCGACAGTTGTTGTCAACGCGTCGCAAAAATCTTGCGTTAATAGAAGCACAAGGCCGGCGCCCGTGAGCACGCCGGTGGACTTGTGGAAGCACACAACACTGAGAGATAGAGGAAAACGATGAAGATCAATAAACTGCTGGCTGCCGTACTCGTCGCCGCCTTCGCCATGCCGGTCCTGGCCCAGCCCGCACCGGCTCCGGCTGGCGCTCCTGCTGCCGAGGCACCGGCTGCCAAGCCTGCTCACAAGAAGCATAAGAAGCATGCGAAGAAGGCCAAGAAGCACAAGCACAAGAAGGCCAAGAAGACCAATCCGGTGCCGGCCAACAAGGGCGCCTGATTGTCCGGTCTTCTTGTGGCGGTCCGCACGACGCTGCCCGCACACGGTTTTACCGGAAGGTTCGGCTGACACAGTTAAGGTCCGGTGGTGCAGGGTAGCGCGCCATCCCGGGTCAGCCGAGTCTGTAACCCGCCCGGGTTTCCCGGCGGGTTTTTTTTCGTCTGCAGGATGGGGCTGGCCGGCATGCTGGCCAGCCGCAGGGACGTTGCAGCGTGGCGCTCGGGCCTGCGTATCCGCGCCGGGATCACGTATAATCACCGGTTCGCAATCGTTTTTTGCACCGACTCCCATCCGGGCCGGATCTGCGCGTTAGCGGCGGCATCAGGCCCATTTATCCGTCTTCGAACATGAACTCAGCCGAAATTCGCGACAAGTTTCTGAAATTCTTTGAATCCAAAGAACACACCATCGTCCGCTCCTCCAGCCTGGTGCCGGGCAATGATCCGACCTTGCTGTTCACCAATTCCGGCATGGTTCAGTTCAAGGACGTGTTCCTGGGCACCGACAAGCGCAATTACGTGCGCGCGGCCTCCGTGCAGCGCTGCCTGCGCGCCGGCGGCAAGCACAACGACCTGGAAAACGTCGGCTACACCGCGCGCCACCACACCTTCTTCGAGATGCTGGGCAACTGGTCCTTCGGCGACTACTTCAAGCGTGAATCGCTGAAGTGGGCCTGGGAACTGCTGACCCAGGTCTATGGCCTGCCGGCCGACAAACTCTGGGCCACCGTCTACCAGACCGACGATGAAGCCTACGACATCTGGACCAAGGACATCGGCCTGCCGCCCGAGCGCGTGGTGCGCATCGGTGACAACAAGGGCGCACCCTACGCCTCCGACAACTTCTGGCAGATGGCCGAGACCGGCCCTTGCGGTCCCTGTTCCGAAATCTTCTACGACCACGGTCCGGACGTCTGGGGCGGCCCCCCGGGCAGCCCCGACGCCGACGGCGACCGCTACATCGAGATCTGGAACAACGTGTTCATGCAGTTCGACCGCCAGCTCGACCCGGCCACCGGCGAATACACCCTGACCCCGCTGCCGGCGCCCTGCGTGGATACCGGCATGGGCCTGGAGCGTCTGGCCGCGATCCTGCAGCACGTGCACAGCAACTACGAGATCGACCTGTTCCAGGCGCTCATCAAGGCGGCTGCCCGCGAAACCGGCGAGACCGATCTGTCCAATGCCTCGCTGCGCGTGATCGCCGACCACATCCGCGCCACTTCCTTCCTGATCGTCGATGGCGTCATCCCCGGCAATGAAGGCCGTGGCTACGTCCTGCGCCGCATCATCCGCCGCGCGCTGCGTCACGGCCACAAGCTGGGTCAGACCAAGCCCTTCTTCCACAAGCTGGTCAAGGACCTGGTGGTGCAGATGGGCGCGGCCTATCCGGAACTGCCGGAAGCCGCCGAGCGCGTCGAGATGGTCCTGAAGCAGGAAGAAGAACGTTTCGGCGAAACGCTGGAACACGGTATGAAGATTCTGGAAGCCGCGCTGGCTGCCAACACCGGCAAGCTGGATGGCGAAACCGCCTTCACCCTGTATGACACCTACGGCTTCCCGCTGGACCTGACCGCCGACATCTGCCGCGAGCGCAAGGTCGAGCTGGATGAAGCGGGCTTTACCGCCGCCATGGAACGCCAGAAGAGCGCCGCCCGCGCCGCCGGCAAGTTCAAGATGGCCGCGGCCATCGAATACACCGGCGACAAGACCCGCTTCGTCGGCTACGAATCGCTGGCGCAGTCGGCCAAGGTCGTGGCGCTGTACGTGGCCGGCAGCCCGGTGCAGAAGATCGAGGCCGGCCAGGATGCCATCGTGGTGCTGGACACCACCCCGTTCTACGCCGAATCCGGCGGCCAGTCGGGTGATGCCGGTGCCTTGGAAGCAGCCAATGGCCTCTTCGCCGTGGCCGATACGCAAAAGATCCAGGCCGAGGTGTTCGGCCACCACGGTCAACTGATCAAGGGCAGCCTGGCCATCGGCGATGCCGTCGAGGCCAAGGTCGATGCCGATCAGCGCGCCCGCACCATGCGCAACCACTCGGCCACTCACCTGATGCACAAGGCCCTGCGCGAAGTGCTGGGTTCGCACGTGTCGCAGAAGGGTTCGCTGGTGGACGCCGACAAGACCCGTTTCGACTTCAGCCACAACGCCCCGATGACCGCCGAGGAAATCCGCCGCGTGGAAGAGATCGTCAACCGCGAAGTGCTGGCCAACGTCGCCACCGGCGCCCAGCTGATGGGCTACGACGATGCGATTGCTGCCGGCGCCATGGCGCTGTTCGGCGAAAAGTACGGCGACCAGGTGCGCGTGCTGTCCATCGGTACCTCCACCGAATTGTGCGGCGGTACGCACGTGACCCGCACCGGTGACATCGGCCTGTTCAAGATCGTCTCCGAAGGCGGTGTTGCGGCCGGCATCCGCCGCGTCGAAGCGGTCACCGGCGAAGGCGCGCTGGCGCTGGTGCAGTCGCTCTCGACCCGCGTGGCCGAAGCTGCTGCGGCACTCAAGACCCAGCCGGAAGAACTGCTGCCGCGCATCGGCCAGGTGCAGGATCAGGTCAAGGCGCTGGAAAAGGAACTGGCTTCGCTCAAGTCCAAGCTGGCCTCCAGCCAGGGTGACGAACTGGTCAACCAGGCGGTCGACATCAACGGCATCAAGGTGCTGGCAGCCACGCTGGAAGGCGCTGACGTGGCGACCCTGCGCGAGACCATGGACAAGTTGAAGGACAAGCTCAAGACCGCCGCCATCGTGCTGGGCAGCGTCAAGGATGGCAAGGTCAGCCTGATCGCGGGCGTGACGGCCGATGCCACCGCCAAGGTCAAGGCTGGCGAACTGGTCAACTTCGTCGCCCAGCAGGTGGGCGGCAAGGGCGGCGGCCGTCCGGACATGGCCCAGGCTGGCGGTACCGAGCCGGCGGCCCTGCCGGGCGCGCTGCAAGGCGTGGCGGCCTGGGTTCAGGCCAAGCTGTAATCATCTCCATCGGCCCTGGGTCCGGAGCACGCATGAGCCAATTCAAGTTCTGCCCGGTCTGCGCAGCGTCGCTGGTGCTGCGCGCCGATGAAGGCGAGGGGGGCAAGGTTCGGCTGGCCTGTCCCGATGGCCACTGGACGCATTGGGACAACCCCCTGCCGGTGCTGGCAGCACTGGTGGAGATCGACGGCAAGATGCTCACCGCCCGCAACGCCGCCTGGGCCGAAGGGCGTTTTGCGCTCATCACCGGTTTCATGGAACGCGACGAGACCCCCGAGCAGGGGATCGCCCGCGAACTGAAGGAAGAAACCGATCTGGACGCCGAGTACATCGAACTGATCGGCGTCTATGAATTCATGCGCAAGAACGAGCTGATCATCGCCTACTACGTCAAAGCGAGTGGCACGATCAGGCTCTCGCCGGAACTGGTGGAATATCGCCTCAGCGCGCCCGCCGATCTGCGCCCCTGGCCAGCTGGAACCGGCCATGCGGTGGCGGACTGGATGCGCCGGCGTAATCTGCCGATGCAGTATGTGGAGTTTGCCGGATCGAGCACGCCGATCGAGGCGCCGGTGGTGCTGAAGTAGGCGGGCAGACCCGGAGGCTTCGGATCTGGCGGCAGAAATATGATCGTTTTTGCACAAGCATAGTGCGGTGAAAACAACAGAACTTGTGCAATGCATCAAGTCGGCGCGTTTTGCAGTAGAATCGTTTTCGTCGTGATCCATTTTGAGTCGAAGTAATGGCCATCCAATTTCACCGTGAACTTGACGCGCGCGGTCTCAACTGTCCGCTGCCCATCCTCAAGACCAAGAAAGCCCTCGCCGACATGGCCAGTGGTCAGGTGCTCAGGGTGACCGCCACCGATACCGGTTCGGTGCGCGATTTCCAGGCCTTTGCCAAGCAGACCGGCAACGATCTGCTGGAGCAATCGCAGAATGATGAACACGAGTTCATCTTCTTCATGAAACGTAAATAAGCAGCATCCCTGTCCATCCCGGCAAGATCGGGCTGGCAGCAATAAAAAAACCCGCAGTGCGCAGGCACTGCGGGTTTTTTTGTTGTTGTCCGGAAATGAAGTTCTCTTCAAAACTCCGGGTGGAAGCTCTCGGCACGCGCAATCGGCCAGAATTTTTCATACACCCGAGAGCGATAATTGCCTTCCAGTAAGTCATTGGGTTGCAGGTATTTCAGCACGTTGGACATGAGCTGGATCTCATGGTCGTTGATGCGGCGCACGATGTGATGCGGGCGCAAGGCCGAGGTATGCGGCAGGCCCGCCGCCTGCACCAGTTCCTGCAAGGCATGCAGGGTACTCTGGTGGAAACGGTAGACGCGTTCGGCCTTGTCCGGCACCACCAGGGCGCGGGCGCGCTGGGCGTTCTGGGTGGCTACGCCCGTGGGGCAGCGGTCGGTGTGGCAGCTCTGCGACTGGATGCAGCCCAGCGCGAACATGAAGCCGCGCGCCGAATTGCACCAGTCCGCCCCCAGCGCCAGCGTGCGCGCCACATCGAAGGCGGTGACGATCTTGCCGCTGGCGCCGATCTTGACCTTCTCGCGCAGGCCGATGCCGGTCAGCGTGTTGTGCACCATCACCAGCCCCTCCTGCAAGGGCATGCCCACGTGATCGACGAACTCCAGCGGCGCCGCACCCGTGCCGCCTTCGGAGCCATCGACGGTGATGAAGTCGGGCACGATGCCGGTCTTCAACATGGCCTTGGCGATGCCGAAGAATTCCCAGGGGTGGCCCACGCACAGCTTGATGCCCACCGGCTTGCCGCCGGAGAGGCCGCGCAGTTTCTCGATGAATTCCAGCAGGCCGATCGGCGTGGAAAAGGACGAATGTACGGCCGGCGAGATGCAATCCACCCCCATCGGGATGCCACGCGTGGCAGCGATCTCCGGGGTGATCTTGGCGGCCGGCAGCACGCCGCCGTGACCCGGCTTGGCGCCTTGCGAAAGCTTCACCTCGATCATCTTGATCTGGGGAGACTGGGCTTGGGCAGTGAATTTTTCTTCATTGAAGCTGCCATCCGCATTGCGACAGCCGAAGTAGCCCGAGGCGATCTGCCACACCAGGTCACCGCCGAATTCGCGGTGATAGTCCGAGACCGAGCCCTCGCCGGTATCGTGCGCAAAATTGCCCTTTTTGGCGCCCTGGTTGAGCGCCCGGATGGCATTGGCCGAGAGCGCCCCGAAGCTCATCGCCGAGACGTTGAAGACCGACATCGAATAGGGCTGGGCGCGGTCGGCACCGACGACGACCCGGAAGTCATGGCTGGCGATCTTGGTTGGGGACAGCGAATGGCCTATCCATTCGTGCCCGGCCTGCTGCATGTCCAGCTCGGTACCGAAGGGGCGGCTGTCGACTTCGGCCTTGGCGCGCTGGTAGACGATGCTGCGCTTCTTGCGCGAGAACGGACGGCCATCCATTTCATCTTCAAAGAAATACTGGCGCAGTTCCGGCCGGATGGCCTCGAACATGAAACGGAAATGTCCGATCAACGGATAGTTGCGCAAGACCGCATGGCGCCGCTGCACCATGTCGTGGATGCCGATGACGGTCAGCACCAGGGGGATGAGGGCCCAGCCCCAGCCGATGCCATGCGTGGCCGCCAGGATCAGCAAGCCGAAGGTGAGGACCACTACGGCCCAGAAAACGAAATACCGATTAGCCCACATAGAAGAGTCCGCTAGTTGTCAGGATGGAACCGGCACCGGCGCAGCAGCCAGTGGGCGGGGTAGCTGGATTCTACCGCCGAGGTTCAGCCATCCCGCGCGACGAAGTGAAGGGTTTTTCCGGCCGATTTGCCCGGACCGGCGTGGCTCCGGCTTCCCAGGCCCGTTGCTTGCGCAGTGGCATCCTTATTGCTTTGACGAATCATCCAGCCAGCGCCGTGGGGAACCGGCGCCTGACCCAAGGACGAACTCCACTATTACAGCGCGCCTGCACGCCAGAGGCGCGAGACACATGTCGTTATGAAAACTGTTGCAGCACGAGGCGCATTGGCGGCCTCTTCCTCCTCCTCGCGGTCTTCTTCCCGGGCCTTGTGTCGCCACGACAACGGCCAGAATCAGGCCGTGCTCGCCATGGCACGTCCGCCGCGCCTGCTGGAAACCTTGCTGGCCAACCTGGATGGCATGGTCTATCGCTGCCGCGACGATGCCCACTGGACCCTGGAATTCGTCAGCGAGGGTTGCCAGGCCCTGACCGGCTATCCGCCCGAGGACCTGCTGCTCAACAGTCGTATTTCCTTCCTGCAATTGACCCATCCGGAAGACCGCCAGCTGGTCCGCAACCATATCGACACCTGCATGCGTGAACGGCGCCGCATCGATATCGAATATCGCATCGTGCACGCCGACGGCAGCCTGCGCTGGGTGTGGGAGCGCGGAGTAGGGCTGTACAACGCGGCCGGCAAGGTCGAGGCCATGGAAGGCTTCCTGCAGGACGTGACCGAGCGCAAGGAAGCCGCGCACGCCTTGCAGGAGGCCGAGCGCCGCTATCGCAGCATCTTCGAGAACGCCATCGAAGGCGTGTTCCAGACCACCCCCGATGGCACCTACATCGCCGTGAATCCGGCGCTGGCCCGCATCTATGGTTATCACTCGCCGGAAGACCTGATCGTGGGCCTGCGCGACATCAGCCATCAGCTGTATGTGGAGCCGGAGCGGCGTGGAGAATTCATGCGGCTGATGGAGCAGCATGGATCGGTTTCCAATTTCGAGTCGCGCGTGTACCGGCGCGACGGCGACATCATCTGGATTTCAGAGAATGCCCGTGCCGTCTATGACGACGGCGGCAAGCTGGTCTGTTACGAAGGCACGGTCGAGGCCATCACCGAGCGCAAGCTCTACGAGGCCGAGATGCGCCACCAGGCCACGCACGATGCCCTGACCGGCTTGCCCAATCGCAACATGCTGCATGAGCACCTGCAGCGTGCCATCCAGGTGGCGCGCCAGAAGGGCGGGCTGACGGCGGTGGTGTTCGTCGATCTGGACCAGTTCAAGTTCATCAACGACAGCCTGGGCCATACGGTGGGCGATGAACTGCTCAAGACCGTGGCCCAGCGTCTGCAGGCCTGCCTGCGCGAGACCGACATGGTGGCGCGCCAGGGGGGCGATGAATTCGTGCTGGTGCTGCAGAACCAGACGGGCGGCGAGTTGGGCATCGCCGAGGTGATGCAGCGCATCCTGGCGGCCGTGGCCAAGCCCTGGCAGAGCGGGGACCGCGAGTTTCAGGTCACCGCCAGCATCGGCGTGAGCCGCTATCCGGTCGATGGCAAGGATGTCGAGACATTGTTGAAACAAGCCGATTCGGCCATGTACCGGGCCAAGGAGCAGGGGCGCAACAACTTCCAGTTCTTCGCGCCATGGATGGATACCCAGGTCAGCAACCGCCTGGAAATGCTGATCAACCTGCGTCGCGCGCTGGATCAGGAGGAGTTCAAGCTCTACTACCAGCCCAAGCTGAGCCTCAAGGATGGCAGGGTGATCGGCGCCGAGGCACTGATCCGATGGCAGTCGCCGGAGCAGGGCATGGTGCCGCCGGACCGTTTCATTCCCTTTGCCGAAGAGGCCGGACTGATCGTCCCCATCGGAGAATGGGTGCTGCGCACCGCCTGCCACCAGAACAAGCGCTGGCAGGCGGCCGGCTTGCCCCCCATCCCCGTGGCGGTGAACCTGTCGCCACGGCAGTTGAACCAGAGCCTGCCGGAATTCGTCGCCGGCGTGCTGGCCCAGAGCGGGCTGGCGGCTTCCTGCCTGGAGCTGGAGATCACCGAAAACGTGGTCATGAAGGATGCCGAGAAGAGCGTGGCGACCCTGCATGCCCTGAAACGCCTGGGTCTGCAGATTTCGGTGGATGATTTCGGCACGGGCTATTCCAGCCTCTCTTACCTGCGCCGCTTCCCGGTGGATGCGCTCAAGATCGACAAGTCCTTCGTGCGCGACATTGCGCGCGATGCCGACAGCGCTGCCATCGTCAAGGCCATCATATCGCTGGCCCACATCCTGAACCTTCGTGTCATTGCAGAGGGGGTCGAGGACGAGGAGCAACATGATTTCCTGAAGGAAAATGCCTGTGACGAAGTGCAGGGTTACTTCTTCGGCAAGCCCATGGCGGTGGAGGATTTCACGGCCTGGCTGACCCGGCAGACGGGAAACGGTCAGGACGCTTGATGCAAATAATTGTCCGCAGGCTGCAACAGACTGCATTGGCCTAAATCTTTGTGCTACACTTTCGCGCAGTACTTTTGATGCCTTGCGCCCCGACCGCCGCAGCCTGTGCGGCCAACAAAGGCTCCATGACGCAAGGCCGGTAGTTGAAAAGGTGCAGGTCGGCCGTCCGCAACCCAGCGACATGACGGCTTTGCGAAAGCGCGATATCTCCGCGACGCCGATTTGCCCGGGTCTTAGATTCCAGCTCATTCAATCTCCAAATACCGGAAGGCAGCGCCGCCGCATCCAGCACCGCGCAAGACTTGCCGTACCCGGCCTGTGTCAGCTCTGGCTGCGGGCAGGCTGACTGCATCCGTGGCGCCGGAGACCCTGCGCAAGCCGAACTTTGTTAACAACAAGACGCACAAGAGTGGTACATGAATATTGCTGAGGCCAAGAAAGTCCTCGAAACTGCATTGCTTTGCACGCATGAGCCCCTGTCGATCAATGACCTGAAGAAGCTGTACGTCGATCCCGAGAGCGATGAGAGCAGCGACATCAATGCCGAGATGATCCGGCAGATGCTCGATGAGCTGCGCACCGAGTGGGCCGACAAGGGCGTGGAAGTGGTCAGCCTGTCGACCGGCTGGCGTTTCCAGAGTCGCAAGGAGATGAAGGTCTACCTGGAGCGCCTGAATCCGGAGAAACCGCCCAAGTACACCCGCGCCACGCTGGAGACGCTGGCCATCATCGCTTACCGTCAGCCGGTCACGCGCGGCGACATCGAAGAGATTCGCGGCGTGGCGGTCAATACCCAGACCATCCGCATGCTGGAAGACCGGGGCTGGATCGAATCGATCGGTCATCGCGACGTACCGGGCCGGCCGGCACTGTTTGCCACGACCCGCAAGTTCCTGGATGACCTGGGCCTGAGTTCGCTGGAAGAATTGCCGCCGCTGCAGCAGGTCAGCGGCGAAGCCGCCGCCCAGGGCGCGCTGCTGGAATTGCAGGCGCTGGAGGGAGGCGTGGCGGTCCTGGCAGGCGGGGAGCCGGGGGAGGACGAGGCAGAGGAAGCTGAAGTTGAAGCGCAAGCTGCTCAAGCCGCCGAATCTCCTCAATCCCTCGAATCCCCCGGAACCGGAGAGCCTGCGGCCGATGCTGTTGAGCCGCAAGCGCCGGCCCAGGCGGATGAGCCAGTCACCGGGCAAGATGCAGAACATACGGAATTTGCAGCCGCCGCCGGGGAAGAGCGCGCTGCAGGCAGTGAAGACGCTTCCCCAGAAGCGCAAGAACCTTTTGAGCAAGACGATGCCGTAACTGGCACAGACGCCATCGAGGCCGCCGACGAAGCGGCAGGCGAGCACAACGACACCACCGAGCGGGCCGATCAGCGGGGAAATGACGCGCGTCCGCCACATCCAGATTCGAAGAATGAAGCCAACTAGTTCCAAAGACGAGACCCAGGTCGACCTGGTCGCGGCCGATGCCGCCGCATCCGACAAGCCGGTGAAGAAGCGCACCCGCAAGCCTGCGGCCGCTGCCGCGCCGGCCGAGGCAGAAGCCGCCCCGCAAACGGTGGCTGCTGAGGCCGCGCCGAAAAAGCGTGCCACGCGCGCCAAGAAGGTCGTCGCCGACGAGGTGGCTCCGGCGCCGGTCGCGGCTGCCGAGCCCGCTCCCGAAAAGAAACCGCGTGCCACCAAGCCGCGTGCCAAGAAGGCTGATGCGGCTGCTGAAGCCCCGGCCGTGCAGGCGCCGGCCCAGATGAGCCTGGCCATGGAGCCGGCGCCCGCCGCTCCCGCCAAGCCCAAGCGCGCTGCCAAGCCAAAGGCTGCAGCGCCCGAAGTGGCCGCGCCTGCGCCCGCTCCGGCTGCACCCGAGCTGCCCAAGGTCATCGTCACCGTGGGTGAAGAAGTGGTCGCGCCGCCGGTCTTGCTGGATGCGCCGGTCGATCCCAACCGCACCAAGCCCGCCCGCCGTGGTGTGCGCGGCCCGCGTGCACTGCGCAACAACCGCGCTGCCCAGCGCGCCGCTGCTGGTGGCGCTGCCGAGGCGGCACCGGTGCACGGCAAGAGCGAGGGTGATACTGCTGCTGCCACCGAGCGCCCGCCGCGTGGCCAGTTCGGCAAGAACAATGGCCAGCCCGGCCAGCAAGGCAAGAAGAGTTTCGACAAGAACGGCAAGAAGCCCAAGGCTCCCCAACTGGGCCTGCGCTCCGAGCCGGTCGATGACATCTTCTCCTATGTGACCTCCGAGGCGTATGACCGCGACGAAGGGGCCAAGGCCGGTGGCCGCCAGCCCCATCAGATGCGCGGCAAGAATGGCCGCCGCGACCTCACCGCCGAGGACGATGCCCCCAAGCTGCACAAGGTGCTGGCTGACGCCGGCCTGGGTTCGCGTCGCGACATGGAAGAGCTGATCGTCGCCGGCCGCGTCTCGGTCAATGGCGAGCCGGCCCACATCGGCCAGCGCATCCTGCCCACCGACGCCGTGCGCATCAACGGCAAGCTGATCCAGCGCAAGGTGAGCAAGCGCCCGCCGCGCGTGCTGGTCTATCACAAGCCCTCGGGCGAGATCGTCAGCCATGCCGATCCGGAAGGTCGCAGCTCGGTATTCGACCGCCTGCCGACCATGAAGGCCGGCAAGTGGCTGGCCGTGGGGCGCCTCGACTTCAATACCGAAGGCCTGCTGCTCTTTACCACCTCCGGTGACCTGGCCAACCGCCTGATGCACCCGCGCTACAACATCGAGCGTGAATACGCCGTGCGTACCCTGGGCGAACTGGAGGAAGGCATGCGCCAGAAGCTGCTGGCGGGCGTGGAGCTCGACGATGGCCTGGCGCAGTTCTCGCGCATCGCCGACGGCGGCGGCGAGGGTGTGAACAAGTGGTATCGCGTGACCATCGGCGAAGGCCGCAACCGCGAAGTGCGCCGCATGTTCGAAGCGGTCGGCCTGACCGTTTCGCGCCTGATCCGTACCCGCTACGGGGCCATGACCCTGCCGCAAACCTTGAAGCGCGGCCGCTGGGAAGAGCTGGAAGAAAACGCCGTGCGCAACCTGATGGCGGCCTGTGGCCTGGAAAAGCAGGCCGGCGAAGCCAAGTCCGGCAGTCACGGCAATGGCGGCCACGCCGGCAAGAGCCAGAACAACGGCCCGCGCGGCAATGGCATGCAGAACAAGGGACCGCAAAAGGGCCGTCAGGGTGGCAGCTTCGGCAATGGCGGTAATGGTGGCAATGGCGGTGGCAACTATGGCAACGGTGGCAACTATGGTGGCGGCAACCGCGGTGGTCAGCCCAAGAGCCGCCAGCCAGACCCGCTGCAGACCGCGCTGGGTTTCCCGGATGCGGGCAACCAGCGTCGCGGCAATCGTCCGCAGCGCGGCGGCAATACCGCCGCCAACTTCATGCTGGGTGGTTTGCCCGGTATGAACCGCCGTCGCGGCGGCCGTTGATCTGACGCCTTGCCCGCCGGAAAGCTGGCGGGCCGGGCGCCATTGATGTGGCATTGGAGTGCTGCCTGAGTGCGCCAATGACGTTTTTTATGAACGTTTTTGGCGTTTCGATTGCAATTGACACCATTCCGGATTTGCTGTGCATACCTGAATCGGTTATAATATGTTAGTTAAACGCAACCTGCCGCGAATCGCATATGTGATAAGTCATTGAGAGATCCGCCAGCGCCATGAATGATGGAAATGCGGTGGTTCGCGTGATGTGTGATCTCGAGTTGCATGAGATAACAAAAGATGGGCAGATGCCCATTTTTTTTTTGCTGATCAATTTTGGATGTGCGCTCGCCATGATGGCAAAGCGGCATCGTGATGGAGAAATAGTCTTGCAATTGCTGGAGCTGATCGAATCCACCCTCTCGGGCCTGGGCTACGAACTGGTTGAGTTCGAGAAGGCGCCGCGCGGTCTGGTGCGCGTCTTCATCGATTTTCCGTTCGACCCCGAAGCAGAAGAAGCGCGTGCGATCACCGTCGAGGATTGCGAGAAGGCGACGCATCAGTTGCTGCACGTCTTCACCGTGGAGAACGTGCTCTATGAGCGTCTGGAAGTCTCCTCGCCCGGGCTGGACCGCCCCCTGAAGAAGTTTTCCGACTTCGTGCGTTTCGTCGATTGCGAAGCCGTGGTCAAGCTGCGCGTGCCGCTGCCCGGTACGTCCAACCGCAAGACTTATGAAGGTGTGTTGCGCGAACCTGAAGGCGAGGAACTGGTATTGGAATTTGAAGCAAACGATGGGTCGGCTGCCGTGTTGAATTTCACGCTGGCCGATGTGGATAAGGCACACCTGGTGCCGCAGGTCGATTTTAGGAGTCGCAAAGGATGAGTCGCGAAATTTTGTTGTTGGTCGATGCGCTGGCGCGCGAAAAGAACGTCGATAAGGAAGTCGTCTTCGGCGCACTGGAGCATGCGCTTGCGCAGGCTACCAAGAAGCGCTACGAAGGCGAGGTCGACATTCGCGTCTCGATCGACCGTGAAAGCGGCGAGTTCGAATCCTTCCGCCGCTGGCACGTGGTGCCCGACGAAGCCGGCCTGCAACTGCCTGACCAGGAAGTGCTGCTGTTCGAAGCCAAGGAACAGTTCCCCGATATCGAAGTCGACGAATACATCGAAGACCCGATCGAATCCGTCGAATTCGGCCGCCGCTTCGCGCAAGACACCAAGCAGGTCGTCCTGCAGCGCATCCGCGACGCCGAGCGTGAACAGATCCTGGCCGATTTCCTGGCCCGTGGCGATGCCCTGGTGACCGGCACCATCAAGCGCATGGAGCGTGGTGACGCCATCATCGAGTCCGGCAAGATCGAAGCCCGCCTGCCACGCGACCAGATGATCCCCAAGGAAAACCTGCGCATCGGCGACCGCGTGCGTGCCTACATCCTGCGCGTGGACCGCAGTGCCCGTGGCCCGCAGGTGATCCTGTCGCGCACTGCGCCGGAATTCATCATGAAGCTGTTCGAGCTGGAAGTGCCGGAAATCGAACAAGGTTCGCTGGAAATCAAGTCGGCTGCCCGTGACCCGGGTGTGCGCGCCAAGATCGCCGTCTACACCGCCGACAAGCGCATCGACCCCATCGGTACCTGTGTGGGCATGCGCGGTTCGCGCGTTCAGGCCGTCACCGGTGAGCTGGGCGGCGAGCGCGTGGACATCGTGCTGTGGTCCGAAGACCCGGCGCAGTTCGTCATCGGCGCACTGGCCCCGGCCAACGTCACCTCCATCGTCGTCGATGAAGAAAAGCACGCCATGGATGTGGTGGTGGATGAAGAAAACCTCGCCATCGCCATCGGCCGTGGCGGCCAGAACGTGCGCCTGGCAGCCGAGCTGACCCGCTGGCAGATCAACATCATGACGGCCGAGGAATCGGCCGACAAGTCGGCGGCCGAGACCGCGCTGATCCGTACGCTGTTCATGGAAAAGCTCGATGTTGACCAGGAAGTGGCCGACATCCTGGTCGAGGAAGGCTTCTCGACCCTGGAAGAAATCGCCTACGTGCCGATCAACGAGATGCTCGAGATCGAATCGTTCGACGAAGAGACCGTCAATGAGCTGCGCAACCGCGCCCGCGACGCCCTGGTGACCGAAGCGATCGCCTCCGAAGAAGGCCTGGAAGGCATGGATGAGGAGCTGATCAACTTCGAAGGCCTGGACCGTGTGCTGGCCGGCAAGCTGGGCCTGGCTGGCGTGAAGACGCTGCCGGCCTTCGCCGGCCTGGCTTATGACGAATTCGGCGCGATCCTGGCCCTGCCTTCCGAGCGCGCGCGCCAACTGATTGAAAATGCATTTGAAGATGTGACCGACGATGAAATGAAGCTCATCGATTCCAAATACGATGAGCGCGCCAAGGCCCTGCAGGCCAAGGCATGGAGCGCAGTCGAAGGCCGCTGAGAAGCGGAGCGTCTCCACATCATCTGCCGAGCCACATAGAAAAGAGGACTGAATGGCGAGTAACAACGTTGCCCAATTTGCCACCGAGCTTAAGATGCCTGCTGACCTGCTGCTGACCCAGCTGCGTTCGGCCGGCGTCGAGAAGAGCTCTGCATCCGATTCCCTGTCGAAGGAAGACAAGGACCGCCTGCTTGAACACCTGCGCCGTTCGCGCGGGGCCGCGCCGGAAGGCGAGAAGAAAAAGATCACGCTGACCCGCAAGGAAACCACCGAGATCAAGCAGGCCGATGCAACCGGCAAATCGCGCACGATCCAGGTGGAAGTGCGCAAGAAGCGCACCTTCATCAAGCGTGACGAGCCCGGCGTGGAAGAGACCGCAGCACGTGCTGCGGCGCCTCAGCGCGACCCGGCCATCGAAGCGCAGGAACGTGAGCAGGAAGAGGCTCGCCGTCAGGCCGAACTGAAGGCCCAGCAAGAACGCCTGGCCCAGCTGGAGGCTGAACGCGCCGCCCAGGCCAAGGCTGCCGAACTGGAACAGCAGCGTGCCCGCGAAGAAGCCGAAGCCGAAGCCAAGCGCCAGGCCGCTGAAGCCGCCGCCGCGGCTGCCGAAGCCGAAAAGGCCAAGGCCGCTGCCGCTGCTGCACCGGCTGCTGCTGCCGCACCCGCCCCGGCCGTCGATCCGGCTGCGGAAGAAAAGAAGCGCGCTGCTGCCGAAGAAGCGAAGAAAAAGGCCGAAGCTGCCGCCAAGGAAGCCGCCGACCGTGCTGCCGCCGCCGACCGTGCGCGCAAGGCCGTGGAAGACGAAGTGGCCCAGATCAAGGCCATGATGAATGCGCCGCGTCGCGTCATCAAGGCACCGGAACCCGCACCGGCCCCGGCCAAGACCTCGGAAGGCACGCTGCACAAGCCGGCCACCGCTGCCAAGCCGGGCGAAAAGAAGGATGACAAGAAGCCCGCCGTGGCCGCAGACAAGAAGTCGATCAAGTCGGCCAATGTCTCCTCCACCTGGCAGGACGATGCCAAGAAGCGTGGTGCCGGCGGCATGAAGTCGCGTGGCGCCACCGGTGGCGGCGGACGTGACGGCTGGCGTGCCGGCCCCAAGGGCCGCCGTCACTCGCATGGCGACGACCAGCGCGAAAGCAACTTCCAGGTGCCCACCGAAGCCGTGGTGCACGATGTCTACGTGCCCGAAACCATCACCGTGGCCGAAGTGGCCCACAAGATGGCGGTCAAGGCTTCCGAAGTCATCAAGCACCTGATGAAGCTGGGCCAGATGGTCACCATCAACCAGGTGCTGGACCAGGAAACCGCGATGATCGTGGTGGAAGAAATGGGCCACCGCGCCCATGCCGCCAAGCTGGACGATCCGGAAGCCCTGCTGGTCGAAGGCGAAGAACACGCCGACGCCGAAGCCACCCCGCGTGCCCCGGTGGTCACCGTCATGGGTCACGTCGACCACGGCAAGACCTCGCTGCTGGACTACATCCGCCGCACCAAGGTGGCCTCGGGTGAAGCCGGCGGCATTACCCAGCACATTGGTGCCTACCACGTGGAAACCCCGCGCGGCATGATCACCTTCCTGGATACCCCGGGCCACGAGGCGTTTACCGCCATGCGTGCCCGCGGTGCCAAGGCAACCGACATCGTGATCCTGGTGGTGGCCGCCGACGACGGCGTGATGCCTCAGACCAAGGAAGCGATTGCCCACGCCAAGGCCGGCGGTGTACCGCTGGTGGTGGCGATCAACAAGATCGACAAGCCGGGTGCCAACCCTGATCGCGTCAAGCAGGAACTGATCGCCGAAGAAGTGGTGCCGGAAGAATACGGTGGCGACGCCCCGTTCATCCCCGTCTCCGCCAAGACCGGCGAAGGCATCGACTCGCTGCTGGAAAACGTCCTGCTGCAAGCCGAAGTGCTGGAACTGAAGGCGCCGGTCGATGTGCCGGCCCGAGGCCTGGTGATCGAAGCCAAGCTGGACAAGGGCCGCGGCCCGGTGGCCACGATCCTGGTGCAGTCCGGTACCTTGAAGCGCGGCGACGTCGTGCTGGCCGGTTCGGCCTACGGCCGTGTGCGTGCGATGCTGGACGAAAACGGCAAGAACATCGCCGAGGCCGGCCCGTCGCTGCCGGTGGAAATCCAGGGCCTGACCGAAGTGCCCTCCGCCGGTGAAGAAGTGGTGGTCATGACCGACGAGCGCAAGGCGCGCGAAATCGGCCTGTTCCGCCAGGGCAAGTTCCGCGACGTGAAGCTGGCCAAGCAACAGGCCGCCAAGCTGGAAAACATGTTCGACCAGATGACCGAAGGCGAGGTCAAGAACCTGCCGATGATCATCAAGACCGACGTGCAAGGTTCCCAGGAAGCCCTGGTGCAGTCGCTGCAGAAGCTGTCGACGGCCGAAGTGCGCGTCCAGGTGGTGCACGCTGCCGTGGGCGGCATCAGCGAAAACGACGTCAACCTGGCCGTCGCTTCGAAGGCCGTCATCATCGGCTTCAACACCCGTGCCGATGCGTCGGCCCGCAAGCTGGCCGAAGCCGCTGGCGTGGACATCCGTTACTACAACATCATCTATGATGCGGTGGACGAGGTGAAGGCCGCGATGTCGGGCATGCTATCGCCGGAGAAGCGCGAACAGGCGCTGGGCCTGGTGGAAATCCGCCAGGTGTTCGTGGTCAGCAAGATCGGTTCGATCGCCGGCTGCTACGTGCTCGAAGGTCTGGTCAAGCGTGGCTCGCAAGTACGCCTGCTGCGCAACAACGTGGTGGTGTGGACCGGCGAACTGGACTCGCTCAAGCGCTTCAAGGACGACGTCAAGGAAGTCAAGTCGGGCTTCGAGTGCGGCCTGTCCCTCAAGGGCTACAACGACATCGAAGTGGGCGATCAGCTCGAAATCTTCGAAGTCCAGGAAGTCGCCCGTACCCTGTAATGCAATACGCCGGCGTATCGTTCGCGATGCGCCGGCTTCACTGGCAAGATCCGTCGCAGCAACGCGGGAATCCTCCCGCCACGCCCCCGGCGGATTGTTTTTTTAAAGCATGGCAAAACACAGCAAATCCATTCCCGGACGCGGCTTGCGCGTCGCCGACCAGATCCAGCGCGATCTGTCGGAGTTGATCGCCTTCGAGCTGAAGGATCCGCGGGTGGGCATGATCACCATTACCGAAGTGCAGGTCACGCCGGACTACGCGCACGCCAAGGTCTTCTTCACCACGCTGGTGGACAATCCTGACGCGATCAAGAACACCCTGGCCGGCCTGCGCAAGGCGGGCGGTTACCTGCGCACCCAGCTGGGCCGCAGGCTGACCATCCACACCCTGCCGGAACTGCATTTCGTGCATGACAACTCGACCGCACGCGGCATTGAAATGTCGCGCCTGATCGACGAAGCCAACGCCACCCGCGCCAAGGATTCGGACGACGAGGCTTGAAGACGGGCGCTTCTTTTCCCGTCGCATTGCAGTTTTCTTCATACTTTTCATACCGGTCTGCGTTTCCCTTCAACGGGGCGTGGGCCGGTCTTGCATTTCATGGCCGACGATACGACGGCGGATACCGTGTCCGCTTCTCCCGAAACTCCGCAACCGCGCGTCAAGCGCGGCCAACAGGCGCGTCCGCCACGTCCTCCGCGCGTGCCGGTGCATGGCGTCCTGTTGCTGGACAAGCCGGTCGGCCTGTCTTCCAACGACGCCCTGATCCGCGCCAAGCGCATGCTCAACGCGCCCAAGGCGGGGCACACCGGCACGCTGGACCCGTTTGCCACGGGCCTGTTGCCGCTGTGCTTCGGCGAGGCCACCAAGTTCTCGCAAGACCTGCTGGAAGCTGACAAGACCTACGAAGCCCTGGTCCACCTGGGCGTGCGTACCGACACCGGCGACACCGAAGGCCAGGTCATCAGCGAGCGCCCCGTCGAGGCCAGCCTGGAGCAGATCGAAGCCGCGCTGGCGCAATTCCGCGGCCCCATCAGCCAGGTGCCGCCCATGCACTCGGCCCTCAAGCGCGACGGCAAGCCGCTCTACGAATACGCCCGCGCCGGCATCACGCTGGAACGCGAAGCCCGCAACGTCACCATCCACGCCCTGGAACTGCTGGACTACCAGGCCCCCATGCTGCGCATCCGCGTGATTTGCAGCAAAGGGACATATATCCGCGTGCTAGGTGAAGATATTGGCGAAGTACTTGGCTGCGGAGCCCACCTCAATGCCCTGAGACGCACCGGGGTCGGCGCTCTCACGCTGGACGGTGCGGTCACCCTGGAGACCTTCGACGCCGCCGGCGAACTGGAAGCCCGCAAGGCCCTGCTGCTGCCGGTGGACGGCCTCTTGCGGACCTTCCCGGCGGTGCAGCTCAGCGATGAGCTGGCGCGCCGCTTCCTGCACGGCCAGCGCCTGCCGCTGGGCAAGGAAGGCGTGGCGGTGCCGGAGCAGACCGGCCGCGTGCGCGTTTATCGCAGTTCGGACGCCGCCCTGCTGGGCACCGGACTGTTGCAGGAATACGCCATCCTGGCCCCCGAAAGGCTGGTGTCCACCGCCTGAGGACAGATAGCGTCAAAGCGGCTTGCGGCGCGACTTCCGGAGGAGCCCGGAAGCAGCGGCAAGCCGTTGAAAACACAGGTTTTTCCAAAGTTCATGCGTCGCAACATGCTATAATGCGCGCCTCCCGAGATTCGGCATTCCCAACCACATTCACCATGTCAAACAATATCCGCGCAATTCGCAACATCGCCATCATCGCCCACGTTGACCACGGCAAGACCACCCTGGTGGACCAGCTGCTGCGCCAGTCCGGCACCTTCCGCGACAACCAGCAAGTGGACAACCGCGTGATGGACTCCAACGACATCGAAAAGGAACGCGGCATCACCATCCTGTCGAAGAACTGCGCGGTGGAATACAAGGGCACCCACATCAACATCGTCGACACCCCGGGCCACGCCGACTTCGGCGGTGAGGTCGAGCGCGTGCTGTCGATGGTGGACTCGGTGCTGCTGCTGGTGGATGCACAGGAAGGCCCGATGCCGCAGACCCGCTTCGTGACCCGCAAGGCGCTGGCCCTGGGCCTGAAGCCCATCGTGGTCCTGAACAAGATCGACCGTCCGGGCGCACGCGCCGAGTGGGCCATCAACGCCACCTTCGAACTGTTCGACAAGCTGGGCGCCACCGAAGAACAGCTGGACTTCCCCGTGATCTACGCTTCGGGCCTGAACGGCTACGCCAGCCTGGATCCGGAAGCGCGCGAGGGCAACATGGAGCCGCTGTTCGACGCCATCCTGAAGTACGTCCCGGCCCGCAAGGATGACCCGGACGCACCGCTGCAACTGCAGATCACCTCGCTGGAATACTCTTCCTACGTCGGCAAGATCGGCGTGGGCCGCATCCTGGCCGGCCGCGTCAAGGGCGGTCAGGACGTGGTGTGGATGAATGGTCCGGACGACAAGCCGACCAAGGCCCGCATCAACCAGGTGCTGACCTTCAAGGGCCTGGAGCGCGTGCTGGTCGATGAAGCCCTGGCTGGCGACATCGTGCTGATCAACGGTATCGAGGAAATCGGCATCGGCTCCACCATCTGCTCCCCGGACGCGCCCAACGGCCTGCCGATGCTGAAGGTGGACGAACCGACCCTGACCATGAACTTCATGGTCAACACCTCGCCGCTGGCCGGCCGCGAAGGCAAGTTCGTCACCACCCGCCAGATCCGCGACCGTCTGGAAAAGGAACTGAAGTCCAACATGGCCCTGCGCGTGGTGCAGGCCGAGAACGACGACTCGACCTACGAAGTGTCGGGCCGTGGTGAATTGCACCTGACCATCCTGATCGAAAACATGCGTCGCGAAGGCTTCGAACTGGCCGTCTCGCGTCCGCGCGTGGTGTTCCGCATGGTCAACGGCGTGCGCGAAGAGCCCTACGAAAACCTGACCGTGGACGTCGAAGAAACCCACCAGGGCGGCGTCATGGAAGAACTGGGCCGTCGTCGTGGCGACCTGCAGAACATGGAACCGGACGGCAAGGGCCGTGTGCGCCTGGAATACCACATCCCGGCCCGTGGCCTGATCGGTTTCCAGGGTGAATTCATGACCCTGACCCGCGGTACCGGCCTGATGAGCCACGTCTTCGACGACTACAAGCCGGTCGACACCACCAAGGGCGAACTGGCCGGCCGTCGCAACGGCGTGCTGATCTCCCAGGACGACGGCGCTGCCGTGGCCTACGCACTGTGGAAGCTGCAGGATCGCGGCCGCATGTTCGTCAGCCACAACGACCCGGTGTATGAAGGCATGATCATCGGCATCCACTCGCGTGACAACGACCTGGTGGTCAACCCGATCAAGGGCAAGCAGCTGACCAACGTGCGCGCTTCCGGCACCGACGAAGCCGTGCGCCTGGTGCCGCCGATCGAACTGTCGCTGGAATACGCGGTGGAATTCATCGAGGACGACGAGCTGGTTGAAGTGACGCCGAAGAGCATCCGCCTGCGCAAGCGTTACCTGAAGGAACACGAGCGCAAGAAGGCATCGCGCGAAGAATCCATCTGAATCGAATAGCGGGGAAGGCAGTTCCGGCTGGGGCTGCCTGTTGTGAGGTTGGGGTGTGGCAGGCTGGTCTGGTGCTGATATGGGTTTTGTGAATAACTGATATCAGCATAAAAAAGCAGACAGTCATGATGCAGTGCCATATAGTTACACCTGTCTCCTCCAATTTCCTCCTAAAGAATTGGATTCAAGCCCGCAACTTCGGTTGTGGGCTTTTTTTTTGTCATTCAGCCCGAAGTCGCGCTGCTGTTGGTTTCCGCGCCTGCCGGACAGGTGCCATGTGAAAGTCTTTACTTCCGTTTATCGTTGCGTGAGATGAACGTTTGTCCAAAATAGTTTGTACTGCGCTGTTTTTGTGCATTGCGAAATGACGGCTGCCGGATTGTGGTGCAAAATCGTGTCCGCTGTACGAAAAATCCTATCTCGAAGAGGATAGAGGGGACACCAGCCCGCAACGCGCAAGCCTTGCGGGCTTTCTATTTGCTGCAGCGGCTGATCCGGGGTGCTAAAACGGGCAAATGAAGGTTTGTTCATCGCCGGCGCTTGTTGTCTGGTTTTCCGGCATCCCGTCCAGAAATTTAATGAAGCATTTCGTCAGTTTATGAAGAAATCCCTGCCTGCGCGTACCTTGTCGGTCGCCCCGATGATGGACTGGACCGACCGCCACTGCCGCGTCTTCCATCGCCAGATCACGCGCCACACCTGGCTCTACACCGAGATGGTCACCACCGGTGCGCTGCTGCATGGCGACGTGCCGCGTCACCTGGATTTTGATGAGCAGGAACACCCGGTCGCCCTGCAACTGGGCGGCAGCGAGCCGGCCGACCTCGCTCACAGCGCGAAGCTGGGCGAGCAGTGGGGCTATGACGAGATCAACCTGAACTGCGGGTGTCCCTCCGAGCGCGTCCAGAAGGGCGCTTTCGGCGCTTGCCTGATGGGCGAACCGGCGCTGGTGGCCGATTGCGTCAAGGCCATGCGCGATGCGGTGTCCATCGATGTGACCGTGAAGCACCGCATCGGTATCGATAACGTGCAATCCTATGATTTCGTGCGTGATTTCGTCGGCCAGATCGCCGAGGCCGGCTGCAAGACCTTCATCGTCCACGCCCGCAATGCCATCCTCAAGGGCCTGAGCCCCAAGGAAAACCGCGAAATCCCGCCGCTGAAATACCACTACGCCTATCAACTGAAGCAGGATTTTCCTGACCTGGAAATCCTCATCAACGGCGGTATCAAGACGCTGCCCGAGATCGACGAGCATCTGAAGCATGTGGATGGCGTCATGCTCGGCCGCGAGGCCTATCACAACCCCTACCTGATGGCCAGTTTCGACGCCCGCTACTATGGCGATCTGGAGGGCGGCCGCCAGCCCAGCCGGGCTGAGGTGATCGAGGCCATGTTGCCCTATATCAAGCGCCAGCTGGAATTGCATGGCGACAATGGCCGCGGCCTGCGCCTCAACAGCATCACCCGCCATATGCTGGGCCTTTTGACCGGCATGCCCGGTGCGCGTGCCTTCCGGCAAACCTTGTCGGATTCCAAACGGCTGGCGCTGGGGGATCCGGCGCTGCTGGTGGAAGCCTTGCAACGTACCCAGGCCGCACAGGCTGCGCAAATGGCGTAATTGGTCAGCGGAGCAGGCCCGCAATCCTTTAAAATAGCGGGTTCCAATTGGGAAAAGAGCGTGAACATGCCACTTGCTACAACCGAAGAAATCGTCGCCGAACTCCGTGCCGGACGCATGGTGATCCTGGTCGACGAAGAAGACCGTGAAAACGAAGGCGACCTGGTGCTGGCCACCGACTTCGTGACGCCCGAAGCCATCAATTTCATGGTCACGCATGCGCGCGGCCTGGTCTGCCTGACCCTTACCGAAGAGCACGTCGACCAGCTCGACCTGCCGCTCATGGCCACCCGCAACGGTACGGCCTATGGCACCAATTTCACCGTCTCCATCGAAGCCGCCGAAGGCGTGACCACCGGGATCTCCGCCGCCGACCGCGCGCGTACCATCCAGGTGGCCGCCTCCAAGGGCGCCAAGCCCTCCGACCTGGTGCAGCCGGGCCACATCTTCCCGCTGCGTGCGCAGAAGGGCGGGGTGCTCATGCGCGCCGGTCACACCGAAGCCGGTTGCGACCTGACCGCCATGGCCGGACTCACCCCCGCCTCGGTGATCTGCGAAATCCTGAAGGAAGACGGCACCATGGCGCGTCTGCCGGACCTGCTGGAGTTTGCTGAAAAGCACAAGCTGAAGATCGGTACCATCGCCGACCTGATCCACTACCGCAGCCGCAACGAAAGCATCATCGAACGCGTGGCCGAGCGCCAGATGCAGACCGCCCACGGCAGCTTCAAGGCGATTGCCTATCGCGATACGCCCTCGGGCGGCGCGCACCTGGCGCTGGTACACGGCGACGTCCAGCCCGGCCGCGAAACCCTGGTGCGCGTGCACCAGCCGGTCTCCATCCTGGATCTGCTGGAAGCTGGCGTCACCACTCACTCCTGGAACCTGGCTGCGGCGATGCAGGCGGTGCAGGCAGCCGAATCCGGCGTGATCGTGCTGCTCAATTGTGAAGAATCGGCGCAGCAGATGTTCGACCAGTTCGGCGCGCTCAACAAGGTGGGCACGCCCGCCGCGGCCAAGCCTTCCCGCGCCGAACGCATGGACCTGCGCACCTACGGTATCGGCGCGCAGATCCTGAAGGATCTGGGCGTGTGCAAGATGAAGCTCCTGGCCAGCCCGCGCAAGATGCCCTCGATGACCGGCTTCCAGCTGGAAGTCACCGGTTACCAGGCGCGCGAGGGCGCTTGAGCGTCCCGCCGACGTATGAAGAATTACGCAAGTCAACCTATCAAGAAGGAAAAGCCATGACCATCGGAACCTATGAACCAGACCTCAATGGCGAAAGCTTGCGCATCGGTATCGTCCAGGCGCGCTTCAACGAAGACGTCTGCCACGGCCTGCTGGCGTCCTGCCTGGCCGAACTGAAGCACCTGGGCGTGGCCGACGAGGATATCCTGCACGTGACCGTGCCGGGTGCCCTGGAAATCCCGCTGGCGCTGCAGAAGATGGCCGAGACCGAGCAGTTCGATGCCCTCATCGCGCTGGGCGCCGTCATCCGTGGCGAGACCTATCACTTCGAACTGGTCTCCAATGAATCCGGGGCCGGCATCACCCGCATCGGTCTGGATTTCGGCCTGCCCATCGCCAACGCCGTGCTGACCACCGAAAACGACGAGCAAGCCGAAGTCCGCATGGCCGAGAAGGGCGCCGATGCGGCGCGCGTGGCAGTGGAAATGGCCAACCTGTCGATCGTGCTGGAAGAACTCGGCCAGGCCACCGAAGAAGAATAATTCACCGGCAGCGGCGGGGCATGCGTCCTGCCGCCCGCCTCGTCGGCCTGTACCGACACTCGCATTCATTTGTTTCAGTTATCCAAGGCCCCGGCCGCATTCATCATGTCGAACAAAACTCAACACGCCAATTCGAACAAGAACCGCACCCCGCGCCACCGCGCGCGCGAGTTCGCGTTGCAGGGCTTGTACCAGTGGCTGCTCAACCACGAGGACGCGGGCGCCATCGAAGCCCACATCCGCGAAGCCCACGGTTTCGACAAGGCCGACGCCGAACACTTCGATACCCTGCTCACCGGTGCCATCCGCGACGCCGAGAAGCTGCGCGCAGGCCTGGCGCCGCTGATCGACCGTCCGCTCAAGGAGCTTTCGCCGGTGGAGCACGCAGCCCTGCTCATTGGTGCTTACGAGCTGCAGAACCATATCGAGATTCCCTACAAGGTGGTCATCAACGAGGCCGTTGAACTGACCAAATCCTTTGGCGGTATCGATGGTCACAAGTACGTCAACGGCGTGCTGGATCGTTTCGCCGCCCAGGCCCGCGCCACCGAAGTGGAAGCGGCCGGCCGCCGCTGAGCCACTGCCGGCGGCTCTATCAGCTCGCTTTCGGACGGCGCCGTGGTAACAGGCGCCGTCTTGTCGTTTTTGCCCATGTTGTCTGGAATTAGCGCATGAACCTGAACCAACTTGCTTCACGTCTGCAGCACATCGCTCCCTTCCACGTGATGGAATTGTCCAAGAAGGCCGACATATTGGCCGCGCAGGGCCGCGACCTGATCCACATGGGCATCGGCGAACCCGATTTCACGGCACCGCCCGCCGTGGTCGAGGCCGCTACCCGCGCCATGAGCGAGGGCAAGATGCAATACACCTCGGCCACCGGCCTGCCGGCATTGCGCACGGCCATCTCGGACCACTACCGCAGCGTCTACGGCCTGGAGATCGCGCCGGAACGCATCGTCATCACCGCAGGCGCCTCGGCAGCCCTGCTGCTGGCCTGTGCGGCGCTGGTCGAGCGCGACAGTGAAGTGTTGATGCCTGATCCCAGCTATCCCTGTAACCGCCATTTCGTGGCGGCCTTCGAGGGCCGCGCCAAGCTCATCGCCAGCGGCCCGGAACATCGCTTCCAGCTCTCGGCCCAGATGGTGCGCGAGCACTGGGGAGAACAGACGCGCGGCGTGCTGCTGGCTTCGCCCTCCAATCCCACCGGTACTTCCATCGCGCCCGATGAATTGCAGGCCATTCTTGGCGAAGTCCGCCAGCGTGGCGGCTTCACCATCGTCGATGAGATCTACCAGGGCTTGTCGTATGAAGGCGCGCCGTTCTCGGCGCTGTCGCTGGGCGAGGATGTGGTGGTCATCAACAGCTTCTCCAAGTATTTCAACATGACCGGCTGGCGCCTGGGCTGGCTGGTGTTGCCGCCGGCGCTGGTGCCTCAGGTGGAGAAGCTGGCGCAGAACCTGTTGATCTGTGCGTCCTCGATTGCCCAGCATGCGGCCGTGGCCTGCTTCACGCCCGAGACCATCGCCGTGTATGAAGCGCGCAAGGCCGAGTTCAAGCGCCGCCGCGATTACATCGTGCCGGCGCTGGAAAGCCTGGGCTTCACGGTGCCGGTTGTCCCCGACGGTGCGTTCTATGTTTACGCGGATTGCAGCGCGCTGTGCGACGACGCCGACCAGCTGAGCCTGGACATGCTCTACGAAGCCGGCGTGGTACTGGTGCCGGGGCTGGATTTCGGACCCTTCACGGCGCGCCGCTACATCCGCCTGTCCTATGCGACCTCGATGGAAAAGTTGCAGGAAGCGGTCGCCCGTCTGCGTGTCTTCTTCGACGCACGGCGTCAGGCGGCATGAAGCCCTGATCCTCTGTGCAGGCAAAAAAAAGGAGCCCGAGGGCTCCTTTTTTCATGCGTTCTGAATACCGGTAATATTCACATCGCAACACGCTTTGCTGTATTTACAGGGCAGCGAGTTGTTCTTCCGTCTTGGGCTTGGCAGCCGCGGCCACATTGTTGCTGGCCGGCTTGGGCTGCTCGGCGCTGGCCGAGACGCCCGAGGCTGGCGGCATCTTGACGGTCGCGGTGGTATAGATGGAGACGTTCTTGCCCATCGCCACTTCCTTCAGGTTCTGGTACTCCGAGAGCACCTTGATGCCATAGCCGCCATCATTGGCCATGTCCGCCGCGCCCACGTAGCTCTTCAGGCCGGCTTCCACCGAACCGCCACGGGTGACGTATTCCTTCAGGATCTGCGAACCGACGCGGATGTTGGCCACCGGATTCAGGGCTGCCTTGATGCCGCCCAGTTCCTGGAATTTATCGTGATGCACCTTGGCCATCACCTGCATCAGCCCCTGCGCGCCCATCGGGCTTTCGGCGAAGGGGTTGAAGCGCGATTCGATGGCGATCACCGACAGGATCAGCAGCGGATCGAGCTTGATGTCGCGGGCCGTCAGGTAGGCGGCCGAGACCAGCATGTCCGCCGCATCGCTGGCCACGCGATAGCGCTTGGCCAGCCAGTTGGTGACCAGCTTCTGCTGGCGCGGATTGCCAAGGAACTGGCGTTCTTCGGGCGACAGCGCCTGCGGGGCCGGATGGGCCGGCGCCTGCTGCACCGAGCTGGCTGCCGCTGCGCCGGCAATGGCGCTGACGGTGGCTACCGGTGCGGCAGGTGCCATCAGGTCGCCCAGCGCGGGTGCGGCGGGTGCTTCGGCTTCCTGGACCTCTTCGGTGGCGTCCGAGAAGGGCGACATGCTGATCAGCTTGTCGGCCAGCTCGGGATTGAAGAACATCAGGCCCAGAACGAACAGCGCGGCAAGGCCAAGAATCGTCAGCAGACGATGGGCGATACCGAAAAATTGAGCAATGCGTGCGTTCCCGGAGAGATTCCGGAAATTCACGCGGCGAACCATCTGCGGGGCGCCCGCTAAAGGCGCCTCGGAAGCTTGGTTGGACATTGAACCTCCTGCGTTATTGCGGCAAAAACAGGGCGCGCCTGGCCAAGAAGTGAAGACCAAACGGCTGAACTGTCGCTGCTGCAATCTCTTACGTTACCGTCGCAAGGCGTTACGGCAAGGCCATCCGCGAGGCCTGCTGGCCCTGCCGTCGGATGGCATGTTTCGGGGGGTAGGGCTGACGCCCTGGACACACTTCTTGAGTTGCTGGGACCCCGGATCCCTGGATACCTTGCTTGGCTCGACTGTTTTCGATCAAGCCTCTACGAGCCCACGGCTCACCTCTTCGGTTTAGAGTGGGCGAATTGTAGAAGCCACTTTATATCGAGTCAATACTATGAAAATAGTTCTTTATAACTTTTGTGTATCATATTGCGCATGGCCTTCCGTCAAAAATCAATAGAATCAAGCGTTTGCCGGGGTTACTTGAGCCGGCTGTGATGCAAAAAGAAATTTGTTAAAAAGTATGAAATACACCGATTTACGCGACTTTATTTCCCAATTGCAACAAAAAGGTGAGCTCAAGTGTGTCTCGCATCCCGTTTCCTCGCACCTGGAGATGACTGAAATCGCCGACCGTACCCTCCGGGCGGAAGGTCCGGCGCTCCTTTTTGAGCAGGTCGACCAAAAAAATATCCCGGTTTTAGCGAATCTTTTCGGTACTCCTCACCGTGTCGCCCTCGGCATGGGCGCCGAAAGCATCAGTGAATTGCGTCGCATCGGCCATCTGCTGGCGCGGCTGAAGGAGCCGGAGCCGCCCAAGGGCATCAAGGATGTGCTGGACCTGGGCGGGCTGGTGAAGTCGCTGTGGGACATGGCCCCGAAGGAGCGCGGTTCTGCCCCTTGCCAGGATGTGGTGTGGGAGGGCAAGGATGTGGACCTGTCGCGCCTGCCGATCCAGCACTGCTGGCCGGGGGACATTGCTCCGTTGATTACCTGGGGCCTGGTCGTCACGAAGGGGCCGCACAAGAAGCGCCAGAATTTGGGCATCTATCGCCAGCAGGTGTTGAGCCCCAACAAGGTCATCATGCGCTGGCTGGCCCATCGCGGCGGCGCGCTGGATTTCCGCGAGCACTGCATCGCCAATCCGGGCAAGCCGTATCCCGTGGTGGTGGCATTGGGGGCTGATCCCGCCACTATATTAGGGGCGGTCACCCCGGTGCCGGACAGCCTCTCCGAATACCAGTTCGCGGGCCTGCTGCGGGGCAGCCGCACCGAGCTGGTCAAGGCCGTGGGCAGTGATTTGCGCGTGCCGGCGTCGGCCGAGATCGTGCTGGAAGGGCATATCTATCCGGATGAAAAACATGCGTCGGGATTCGAGCATGCGCTCGAAGGTCCGTATGGCGATCACACCGGTTACTACAACGAGCAGGACTGGTTCCCGGTCTTCACCATCGATCGCATCACCATGCGGCGCGACGCCATCTATCACTCCACCTACACCGGCAAACCGCCCGATGAGCCGGCCGTGCTGGGTGTGGCGTTGAATGAAGTTTTCGTCCCCTTGTTGCAGAAGCAGTTTGCCGAAATCACTGATTTCTACTTGCCTCCCGAGGGATGCAGCTATCGCATGGCGGTGGTGCAGATGAAGAAATCTTACGCCGGCCATGCCAAGCGGGTCATGTTCGGGGTGTGGAGTTTCCTGCGCCAGTTCATGTACACCAAGTTCATCGTGGTGGTGGATGAGGACGTGGACATCCGCGACTGGAAGGAAGTGATCTGGGCCATCACCACCCGTGTGGATCCGGTGCGCGATACCGTGCTGGTGGATAACACGCCCATCGATTATCTGGACTTCGCCTCGCCCATCAGCGGCCTGGGCAGCAAGATGGGTATCGATGCCACCAACAAGTGGCCCGGTGAAACCAGCCGTGAATGGGGCACGCCCATCGTGATGAGTGACGATGTGAAGAAGCGTGTCGATGCGATCTGGAAAGACCTCGGTATCTAAGCAGGTCGGACGAGTAGGGCTGAGAGGCCCATCGCCCCAAGTGAAGCTTCAGGTAAAAAGCCGCGTAAATTGTTTAGGCAATTTGCGCGGCTTTTCACTTTCTGATGCACTGCAATGATTTCTCTGGCGGCCAGTGTGTGATCTGGGATACAATGCACCCCGGCGGGCCCCTGCGCATTGTGGCATGGTCAACCTGGTCAGGTCGGGAACGAAGCAGCCACAGCCATTTCCCGCAAGTGCCGCAGACAAGGCTCGCCTCTATTCTCTTTCTCTTCTGTTGTTCCGGCAGTTCTCTCCCCTTCTTGTTGTCTCGGTTTGATGCCTCAGCGTTTGCGCTTGTCATGGCCATCAAAAAAGGCTGAGGCGAACCCGTCGCATCAGCCTTCGCAATTTAGTTGCGGCAGAGCTTACTCATGCGGATCCAGCCGGTCCGCCAGGATCGCCGAGACACCCGTGAAGGCCGGATATTGCGCCGTGATGACATAGGTCGGAATGGCCTTGGTCAGCACCGACATGCGGCCCTTGTTTTCAAAACGCGTGCGGAAGGGCGAGCGCGCGAAATAGTCACCCAGATGCGGCACCACGCCGCCACCGATGTAGACGCCGCCCAGCGCACCGAGAGTCAACGCCAGGTCGGCCGCGACGGTGCCCAGCATGCTGCAGAACAGGTCCAGCGTTTCCTGGCAGACGGCATCGCCTTGTTTCAACGCGCCGTCCACGATCTCGGCGGCCTTCAGTTCGGCAGCCGGATGGCCATCGATGGCCAGCAGCGCGCGGTGGATGAATTCCAGCCCAGGACCGGAGACCAGACGTTCGGCCGAGACATGCTCATGGAACTGCCAGGCATAGGCCAATACCGCCGCTTCGCGTGCGTTGGCCGGGGCGAAGGCGACATGGCCGCCTTCGCTGGCCAGCGGCAGCCAGTGCCCATCGCCGCGCACCAGTCCGCCTACCCCCAACCCGGTGCCAGCGCCGACCAGTCCGACCGGTTGGCCCGATTTGGGTGCGCCGCCGCCGATCTGCTGCAGCTCATCGGCGCGCAATTGCGGTACCGCCATCGACAGCGCCGTGAAGTCATTGACCACCAGCAGCAGATCAAAGCCCAGCAGCTGGCGTGCCGCTTCGATGGAGAAGGCCCAGTCGTGGTTGGTCATCTTGATCTGGTCGCCTTGTACCGGATTGGCGATGGCCACTGCGGCATGCCTGACCGGGGGCTGTCCGGCCAGCTTCAGGTAGGCCTGGACGGCATCGGTAAATTGCGGGTAGTCGGCACCGCGCAGAACCTTCACTTGTTCTATATGCCCAGCTGAAGTTTCCAGCGCGAAACGGGCGTTGGTGCCACCGATGTCGGCCAGCAGGCGCGGACCGCCGGCGTGGGGCGGCTTGTTCGGGGAGGGCGTCGGGGCTTGCATGGTCTGTCCTTGTTTTCTTCATGCCGGCAGGCGGCAGGGCGCGTGGCCGTGCCGCCTGTGCAATTGCAATGGAGTTGGGCTGCTTCTGCTTATGCGCTACAGGATATGAGGCAGGTCGGCGCGCCAGGTTCCGGCGGATGAGCTGATCATCCGCATCGGCGCGCATGGTACCAGCATCAGGCCAACTGTTGTAGCAAGGCGCTGCGCACCTCGGCGATCACGTCGCTCCAGTCCCCGCTCTGGCTCTGGCGGAACAGGCGCATGGACGGATACCAAGGCGTATCGCTGCGCTCAAGCTGCCAGCGCCAGCAGGTGTTGACGCGGTTGAGCAACCACACCGGCTTGCCCAGCGCGCCGGCCAGGTGGCAGACCGCCGTGTCCACGCTGATGAGCAGATCGAGATTGGCGATCAGGCCGGAGGTGTCGGCAAAGTCCCGCAATTGGCCAGAACAATCCTGCACATGCGCCGCCAGCGGATCGGCGCGCAGCTGCGCCAGGGCCGCCTCGCCGACCTGCACCGAATAGAACTCCAGTTGCGCGTGCTCGCGCGCCAGCTCCACCACCGGGGCCAGCGCATGGAAGGGCAGGGAACGTTCGCCATCGATGCGCACCGCATCCGGATGCGTCTGGGCGGAGCTGCCAGCCCAGACCAGGCCGACCCGCAAGGCGCGGTTGTGCGGCAGGCGCTGCAGCCAGCCGGCCCAGGCGCCGGCTTCCGGCAGCAGATAGGGGGCACGCGGGATATCGGCTTCGCTGAAGGACTTGCAGGCCAGCGGCAGGCTCATCAGCGGGCAGTGATAGTCAAAGCCGGGCAGCATGAAATGGTCGCTGCCGATGACTTCGGCGGCGCCCGGCACCTTGGCCAGCAGGCGCACCAGCGCCGGCTGGACTTCGAGGATGACGCGCGCGCCCATGGCCGCCACCAGCGGCAGATAGCGCACGAACTGCAGGGTATCGCCAAAGCCTTGCTCGGCATGGACCAGCAGGGTCTTGCCCTGCAGCGATTGTTCACCCAGCCACAGGGGCTGCAGGAACTGGCGCGCCTGGGAGCGCATCTGTTCGGTGGCCCAGCGGCTTTCATAGGCGGGCCAGCCTTGCGCGAAGTCACCCTGGCGCAGTTTCACCAGCGCCTCGTTCCAGGCGGCCGAATTCGTATCGGGCTTGAGTGCGCGGGCGCGGCGATAGCATTCGGTGGCCTCGTCGAAGCGATACAGCTGCTCCAGCGTGGAGCCGCGATTGAACCACAGGTCCGGTGAGCTATCGTCCAGTTCCAGGGCGCGGTCATAGGCGGCCAGGGCCTCGACGGGCCTGAGCATCTTGAAAAGCACGAAGCCGCGGTTGGAGTGGGCTTCGAAGAAGTCCGGTTGTACCTCCACGGCGCGGTCATAGGCGCGCAGCGCCTGGTCGAGCTGGTAGCTGTCCTTGCAGGTATTGCCGAGGTTGAACCAGGCTTCGATGAAATCGGGACGCAGTGCCACGGCGCGCTCGTAGCTCTCGCGTGCATCACCATAGGCGTAGCGCTCGTGCTGCAGATTGCCCAGCTGGAACCAGGCATCGGCATTGTCGGGGGCCAGCGTCACGGCCCGTTCCAGATCGGCCTGCGCTTCTGCGTTCAGCTGGAGACGCCGCAAGGCGGCGCCACGGGCCAACAGGGCCTCGGGGAAGGCCGGGTTGTGCGCCAGGATCTGGGTGTAGCGCTCCACGGCTTCGGCATCGCGGCCCAGGTGGACCAGGGCGCCGGCGTGGTCGAAATAGGTATCGGCATGTTCGGGATTGAGTTCGATCGCCTTGGCCAGTTGGGCTTCGGCTGCTTCCCAGTCTTCCTGGTGCAGCTTGAGCATGCCATAGAGATAATTGGCCTCGAAATGGCGCGGCAGCTTCACCAGCACCTTCTTGTAGAGATCCTCCGCCGGTCCCAGCTTGCCTTTCTGATGAAGTGCCAGGGCTTTTTGCAACAAGATGAGTGACGCGTTTGCTTGCGGATGCATGGAAGTAGTCGATGTGAGAGAGAAGTGCCGACAGGATCGGAGTGTGGCAAGTGTCCCAAATTCGCGCCGTTTCTGTCAGCGGATTACCGGGGCAATCGCCCTCCAATTGCGCGCTATGACTGGGCGGCCGGCCTGCGGGAAGGGCGCCAGCGGGGCCGGCGCTTTTCTTTTACACTACCGTGACATCAGACAACTGATGCGCCAAGCCGGCACCGACCGGTTCTTCATCCACCGCATGCAGGCTGCATGCATGTCGCCACCACGGAGTCTTCCCGATGAGTTTCGCCATTCCCGCCCCCGCCCAGGCCACTGTTGCCGTGCTTGGCGGTGCGCCCTTCCCGGTTCGCCGCATCTATTGCGTGGGCCGCAACTATGCTGCCCACGCCCGCGAAATGGGCCATGACCCTGACCGCGAGCCGCCGTTCTTCTTCATGAAGCCGGCCGATGCCGTCGTGCCCACCGATACCGTGCTGCCTTACCCGACCGCCACCGCCGACTACCACCACGAGATCGAACTGGTGGTGGCGCTGGCCAAGGGCGGCCGCGACATCCCGGTGGAACAGGCGCTGGACACGGTCTATGGCTATGCCGTCGGCCTGGACATGACCCGCCGCGACCTGCAGGCGCAGGCCAAGAAGCTGGGCCGTCCCTGGGACATGGCCAAGGGCTTCGACCAGTCCGCCCCCTGCGCACCGCTGGTGCCGGTGGCCCAGGCCGGGCATCCGGACAAGGGCGCCATCTGGCTCAAGGTCAACGGCGAAGTGCGCCAGCAGGGCGATCTCTCAGACCTGATCTGGAACGTGGCCGAGACCATTTCCTACCTGTCCGGCCTGGTCGAGCTGTTCCCCGGCGACCTGATCTATACCGGCACCCCCGAAGGCGTGGGGGCGGTGGTCAAGGGCGACCACCTGCAGGGCCACGTGGATGGCTTGCCGGACCTCAACATCACCATCGGCTGACCTGGCCGGCGAGCAGGGCGCCGCAGCCGGTTGCTGCAGCGCCCGCCGGCCTGTCATTCCGGGCGGAAACCAAACTGTCATGAAGCCGGCAGCGATGCGGCGTATAATACGGAGTTCCGGGCAGTGTTTGTGCCGGCCCGGTCAGCATCGTTGGCATCATCCGAAGCGCCCGGCCGAGCAGGTTTGGCCGGTTCGCCCGTAACACCTCAACACAGAAAGCAATCAGAACCCGTGCGCATGCACGCCATGCACCGGAGCCGCCTGGCGGCTGCCGCGGCGCTGTCGCACCGTTCGCAATAAACCATGTCCGACACCACGTCCGCGTCCGCAGCACCGGCTGCACCTGCCGTCCGCTTCGAAGATTTCGGCCTTTCGCCCGATATCCTCAAAGCCCTGGCCGAACAAGGCTACGTCCACCCGACTCCGATCCAGGCCCAGGCCATTCCCGTGGTGCTGCAAGGCCGCGATGTGATGGGGGCGGCCCAGACCGGCACCGGCAAGACCGCCGGCTTCTCGCTGCCGATCATCCAGCGCCTGCTGGCGCACGCCAGCCACAGCGCTTCGCCGGCCCGCCATCCGGTGCGCGCCCTGATCCTGACCCCGACGCGCGAACTGGCCGACCAGGTGGCGGACAATGTGAAGGCTTATTCACGCTTCACCCCGCTGCGCTCTACCGTCGTCTTCGGCGGCGTGGACATGGCTCCGCAAACCGCGACCCTGCGCGCCGGCGTTGAAATCGTCATCGCCACCCCGGGCCGCCTGCTGGATCACGTGCAGCAAAAGACCGTGAACCTGTCGCAGACCCAGATCCTGGTCATGGACGAAGCCGACCGCATGCTGGACATGGGTTTCCTGCCGGACCTGCAGCGCATCATCAACCTGCTGCCCAAGCAGCGCCAGAACCTGCTGTTCTCGGCCACCTTCTCGCCCGAGATCAAGAAGCTGGCCGCCAGCTTCCAGAACAACCCTGTGACCATCGAGGTGGCGCGCAGCAACGCCACCGCCGAAAACGTCACCCAGACCATCTACAAGGTGGAGGAAGCCGCCAAGGCCGATGCAGTCAGCTTCATCATTCGCCAGCGCGAACTGAAGCAAGTGATCGTTTTCTCCAATACCAAGATCGGCGCTTCGCGCCTGGCGCGCACATTGTTGGCCGAGGGTGTGAAGGCTTCTGCCATCCACGGCGACAAAACCCAGTCCGAGCGCATGGCCGCACTGGAGTCCTTCAAGCAAGGTCAGATCGAAGTGCTGGTCGCCACCGACGTGGCCGCACGCGGGCTGGACATCGCCGAGCTGCCCTGCGTGATCAACTATGACCTGCCCTACAACGCCGAAGATTATGTGCACCGCATCGGTCGCACCGGCCGTGCCGGTGCCTCGGGTGATGCCATCTCGCTGTTCTGTGACAAGGATGAGCGTCTGCTGGTCGATATCGAAAAGCTGATCAAGAAGAAATTCGAGCGCGCGGAACTGGCCGGCTTTGCACCGCGCATGCGGGCCGATCGTGGTGAACGTGGCGAGCGTGGTGAGCGTTCGGAACGCGGCGAGCGCGCTGAGCGTGGCGACCGTAGTGATCGCGGTGAGCGCAGCCGTGGCAGCCGCGACGGGGCCGCGCCGTCGGGCCGACGTGAAAAGGTCGATCCCTGGTTCCTCAAGCCCTATGAGCCCAGCGCCACCGAGACCGTCTCCACCAAGCCGGAGTTACCCAAGAACAACCGTCCCAAGCCCAAGGTCGCAGCCTTGCTGGGCGGCATCCCCAAGCGCTGATCCCGCGCTGTCAGTGAGGACCGAAACGCGCTCGCCAGGCGGTGAGCGCCAGGGTCCAGAAGCCCTCGCGGTCCTGCGCCGCGCCCGTCTCCAGTCCCAGGAAAGCGGCCGCCTGCTGCAAGGCCAGCAGCGGCTGGCTCAGGTCCAGTGCCTGGGCGCCGTTCTGCTTGGAAAACTTCTCCCCCATCGCATTCATCAAGAGCGGCACGTGCAGGTAGCGCGGTGTCGGATAGCCCAGCAATCCTTGCAGATAGATCTGCCGCGCCGTCGAGTCCAGCAGGTCGGCGCCGCGTACGATGTCGGTCACGCCCTGCTCGGCGTCATCCACCACCACCGCCAGCTGATAGGCCCAGAAGCCATCGGCCCGCTGCAGCACGAAATCTCCCACTTCCGTGGCCAGGTGCTGAGCTTGCGGTCCCAGCCAGCGATCCGTGAATCGCACCAGCTCGCCCGCTTCGCCAGATTCCGGCACGCGCAGCCGCAGCGTGCGTGCCTGCTTGCCGGGCGCCAGGCCGTGACGGCAGGTGCCGGGATAGAGCGCGGCGCCATCGCTGGCCGTTCCGACCCGTGAATCGGCGATTTCCTTGCGGCTGCAGCCGCAGGGGTAGGCCAGCGCGCCTAAACGCTCGCGGGCCAGCTGGTAGCGCGCCTTGCGCTGGCTCTGCACCAGGATAGGACCGTCCGAGTGCATGTCCAGCGCCGCCAGGGTGGCGATGATGTCATCGGCCGCGCCGGCAACGGTGCGGGTCTCATCAATATCTTCGATGCGCAGCAGCCAGCGGCCCGCGTGCACGCGCGCATCCAGGTAGCTGGCCAGCGCCGCCACCAGCGAGCCGGCATGCAGGGGCCCGGAAGGCGAGGGTGCAAAGCGGCCAACGTAGGCGGAGCGGCTCACGGCTGCTCCCGCAGCGGGACCGGACCGATCAGCGACTGCCGCACATGCGGCAGCGCCAGGTGCTGGATGAACCATTTGAGCGACTTGCCCAGTTCGGCCTTGGGCCAGGCGACCATGAAGTTGTCGCTGGGTTTGGTCGCCAGGGTCTGCTTTTCCACCAGCGCGCCCGTGGCCAGGTAGGGCTCGGCCCAGATGCGCGGCAGGTGGCCGCAACCCAGGCCGGCCAGCTGGGCTTGCAGCTTGTCGGCCACGGTGGCCACCGTCAGCGTTTCCTGGCCCGACAGCAGGCCCATGGTCAAGGTGGGCAGGGACTGGCTGTTGTCTCCCACGGCAATGGCGCGGTGGCTGCGCACCAGTTCGGCCGACAGCGGTTCGGTGGCCGAGGCCAGCGGGTGCTGCGGTGCCACTGCAAAGACCCACTCCACCGCCCCCAGCTCCTGCATCTGGAAGCGCCCGCTGGTGCGCACCACTTCCGGCCCGTCCAGCGTCACCCCGATGACCAGGTTGGCGCGGCCTTCAATGAGTTTTTCCCAGGCACCGGTCAGCACCCCGGGCGTAAAGCGCAGCCGGGTGCCGGATTGTTCGCGGTCGAAGGCCTCGATGACCGGCAGCATCTTGTCAAAGGGAATCAGGCTGTTGAGCACGATGTGCAGCTCGGTCTCGCGCCCGGTGGCGGTGCGCTTGACGCGCTGCTCCAGGTCGTTGGCGGCCAGCAGCAGATGGCGGCCTTCCTGCAACAATTGCAGGCCCGCCGGTGTCAACTGAGCCCGGTGGCCGCGCCGGTCGAACAGGAGCACGTCCAGGTCATCTTCCAGCTTGCGCACGCTGTAGGTCAGGGCCGAGGGCACCCGGTCCAGCGCCACGGCGGCCGCGGCAAAGCTGCCCTTGCGGTCGATCATGTCGAGGATCAGCAGGGATTCCAGGGTCAGATTCACGTCTTGCTCCGCTTGTTTAAATTTTTTGAATGAACACTACGGATTTTAGACCTTATCTGTCCAAAAGTTAGCCTCTATAGTGACGCCATCGACAAACATTTTGACTAAATCAATTCCGGTTTGGTCTCACTCAAGAAAGAGGTGTTGACATGATGGAACTTCGCAAAGCGAACGATCGTGGCCACGCCAACCACGGTTGGCTGGATTCGTATCACAGCTTTTCCTTCGCGGACTACTATGATCCCAAGCATATGGGCTTCGGCCCCTTGCGCGTGATCAATGAAGACCGCGTTGCTGCTGGCCAGGGCTTCGGTACGCACGGCCACCGTGACATGGAGATCATTTCCTATGTGCTCGAAGGTGAACTTGCGCACAAGGACAGCATGGGCAATGGCAGCGTGATCCGCCCCGGTGACGTGCAGCGCATGAGTGCCGGCACGGGCGTGCGCCATTCGGAGTACAACCATTCCCAGGACGGCACCACCCATTTCCTGCAGATCTGGATCATGCCGGACCGCGCCGGCGCCGAGCCGGGTTACCAGGAAGCGCATTTCTCGGCCGCCGACAAGGACGGCAAGTTGCGCCTGGTGGCCTCGCGGGACGGCCGTGATGGCTCGGTCAGCATGAATCAGGATGCCCAGTTGTATGCCGGCCTGTTCGACGGCGCCCAGCGCGCCAGCTATACCCTGCCGCAAGGCCGCCTGGGCTATGTGCACGTGGCCCGAGGCAAGGTCAGCGTCAATGGCCAGGCGCTGGAAGCGGGCGATGCCGTCAAGCTCAGTGCGGTCGACCGCATCGAGATCGGCAGCGGCGAGAAGGCTGAGGTTCTCTTGTTCGATCTGCCGCGCTGAGCACTTCAGGGCCGGCAGGACAGTTTGCAGTTGCCAGTAGCAGGTCCGCCGGTACCGATCACACCGGCGGTTTTTCCGCATCACTTCACTCTCTAGAGAAGGAAATTCGTCATGACCAAAGTTGCCATCGTCTACCACTCCGGCTACGGCCACACCAAGAAGCTGGCTGAAGCCGTGCAGGCCGGCGCTGCCGGCGTCGCCGGCGCCAATGTCGAGCTGATCGCCATCAGCGCCGAAGGCACCATCACCGATGAACAATGGGCCAGCCTGGATGCGGCCGACGCCATCATCTTCGGCTCGCCGACTTACATGGGCAGCGTGTCCTGGCAGTTCAAGAAATTCGCCGACGCCTCCTCCAAGCCCTGGTTCAGCCAGAAGTGGAAGGACAAGATCGGCGCCGCCTTCACCAACTCGGCCACCATGAACGGCGACAAGCTCTCGACCCTGCACTACCTGTTCACGCTGGGCATGCAGCACAGCATGATCTGGGTCGGCACCGGCCTGATGCCTTCCAACAGCAAGGCTGCCCAGCGCAATGACATCAACTTCGTCGGTTCCTTCTCGGGCCTGATGGCGCAAAGCCCGTCGGACTCCTCGCCGGAAGAAGGCCCGCTGCCGGGCGACCTGGAAACGGCCAAGCTGTTTGGCGCCCGCGTGGTGGAAACCGCAGCCAGGTTCAAGAAGTAAGCTTCACTTATTTTGCTGCAGATGTGAAAAAGCCGGCCTCACAAGGGCCGGCTTTTCTCGTTGCCAGGACGCTGTGCCGCTCAGGCCGCAGCAGAGCTGGCTTCTTGCGCTGCACGCTGCCGGGGCGCGCAATGCGGGCAGGATTTGCCCGGCACGTAATCCGGCGACAGCTGTTCGCGTGGGGTGACCACGGCGCGGCAGGCGAAGCATTGTGCGGTCTGGGTTTCCTTCAACTCCGGGCTCAGGGCGGTGCGATAGTCGAAGACGAAGCAGTCGCCGTTGTAGTGCGCGCCGCCGACGTCCTCGAAATACTTCAAGATGCCGCCTTCGAGCTGGTAAACATGGTCATAGCCGATGTTCTGCATGTGAATGGCGGCCTTTTCGCAGCGGATGCCGCCGGTGCAGAAAGTCACCACGGTCTTGCCCTCGAAATCGGCCTTGTGTTCTTCGATCACCTGCGGGAATTCCGTGAACTTGCTGATGCGGTAATCCACCGTATTTTCAAACGTTCCCACATCGACTTCGAAGCCGTTGCGGGTATCCACCATCACCACCGGACGGCCTTCGTCGTCATGGCCCTGATCCAGCCAGCGCTTGAGTTCCTTCGGTTCCACGAAAGGCGCGCGGCCCAGCTCCGGCTTGATCAGCGGATGCTTCATGGTGATGATCTCAGGCTTCAGTTTGACCAGCATGCGGGTGAAGGGCTGCTTCTCGGAATAGCTTTCCTTGACGGTGATGTCGGCAAAGCGCGCATCGGCGCGCAGCCAGGCCAGGAAGGCGTCGATTTCATGGCGCAGTCCGGCCAGGAACAGGTTGATGCCTTCCGGACTCAGGATCACGGTGCCACGAAGATTGTTCTTTTGGCAAATTTCCAGAAAAGCGGGACGCTTTTCGGCGGTGTCATCGAAGCTGACGAATTTGTAGGCGGCGATGTTGACGTAGGGGGTATCGGGGGACTGCATGATGTCGTGCTCAACTCTAAGTCTTTGAATCGTCAGCATTATAACCGTGCGGTCCGGCTGGCCGCAGTTATTTGGCGGGTGCGTGAGGCTTCTCTGATGCAGATCAAGGCAAGTTCGCGGGAGCACGCGTTCGCGGCAGGTGTAAAGTCTTTGCAATCCCCCACAAATTGCCATCAATCGGAATCGGTCAGGCTCGCAAGCTCCGGTAAAATGGCGCCCTATGACTACCCCGCAATTTGTACACCTCCGTATGCACTCGGAGTATTCCATCGTGGACGGCCTGGTGCGTATCGACGACATCGTGAAGGCTGCCGCCAAAGATGGACAGGCCGCCCTGGCGGTGACCGACCTCGCCAACCTGTTCTGCATGGTGCGTTTTTACAAGGAAGCGCGTGGCAAGGGGGTCAAGCCCATCGCCGGCTGCGATCTGTGGATCACCAACGATGCCGACCGCGAAAAACCCTTCCGCTTGCTCGTATTGATCAAGAACCGTCATGGTTACTTGCAGTTATGTGAAGTATTGTCCCAAGCCTGGCTGAGCAACCAATACAAAGGCCGCGCTGAAGTACGCATGGAATGGCTGGACGCACTGCGCCACCAGGACGGTGGCAACGGCCTGATCGCCCTGTCCGGGGCCGGCATGGGCGACATCGGGCAGGCCATCGACAATGGCAACCTGGCCCAGGCCGAAGCCTGCGCGCGCCGCTGGTCCGAGATCTTCCCGGGTGCCTTCTACCTGGAGCTGCAACGCGCCGGCCAGGCCAACATGGAACTGCAGGTGCGCCAGAGTGTCGCCCTGGGCGCCAAGTTGGGCCTGCCTTGCGTGGCCACGCACCCGATCCAGTTCCAGCGTCCTGAAGAATTCATCGCCCACGAAGCCCGCACCTGCATCGCCGAAGGCGAGATCATGGCCAACGCGCGTCGCGTGCGCCGTTTCAACGAGCAGCAATACTTCAAGTCGCAGGCCGAGATGGCCGAGCTGTTCGCCGACCTGCCCGGTGCGCTGGCCAATTCGGTGGAAATCGCCAAGCGCTGCAACCTGGTACTGCAACTGGGCAAGCCGCAATTGCCGGACTTCCCCACGCCCGACGACATGAGCATCGACGAGTTCCTGGTCGCCCAGACCAAGGCCGGGCTGGAAGTGCGCCTGAAGGAACTGTTCCCCGACGAAGCCGAACGCGAGAAGCAGCGCCCGCGCTATGAAGCGCGCCTGGAGTTCGAGAACAACACCATCATCAAGATGAAGTTCCCGGGCTACTTCCTGATCGTGGCCGACTTCATCCAGTGGGCCAAGAACAATGGCGTGCCGGTCGGTCCCGGCCGGGGTTCCGGTGCCGGCTCCCTGGTGGCTTACTGCCTGCTCATTACCGATCTGGACCCGCTGCGCTACAACCTGCTGTTCGAACGTTTCCTGAACCCGGAACGCGTCTCGATGCCCGACTTCGACATCGACTTTTGCCAGGAAGGCCGCGACCGCGTGATCCAGTACGTGAAGGATCGCTACGGCAAGGATGCGGTCTCGCAGATCGCCACCTTCGGTACCATGGCCGCCAAGGGCGCGGTGCGCGACGTGGGCCGGGTGCTGGACCTGGGCTACAACTTCTGCGATGGCATTTCCAAGCTGATCCCCTTCAAGCCGGGCAAGCTGGTCACCCTGGCCGACGCCATCGAGGAAGAGCCTCTGTTGAAGGAGCGCCTGGAAAACGAGGAAGAGGTCAAGCAACTGATGGGCCTGGCCCAGCAGGTCGAAGGCATTGCCCGCAACATCGGCATGCACGCCGGTGGCGTGCTGATCGCGCCCGGCAAGCTCACCGATTTCTGCCCGCTCTACACCCAGGGTGGCGATTCCGGCGTGGTCTCGCAATACGACAAGGACGACGTGGAAGCCGTCGGCCTGGTCAAGTTCGACTTCTTGGGCTTGACCACGCTGACCATCCTCGACCGGGCGGTGCGCTACATCCGCATGCTCGATCCGGCCATGGCCGATTTCGACCTGGCCAAGCTGCCGCTGGATGACCGGCCTTCTTACGAACTGCTGACCAAGGCCAAGACGGTCGCCGTGTTCCAGCTGGAAAGCCGCGGCATGCAAGGCATGCTCAAGGATGCGCGTCCCGACCGCTTCGAGGACATCATCGCCCTGGTGGCGCTGTATCGTCCCGGCCCGATGGACCTGATCCCCGACTTCTGCAAGCGCAAGCACGGCGAAGCCTTCGACTATCCTGACCCGCGTACCGAGGGCATCCTCTCCGAGACCTACGGCATCATGGTCTATCAGGAGCAGGTGATGCAGATGGCGCAGGTGATCGGTGGCTATTCGCTGGGCGGCGCCGACCTGCTGCGCCGGGCGATGGGCAAGAAGAAGGCCGAGGAAATGGCCAAGCACCGTGAATTGTTCCGCGAAGGCGCGGCCAAGAACGGGCTGGATCAGACCAAGGCCGACGAGATCTTCGACTTGATGGAAAAGTTTGCCGGCTACGGCTTCAACAAGTCGCACGCGGCCGCCTATGCGCTGCTGTCCTATTACACCGCCTACCTCAAGGCCCATCACCCCGCCGCGTTCATGGCCGCCAACTTGTCGCTGGCCATGGAAGACACGGACAAGGTGAAGATCCTGATCGAGGACTCGATCGATATCTGCAAGCTGGCCATCCTGCCGCCGGACATCAACAAGTCCGACTACCGCTTCATGCCGGTGGGCGAGCCGGGCAAGAAGGCCACCCAGATCCGCTATGGCCTGGGCGCCGTCAAGGGGGCAGGGCAGAACGCCATCGAAGCCATCCTGGAAGCGCGCAAGAGCGGCCCCTTCAAGGATCTGTTCGACTTTGCCAAGCGCGTGGACAAGAAGCAGATCAACCGCCGCACCATCGATTCGCTGATCCGCGCGGGCGCCTTCGATTGCTTCAAGGTCGATCGCGCCATCCTGCAGGCCTCGGTCAACCTGGCCTGGGAAAGCGCCGAGCAGGCCGAGAAATCGGCCAATCAGGTCAGTCTCTTCGGTGGCGACGACAGCGATCTGGAAGCACCGCTGGAATACGTGCAGGTGCCGGCCTGGAGCGACAAGCAGCGCCTGACCGAAGAGAAGGGCGCACTCGGCTTCTATCTGTCCGGCCACCTGTTCTCGGCTTACGAAAAGGAAGTGCGCCGCTTCGTGCGCACCAAGATTGCCAGCCTGGAACCCTCCTGGGAACCGCGCAGCCTGGCTGGCATCATCACCGGCGTGCGGGTGCAGATGACCCAGCGCGGCAAGCTGGTGATCTGCACGCTGGACGATGGCACGGGCGTGATCGAGGCCACGATCTACAACGAGCTGTTCGAACCCTTCAAGCACCTCATCAAGGAAGATGAATTGCTGGTGGTGTCGGGCAAGGTGTCGGAAGACCGCTTCAATGGCGGCCTGCGCGTGGCGGCCGACAAGGTGATGGACCTGGGCGCGGCGCGCATCCAGTACGGTGTGCGCATGGTGGTGTCGATCAACAAGGCGGTCGATCCCAATCACCTGCGCGACACGCTGGCCGCACATCGTCAGGAGCAGGGCCTGCCCTTCGTGATGAAGTATCGCCAGGCCGATGCCGCGTGTGAGGTGATGCTGGGCGACGCCTGGCGTGTCAATCCCAGCGACAGCCTGCAATCGACGCTGGTGGCTTCCTTCGGCAAGGAAGCGGTAGTGGTCGAATACTGACGCAATCTCTCATGACTAATAAATTCATTACTATTCGGGGTCGACATCAATGGCAGTAAGCAGAATGGAGATCGTGGTCATTTCGCTGGTCGAATGCCACGAACGCCGGCGTCATGTCAGCGAGCAATTGGCGCGGGTGGGCGCCGAGTTCAGGTTCTTTGCGGTGGAACGCTTCAAAGAATATCCGGCCAGCTATGATCGTGCCGCGCGCTGGAGGATTCATGGCAATGACCTCAATCTCTCCGAGGTTGGCTGTTACGACAGTCATTACCGGGTCTGGAAAGCGTTGCTCGCTTCGCAGGATCAGATGTGGTGCGTGCTGGAAGACGACGTGGATATCCATGAGCATTTTGTCCCGACGCTGCAGGCTATCGCCAGCAGCTCCGTACCATTCGGCTTCATGCGACTTGCCGATGATGGTGCGGAGGATTCCTGGCAGATCGCGCGCTTGCCCAACGGCAGTATCATCAAGGATCATCGGAAGCAGCCCTTTGGCATGCAAGGCTATGTGATCCATCGGGATGCCGCAGCTGTCCTGGTGGAGCATGGTCGCAACATCATCTATGCCGTCGATGACATGGTCAGCCGTACCTGGGAGCATGGCGTCAGGGCGCTGTCGGTGACGCCTTCCGTGGTACATCATCGAAACGATCTGCTGGGTACAACGATCGGCAGAATAAAAGCAAAACGTACTCTCTTGCAAAAACTCAAGCGCGAGTTCTACATGGCCCGCGACAGCCTGAACAGCCATCTGCATGCCTGGCGGCGGCGCAGCGCGCAGCCTGGGAATGATGCGCCCCCTCGGGCCTGAGGCGGTGGCGTATATGCTGCGCTGACATCCGGCGACGGCGTTTTTCTTTTATTGGATTTGGTTTCGCATGAAGGTTTCACCCTACATCAAACGGCTGATCGAGTATCACCGTCCCTATCAGAATCGCCTCATCCTGGCGTTTCTCGGCATGCTCGTCACCGCCGCGACGGAGCCGGTCGTCGCCTACATCTTCAAGATTTTGCTGGATCATGGCTTTGTCGAAAGACCGACTTTCCCCTTGTGGCTGGTCCCGGTTGCCGTCATTGGTGCCTTTGTGGCGCGCGGGGCCTCGACCTTCCTGACCACCTACATGATGAGCTGGGTCTCGACCCGCGTTCTCAACGAGCTGCGGCAGACCATGTTCGATCGCATCCTGCATGTCGGTATCGATTTCACCTCGGTGAAGTCCACCGGCAGTACGATCAATTCGATCATGTTCGAAGTGCAGCAGATCATCGACATGGTGACCAAGATATTCATCTCCATGATCCGCTGCACGCTGACCATCGCCGGGCTGCTGGCGTATATGCTCTACATCAGCTGGTCGCTGACGATCATCGCCCTGGTGCTCATGCCGCTGATGACCTTCCTGGTGCGCCTGACCGGCAAGCGGCTCAAGCGGCTGAACAAGGATTCCCTCGTGGTCAATGCCGAACTGACGCAAGTCATCGAGGAAACCACGCGGGCCCAGCAAGTCGTGAAGATTTTCGGCGGGCAAGCCTATGAGCGGCGCCGCTTCCACGAGCGCGCCGAAAAGCTGCGCCGCTACAGCATGCGCATGGTGAGCGTGTTTGCGGCGACGGTTCCTCTGACCCAGATCATGACGGCCTGCGCCATGTCGGTGATGATCATGCTGGCGCTGATCCAGGCCAGCCACAACCAGATTACCGTAGGCGGTTTCATTTCCTTCTTCACGGCCATGATTGCCTTGCTGGCGCCGCTGAAGCAGCTGGCCGAAGTCAACGGCCCGCTGCAGCGGGGCATGGCGGCGGCCGAGGCGGTCTTCACGCTCATCGACAGCCCTGTCGAGCGCACCACCGGTCGCGAACTGGCTGCACGTTCGGAAGGCAACCTGCGCTTCGAGAAGGTCGGATTCCACTATCGGGAACAGGAACGCGCGGCACTGTCCGATATCAACCTCGACATTGCCGCTGGTCAGACGGTGGCCTTCGTGGGCATGTCCGGCGGTGGCAAGACGACGCTGGTGAACCTGATCCCCGGCTTCTACACGGCGACGTCGGGCCGCATCCTGCTGGACGGGGTGTGTATCGACGACATTTCCCTGACCAGCCTGCGTCGGCAGATCGCCATGGTCAGCCAGCACGTCGTCCTGTTCGACGACACCGTGGTCGCCAATATCGCCTACGGCGATGCCACTCCGGACCTGGAACGGGTGCAGGCAGCCATCAAGGCGGCCTATCTGGATGACGTGGTGGCCGGTCTGCCGCAAGGTGTGGAGACCCCGCTGGGCGACAATGGCAGCCGTCTGTCGGGCGGCCAGCGCCAGCGCATGGCCATTGCCCGGGCGATTTACAAGAATGCCCCGATCCTGATCCTGGACGAGGCGACGTCGGCCTTAGATACCGAATCCGAGCGGGCCGTGCAGGCAGCGCTGGATCAGTTGATGAAGAACCGCACGACGCTCGTGATCGCGCACCGCCTCTCGACCATCGAACGGGCTGACCGCATCGTGGTGCTCGCCGAGGGCCGCATCGTCGAATCCGGCAGCCACCAGGAGTTGCTGGAGCGGCAGGGGGCCTACGCCAATCTCTATCGCATGCAATTTGCCGGAGAGTGAAGTGAACATCAGCACTCTCATCCCAGCGCCTGCCAGCCGTCCCGGCCACTGCCCGTTGGCACCATCCTTTTTCCGGTGTCGCCATGATGACGACCACGCCCTGCCCGAGGACATGACATGCCATTGATTCCCCAGGAACAGCTGGCCAAGGCCGACAAGATCCTGTTCATCGCCCATCTGGCCATCGGCGACTTTACCTATCTGCAAAACGGTTTCAAGGCGTTTTCCGAGGCTTATCCCCATCTGCGCATTCATCTCTGGATCGACGAGGTAAGGCGCACCAACGACCGCAGCAAATGGGGCTACCTGAAAAACTACGCACTCTACGACTGGGCAGAGAGCTGTCCCTTCTTCGAGAAGGTATATCGCCGCACCTACAGCCCGGACTTGCTGGCCGAGTCGATCACGCAGGCGCAGGCGGAGGCCTATCCGATCGTGATCTCCCTGGCCACGTTGCGGCGGCCCCAGTATGCCCGGCTGGCGCGCGCCTGCGGTCCGCAGGCCTGGGTGGTGGGGATGCGTGGCAAGGCCCGCTGGTACGTGCCGTCGGACTTTGCGGCCTATCGGAAGCTCGACGCCAGTTTTGCCGCGTTCCAGACTTTTCCCGGGTACCACATCACTGACGAATACGCCGACTGGTTCATGCAACTGGCCAACGTGCGCATGGACCGCCAGCAGCGTTTCCCCTATATCGACATTCCTGCGCACTGGCAGCAGCAGGCGCGTGAGCAACTGGCCAGCTGGGGCATCCCTGCACGCCGGGAGGACGCGCCGCTGGTCTTCATCAATCCGTTTGCCAAGACGCGCAAGCGCTGCTGGCCGGTCGGCCGCGTCGCCGACCTGATCGGCTTGCTGCAGGCACAAGGCAAGTGGCGCCATGCCCACTTCATCATCAATGCCACACCCCAGGAGATCGAGCAGGCCCGGCAGGAGATCGCCGACCGGCTACCGGCGCGCACCTTCTGGTTCAGCGCGGACCAGAACTTTTACCAGTTGCCGGCCCTGCTGCAATGCTGTGACCTGGTGGTGTCGGTCGAAACCGCCGTCATGCACCTGGCCAATGCCGTCCATGTGCCGGTGGTGGCGCTGATGCGGCGCAAAAATCCTGAGTGGGCGCCTTTCGACAAGGCCAACAGCCGGGTCGTCATGGCCGCCCGGCGCTCAGACTGGGTGGACGCCATACCTGCCGAGCAGGTACGCGCGGTGATGGAGGCGCTGTGATGGCTGAGCTGCCCGAACCTGTTCTCCAGAGTGGCTACGCTGGCGGTGATGATTCTTTTCATATCGTGTTCTGCGTGGATGACCGCTATTTCCGCTGCATGGGCGCGACCATCGCCTCCATCCTCGAACATAATCCGCTACGCCATTTCACCTTCCACGTGCTGGCCACCAAGGTGTCCGATGACAATCGTCGCCTCTTCGAGGGCCTGGCGCAACGCCCCGGGGTGCGCTGTCACGTCCATCTGCTCGATGCGGGTCTGTTCGATCGTTTCGAGCAATACACGCGTTCGTCCTACTATTCCTCGGCCATTTTTGCCCGCCTGGTCATTCCCGACCTGCTCAAGTCCTATACCGACCGGGTGCTTTACCTGGATGCCGACATCCTCTGCGTGGGCAGCATCGATGCGCTGGATGCGCTGGACCTCACCCAGGATATCGTGGCCGTGGTGCCTGACGCGATTGCAACCACGCAACGCCGGGTCGCCGCGCTGCAACTCAAGCATGGGCGCTATTTCAACTCCGGCATGTTGTTCATCAACATTGCGCGCTGGCTGGAGGCAGGGATCAGCCAGCAGACGATCAGCGCCATCCTGCAGCAGGGAGAGCGTTTCCGCTTTCCCGACCAGGATGCGCTCAATGTGGTGCTGGATGGCCGGGCGCGCTACATCGACATCCGCTGGAATTATCTCTACGGCCTGGTGGGCGACCTGGAAGGCAATCGTCCGGCACTGGACATTGCGCCAGGTGCTGCGACCTTCATCCATTTCGCCGGCTCGGTCAAGCCTTGGGGTGCATGGTGCGGGCATGATGCTGTCAAATTGTTCGAACACTGCCACCGGCAGTCGGCATGGGCTGCCGTGCCGCTCGATATGGCGCCGCAGAACTACAAGGAAGCACGCATGCATTCCCGCTTCCTGTGGGCGCGCGGCCAGCGCCTGGAAAGCCTGCGCTGGTATCTGCGCTACCTGCGCATGCGCCGCAGGCGCTGACCTGCCGCTGTCGCCGCCCAGTCCAGTAGCCGTCGGCTTCTGCTCCCTTTGAATTGCTTTCGATACCATGTCCCAACAACTGATCTCTCCCGAACTGCTGAAGAAATCTGACAAGATCCTGTTTGTCGCTCACTTGGCGCTGGGGGATTTCACCTATATGCAGAATTGTTTCCGGGCCTTCAAGCGCGCCTACCCGCATATCCGCATGCACCTCTGGGTCGACGAGGTGCGCCGTACCTCGGATGCGTCGAAATGGCCGCACCTGAAGAAATATTCCCTGTACGACTGGGTGGGGGCTACCGGCCTGTTTGATCGCATCTACGACCAGACCTACAGCCCGCAGCTGTATCAGCAATCGATTGTGCAGGCGCAGGCCGAGCAGTACCCGATCGTGGTCTCGTTCGCCGTGCTGGCACGTCACCTGTACGCGGAACTGGTGCGCAAGATCAGTCCGAAAGGCTTTGTTGTAGCGCAGAAGAAGCGGGTGCGCCTGCTGGATATCCGCAAGTATCTTGCCTATCGCAAGCTGGACGCGTTCATTCCCGCCTACAAGTCCTCGGAACTGCAGGGGGAACATATCAGTGCGCTCTATGCGTCCTGGTTCGAGCAGCTCTTCGGCATCACCACCACGCCAGAGGAGCGCTTCCCCTTCGTGGAGATTCCCCCGCAGTGGCAGCAGCGCGCGCGCGAGGATCTGGCGGCGCAGGGCGTGCCGGCCGGGGCGCAGCTGGCATTCCTCAATGCGTTTTCCAAATCCGAAGAGCGCAGCTGGCCGCTGGAGCGCATGCTGGAGCTGGCGCAGCGCATGCAGCAGCTGCCGGCCTGGCGCGATGGATGGTTCGTGCTCAACGTCGTCCCTGAGCGCCTGGAACAGGCGCGCGCGTTGCTGGCGAAGTCCGATGTCCGCAACATCCTGCTCTTCAGCGCAGAAGAAAACTTCTTCCAGCTGCCGGCCTTGCTGGCGTTGTGTCAGCTCATCATTTCCGTGGAGACGGCCGTCATGCATCTGGCCAATGCCGTGCATGTCCCGGTGATTGCCCTGATGCGGCAGACGAGTCCGGAGTGGGTGCCTATCGATGCTGCCAATAGCAAGATCGTCAGCGTCAAGAGCCGCAAGGGATGGATCACCGAGATCGGAGTGGAGGAAGTCCTGGCCCATGTCCGGGCCATTGGGATGGTTGCCGCCTGAACGGGAGTCCGGCGGCCCTGCCGGGGTCAGCGGACGCTGAAGCGTCCGTGATGCAGCAGATGATAGATTTTCAGCCAGAGCGGGCGTAGCGGCATGTTCCAGCCCTGGTGGCCATGATGGCCGAAGGCCTCTTCCAGACGCCCTTCACAGCTGAATCGGGCGGCCAGCTCCACCGGTGCAAAGCGGAAACCGGCCTGTTCCAGATACGGGCGCAGATACTGGCAGATCACCACGTCTTCATTGTCCGTCACTTCGACGGCCGGATCCTCGGCCAGAAACTGTTGCAGACGGCGGCTGCGCAGGGAAAAGCCGCCGTTGCCGACGCGATGCTCGCGATGGGCTTCACCGCGGGTGAGGTGCGCCGGCCAGGGCGCGCCTACATAGTCGTATTCAAGGAAGGCCGGATCCCACATCCGGTACTTCCATACGAAGCCGTCCCATTGCGCCACCAGCACGTATTCGGTATCGACATACCGGTAAAGATCCTTGACGACGAAGCGGGAATATTCCTCGATGGAGCGCAGCGGCGCGATCTGCACCACGCCGGGATCTTCCGACGCGAAATGGGTCAGCAGTTTGGCCGCACCAAAATCACAGTAGAACTGGCAATGGTCGAAGGCACGCCGTGCGCGCTCGTAGTTGACGCAATCGATCACGACCAGGGTGACTTGGGGCAGCGCAATGCGGTTGACCTTGCCGAACAGCGGGAAGCCGAATTTGAATTGCTTGTTGCGCAGCTTTTGCTGTAACCAGGAAGACATGGGCATGGTTTTCGGGAAAGGTGGACAAGGTGTGATGCAAGGCGCAGCGATCAGGCTGCCGGGTGGGCCCGCTGCGTCTGCCTGCGGTAGCAATGGGCAAAGAGGATGGCCATGAAGATCGCATAGAAATTGTCGCTGGCACCCCACATGAAGGTCACGTCGGTCAGACCGAAGATGAAGAAACCCACGGCGGTCATCAGACCCATGCTGGCCACGGCACGGACCTCGGCATCGGCATCGCGCATCTTGCGGGCAAAGCAGACGCCCGGCACCAGGTACAGCGCCAGCAGGCCGGCCAGCCCGAAAGTACCCAGGGTGGCCATGTTGTAGAAGATCTCGTTGTGGGAATGGATCTGGCGTGCGATCACGGGCGAGATCTTGCCTTGCTGTCCGAGCCCCTGCAGTGTCGAGTGGAAGTTTTCGCGGCCAACGCCGATGAGGGGATGCTCGAGGAAGAGCTCATAGGACGTTTTCCACAGGCCCAGGCGCGTGCCCACAGAGGTATCCGAGCTGGCATCCTTGGAATAGGTGGTGATGTCTTGCTGGGCCGCCTCGACCCGGTGCTGCACTTGTGGATTGAGCACGAACAGGCTGATCAATCCCAATACACCCGCCAGCGCCAGCAAGATCTGCTTGCGCTGCTCAAAACGGTCGAACAGGATCCTCGAGGCAATCGCAGCCAGCACTGGAATGGCTAGCCATGTTCCGCGCGTGCCCGAAATGTAGGCCGCATAGAGCGTACCCAGGAAGGCCACGATCTTCAGCAGGTTGAGCAGATGCAGCAGGTTTCCGCGACCGGGCGTGTAACGGATCGACACCAGGGTGTAGAAACCCATCAGCAGCGTCATGTCGGCAAATTCGATGATGGGCATGAAGTCCACATGTCCTGCGCGCGTTGTCCCACCATCGGTGATGATGTACATCTTGACAGTGCATAGCAATGCGCCCAGCACATAGCTCCATTGCAGCCAGCCCAGCATGCTCGCGCTGCACTGCAGACAAGCCCAGGCCAGCAGGACGAACAAGGCCATGCGCGACGGATAGTCAAAGCTGCGCGCGGCGAAGTCGCCCGAGATGAGCTGGTTGAGCAGGATGGCCAGCAGCATGCCTGCCATCGCCAGATGCCACGGCCAGAACCGGCGAACGAAGGTACCGAACCGCAGATCGGCATGCTGGCTGCGCAAGACCAGCGACAGCAAGGCGGCCAGGAGCAATGCATAAAAGCCGAGATTGCCGGCCCTGCGGCCGATCAGCAACAGGCTTGAAGTAGAAAACAGGACGAAAAAGACGACCCAGCGGAGCGACGTGATGCGATTCTTCATGATGGACGAGGCGTATTGTTCTATGCGGCCAGATTGTTCGATGGACTTGGCTTGAACTCGTTCATGCCCCCCCTCCAACGACCAATCTATTTTTATCAGCTTGTTTTAAGTTGCCAAGTCATCCTCGACTTCAGCGGACCTTCATATTGCTATTACGGTCAGTTAGTTCCCGTCTTGATTCCGTGAAGTGTAAATTCTGAATTCACACTGTCCCCACGGTAATCATTTACGCCGATTTACATGAGGATGATGTCGTACTGCTCCTGCTGGTAATCACTCTGCACCTGCAGCGACACCGGCTTGCCAATGAAATCGCCCAGCATGGCCAGGTGTTGAGATTCTTCTTCCAGGAACATGTCCACCACCACCTGCGAGGCCAGGATGCGGAATTCGCGCGGATTGAACTGCTTGGCTTCGCGCATGACCTCGCGCAGGATCTCGTAGCACACCGTGCGCGGCGTCTTGACCTGGCCACGACCCTTGCAGGCCGGGCAGGTCTCGCAGAGGATGTGGGCCAGCGATTCGCGGGTGCGCTTGCGGGTCATTTCCACCAGGCCCAGCGTGGAAAAGCCCGACACCGAAATCTTGGTACGGTCGCGCTGCAAAGCCTTGCCCAGCTCGGCCAGCACGGCCTGGCGATGCTCCGTGCTCTCCATATCGATGAAGTCCAGGATGATGATGCCGCCCAGGTTGCGCAGCCGCAGCTGGCGGGCGATGGCGTGCGCTGCTTCGAGGTTGGTCTTGAAGATGGTGTCGTCGAAGTTGCGGCCGTTGACGAAGCTGCCGGTGTTGACGTCAATGGTGGTCATCGCCTCGGTCTGGTCGACGATCAGGTAGCCACCCGACTTCAGGTCCACACGGCGGCCCAGGGCACGCTCGATTTCTTCTTCCACCCCATACAGGTCGAACAGCGGGCGTTCGCCGCGATAATGCATCAGCTTGGGCAGCACCGAGGGCGTATAGATGGCGCCGAACTCCTGCAGCATGTGGAAGTTTTCGCGCGAATCGACCTGGATGGTGGCGGTGTGGTCGGAGACGAAATCACGCAGCACCCGCTGCGCCAGCGACAGATCCTGATGCAGCAGCGTGGGCGCCGGCTTGGTCTTGGCCTGCTTGATGATGGTGGCCCAGGTGGTGCGCAGGTATTCCACGTCCATCTGCAGGTCGGTGTCCGAGGCATCCTCGGCCATGGTGCGGATGATGAAGCCGCCTTTTTCTTCCGGCGGCAGCAGCGCCTGCACCTTGCTGCGCAAGAGTTCGCGCTCGGCTTCATTCTCGATGCGCTGGGAGATGCCGATGTGCTTGTCCTGCGGCAGGTAGACCAGCATGCGCCCGGCAATGGAGATCTGCGTGGAAAGCCGCGCTCCCTTGGTGCCGATGGGGTCCTTGATGACCTGCACCGTGATGGTCTGGCCATCGTGCAGCAGTTTCTCGATGGGAATGGCCGGCGTGTTCTGGCCGTCGTGCGGACGGGCTTCCCAGATGTCGGCCACGTGCAGGAAGGCGGCACGCTCCAGACCGATGTCGATGAAGGCTGATTGCATGCCCGGCAGAACCCGTACCACCTTGCCCAGGTAGATGTTGCCGGCCAGGCCGCGCGAGAGCGTGCGCTCGATGTGCAGTTCCTGCACGGCACCTTGCAGGATCAGCGCCACGCGCGTCTCCTGCGGCGTGATGTTGATGAGGATGTCTTCGCTCATAGGATGCGGACCCCCGCTTGTTGTAATAGTTGAGCCGTCTCGAAGAGCGGCAGCCCCATGATACCGGAATGGCTGCCCACGATATGACTGATGAAGACCGAAGCCAGGCCCTGGATGCCATAGGCACCGGCCTTGTCGTAGGGTTCCACCGTATTGCAGTAGGCCGCGATGGCCTGCTCGGCAAGCGGCGCGAAGCTGACGTCGGATTGCTGCACGATCTGCCAGACGTCAGTATCCACCCCGTGCGTCACGCCTACCGCCACGCTGGTCAGTACCTGGTGCGTGCGGCCGGAGAGCAGGGAGATCATGCGCACGGCTTCATCGTGATCGGCCGGCTTGCCCAGGATCATGTCATCGACCACCACGGTGGTATCGGCCGCGAGCAGCGGGCGGTGCGGCAGCTGGCGCAGGATCATGGTCTGCTGGGCGCTGTCGAGCTTGGCGCGGGTGACGCGGGCAACGTAGTCCAGCGGGGCTTCGCCGGGCAGCACGCTTTCGTCGACTTCCTTGTCCGAGAGCAGCAGTTCGAAATCGATGCCGATCTGGCGCAGCAGTTCGCGGCGGCGCGGGCTTTTCGAGGCGAGATAGATTTTGTGGTCCGCTTGTTTCATTGAGCCATGGATGTCAAAGACCGGATCCAGCGCGGCTGGCCGGCGGTGGACGGATTCAGGCGCGGTGGTAGGGATGGTTCTGCGTGATCGACCAGGCCCGGTACAACTGCTCGGCCAGCATCACCCGCACCATGCCGTGCGGCAAGGTCATGCTGGAGATGCGGATGAGCGTATCGGCACCGGCCTTGAAGCCCGGATCGAGGCCATCGGCCCCCCCGATGACGAAGGCCACGTCGCGTCCATCCTGTTGCCACTGCACCAGTTGCTGCGACAGCTGCACCGAGGTCCAGTCGCGGCCGCGCTCGTCCAGCGCGATCACGCGCGCACCCTTGGGCAGCGCCGCTTCGATCTTCTCGCGCTCCTGCGCCATCACGGTTTCTGCCGTGCGGCTGCCGGAGCGTTCGACGGGTTTGATTTCCTTGAGGATGATCCGGCATTCCGGTGGCATGCGCTTGGCATACTCCTGAAAGCCGGTCTCGATCCACGCCGGCATCTTGTGGCCGACGGCAGCGATCACCAGCTGCATCAAGCCTTGCTGGTACGCTTGGCGGCCGGCTTCTTGGCGGTCTCGCTCTTGGCGGGCGCCACGCGCACGGTCTTGCCGGTCGGGGTCTTGGGCGCAGCCGCCTTGCGGGTAGTGCCGGCCTTGGTGGTAGTGGTCTTGCTGCCGGCAGCGGTGCCACGGGTGGTGGTGGTCTTGGCTGCGGTGGTCTTGGTGCCGGTGGTACGGGTGGTGCGGGTCGTGCCTGCGGCAGCGCGGGTACCGGTGGTGCTGGTGGCAGTTGCGCGCGGCTTGCGGGCCGGCTTCTTCGGTGCGTCCTCGTCGTCATCCAGGGCCTGGCTGGCTTCGACGGCTTCCGCCTGGGCGCGGGTGCGGCGGGTCTTGGGGGCCGGGGCTTCGTCGGCCGCGGCGCGCTTGGCGGCAGCCGAGGTGCCGGTGCGCTTGGCCGCGCCCAGCTTGACTTCCTTGTCGCCCCAGATTTCTTCCAGGCGGTAGTAGGTGCGGATGGCCGGCTGCATGATGTGCACGATCATGTCACCCAGGTCGACCAGCACCCATTCACCGGTGTCTTCGCCTTCGACGCTGACGACGTTGCCGCCCTTGGCCTTCACCTTGTCGCGCACGGACGCGGCCAGCGCCTTGGTCTGGCGGTTCGAGGTACCGGAGGCGATGGCCACGCGGTCGAACAGGCTGGTCAGGTGCGAGGTGTCATAGATGCGGATTTCTTGGGCCTTGACGTCTTCCAGGGCGTCCACGACCAGGGTTTGCAGTTTTTTGATGTCCATTATTGAGTTCGGTACAGATGTTGTTGTTCGATATAGTCTAGCACCCTGCCCGGGATCAGCGAATCGGGTCGGATGCCGCGTTGCAGCTGGGCACGGATTTCAGTCGATGAGATATCGACCGCCAGCCCGAGGGCCAGGTAGCCGTATCCGTGCGGGGTGCTGCGGATCTCTTGCGGCGCAGCGCTGCGCCGCTTGAATTCTTCGCGCACGGCCGGCGGCACGTGCGCATCGGCCAGCGCGAAGCCGGGCCGCGAGGCCGCGCACAGATGCGCGTACTCGAACAGTTCCTGCCAGTGCTGCCAGGTATCCAGATGCTGCAGCTGGTCGGCGCCCATCAGGAAAACGATGGAGACCTCCGGTCCCAGCTCGGCGCGCAAGGCGCGCAGGGTATCGATGGTGTAGGTCGCGCTGGCACGGCGGATTTCCTGTTCATCGATGACCACCGGCACCTGCTGGCGGTCGAAAGCCAGCCTGACCATTTCCACGCGATCGGCCGGTGTGGCCTGCAAGCCATGCTTCTGCCACGGATTGCCGGTGGGAATCACGCGCAGCTCGTCAGGCTGCAGCAGTTGCACGAAATGCTCGGCCAGCAGGACGTGGCCATTGTGCACCGGATCGAAGCTGCCGCCGAGCACGGCAATGCAGCGTTGCGCCGCAGGCGGCGCCATTACAGCCATTCCTTGTGCACCAGGAAGTCCGAATACAGCGCAGCTTCCGGGCTGCCCGGTTGCGGATGCCAGTCATAGCGCCACTTCACCAGCGGCGGCATGGACATCAGGATGGATTCGGTGCGTCCGCCCGACTGCAGTCCGAATAGCGTGCCCCGGTCGAAGACCAGGTTGAATTCCACATAGCGGCCCCGGCGATAGGCCTGGAAGTCGCGTTCACGCTCGCCATAGGGCGTATCGCGGCGCGCCGCCACGATGGGCAGGTAAGCCTCCAGGAAGGCATCGCCCACGCTGCGTTGCATGGCAAAGGCCTGCTCGAAGGGCAGGGCGTTGAAGTCATCGAAGAAGATACCGCCCACCCCGCGCGGCTCCTTGCGGTGCTTCAGGTAGAAATAGTCATCGCACCACTTCTTGAAGCGCGGATACAGGTCTTCGCCATAGGGCTGCAGCGCATCGCGGCAGGTGCGGTGGAAGTGGACTGCATCTTCCTTCACACCGTAGTAGGGCGTGAGGTCCATGCCGCCGCCGAACCACCAGACGGCTTCTTCGCCTTCCGCATGGGTGGTGAAGAAGCGCACGTTCATGTGCACCGTCGGCACGTAGGGATTGCGCGGATGCAGCACCAGCGACACGCCCATCGCTTCCCACGCACGCCCGGCCAGGTGCGGACGGTTGGCCGCAGCCGAGGGTGGCAGGTTCTTGCCCATCACGTGCGAGAAACCGACGCCGCCGCGTTCCAGCAGCTTGCCTTCTTCCAGCAGGCGCGAGGTGCCCCCACCGCCTTCGGGGCGTTCCCAGGAGTCCGACAGGAAGGATTTGCCATCGGCGGCTTCCAGGGCCGCGACGATGCGCTGTTGCAGGTCCTGCAGATAAGCCTTGACGGCAGCGGTGTTGGTGGAAGCGTTGGAATGGATGGTCACGGCGGGTCGCTCTGATGCACGGTTACTGGACGGAAATGCGTTCCAACCCGCCATTGTACCTTGAGCGCCCCGGCCTGGGGCGCCAAAAGCCGGTCCGTGCACTGTGCCGGACCGGCCTTGTGGGGCATTGGCCTCAGTTTTGCGGCGGTTGAGCCAGCGGCACGGCCACCTGATAGGTCGCGGGGGCCGGCCAGCCTTCCTTCAGGCAGACCTCGGCGATGGCGTTTTGCACGTCGTTGTAGACCTGGCCGAAATTGGGCGTGGGCGCGTGCACGCGCAGGGCGATCAGGGTGCCGGTGGCGTTGAACTCCTGGATCACGATGCCCGGCGCCGGCGTCTGCAATACGTTGGGGATGGCATTGATGCGCTCGCTGAGCTTGGCGATGGCCTGCTGCGGATCGACGCTGTAGGCAATCTGGCAACGCAGGTCGGTGCGGCGGGTGGCGTTGACGTTGTAGTTGATGATGTTTTCCGAGAACAGCTTGTTGTTGCCGATGATCACGCGCAGGTTGTTGTCGGTGGTGATGATGGTGGTCACGAGACCAATGTCGGAGACGGTACCGGTCTGGCCGGCGGCGGTGATGTAGTCGCCCACCTTGAAGGGGCGCAGCACCACCAGGAAGATGCCGGCCGCGAAGTTCGACAGCAGGCCCGACCAGGCCACACCCAGCGCCACGCCGACCGCGCCGATCATGGCGGCAAAGGAAGTCGTGGGGATGCCGCACACTTCCAGGATGCCCATCACCAGCAGGATGCGCAGGATGACGTGCATGGCCGAGCTGGCATAGTTGACCAGGGTAGTCTCGAACTGGCGCGCGGTCAGCACCCGGCGCACGACCTTGGACAAGGTATTGATGAGCATGCCGCCGACCACCCAGATGGCGATGGCGGCGATCACCTTCAGGCCGAAGGGAACCAGGTAAAGGTTGATCAAAGTTTCAAAATTGAGCAGGTGGCTTGGCATCGATATGTCCTTTTTTTCTGAGAATGCGGGTTCCGGGGTGGCATGCTGCCCTGAAACACCCGTCGAGCTTAGGCTACGCAGGTGCCATTTTGTTGCAGCAAGGCGCCACGTTGCCACCAGCGTCCAAAAATGAAATCCCCCGCAACACGCGCGGCGTTGCGGGGGACAAGGTGCAGCTGAAGCATCGGCCCGGCTTAGCGCTTGAGTGCGCGCCAGCCGATATCACGGCGCATCTGCGAGCCGGCGAAGTGGATCAGGTCGGCAGCGTCATAGGCGTGCTTCTGCGCCACCTTCACGCTGTCGCCCAGGCCCACCACGCACAGCACGCGGCCACCGTTGGTGGTGAGCTTGTCGCCGTTGAGGACGGTGCCGGCGTGGAAGGTCACGCAATCGGCGGTCTCGGCCGGGATGTCGGTGATCAGGTCACCCTTGCGCGGTTCGTCCGGATAGCCATGGGCAGCCATCACCACGCCCAGCGCGGTGCGGCGGTCCCATTCCAGTTCGATCTTGTCCAGGGTGCCGGTCACGGCGTGTTCGAACACCGTCAGCAGATCGGTTTTCAGGCGCGCCATGATCGGCTGGGTTTCGGGATCGCCCATGCGGCAGTTGAATTCCAGCGTCTTGGGATTGCCCTCGGCGTCGATCATCAGGCCCGCATACAGGAAGCCGGAGAAGGGGATGCCATCCTTGGCCATGCCCTGCACGGTCGGGATGATGATCTCGCGCATCACGCGTGCATGCAGCGCCGGGGTGACGATGGGGGCGGGGGAATAGGCGCCCATGCCGCCGGTGTTGGGGCCCCGGTCGTGATCCTGCAGGCGCTTGTGGTCCTGGCTGGTGGCCAGCGGCAGGATGTTCTTGCCGTCGACCATGACGATGAAGGAAGCTTCTTCACCCGCCAGGAATTCCTCGATCACCACGCGCGCACCGGCGTCGCCCAGCTTGTTGTCAGAGAGCATCATGTCCACGGCCGTATGCGCTTCTTCCAGCGTCATGGCGACCACCACGCCCTTGCCGGCGGCCAGGCCATCGGCCTTGATGACGATGGGCGCGCCCTTCTGGGCGATGTAGTCATGCGCGGCGGCCACGTCCGAGAAGGTCTGGTACTCGGCGGTGGGGATCGCGTGACGCTGCATGAAGGCCTTGGCGAAGTCCTTGGAGCTTTCCAGTTGCGCCGCTTCCTTGGTGGGGCCGAAGATCTTCAGGCCACGGGCGCGGAAGACGTTGACGATGCCGGCGGCCAGCGGGCCTTCCGGGCCGACCACGGTCAGCGCCACGTGCTCCTGCTCGACGAAATCGGCCAGGGCCACGGGATCGGTGATGGCGATGTTCTGCAGGCGCTCGTCGAGCGCGGTGCCGCCATTGCCGGGGGCAACATAGACCGTCTGGATGCGCGGCGACTTGGCAATGGCCCAGGCCAGCGCATGTTCACGGCCACCGGAGCCAACAACTAGGATTTTCATGGGATAGGAAGATAAAAGTGGCGAATGGGGCGGAAAGTGTCGTGTTGTCCGAGTCGTTTCAATGCGTGTGAATCATTCTTCGATCACGGCATTGGTATAGAGCTGCTGGGTATCGTCCAGGTTCTCCAGCGCATCCAGCAGCTTCTGCATCTTCACGCCATCCTCGCCCGCGAACACGGTCTCGGTGGAGGGCTTCATGGTGATCTCGGCGACCTCGGCCTTGAAGCCGGCGGCTTCCATGGCCGATTTCACGGCGGCGAAGTCGTTCGGGCCGGTCAGCACTTCGATGCCACCTTCGTCGTCGGTGATGACGTCTTCGGCACCGGCTTCCAGGGCGGCTTCCATGACGGCATTTTCATCGGTGCCGGGCGCGTACATCAGCTGGCCACAGTGCTTGAACATGAAGGCTACCGAACCTTCGGTACCCATGTTGCCGCCGAACTTGGAGAAGGCGTGGCGCACTTCGGCCACGGTCCGCACGCGGTTGTCGGTCATGCAATCGACGATGATGGCCGCGCCGTTGATGCCATAGCCTTCGTAGCGCACTTCTTCATAGTTCACGCCATCCAGGGCGCCGGTCCCGCGCTGGATGGCGCGGGTCACGTTGTCCTTGGGCATGTTGGCGTCGGAGGCGCGGTCCACCGCCAGGCGCAGGCGCGGGTTGGTGTCCGGATCGCCCCCGCCCATGCGGGCAGCGACGGTGATTTCCTTGATCAGTCGGGTCCAGACGCGACCACGCTTTTCATCCTGACGGCCTTTACGGTGCTGAATATTGGCCCATTTGCTGTGTCCAGCCATGTTGAATCTTTCCTGCGAGATGGTGAGGCCAGAACCGCCCGGTCTGCGCAAGTCAATGTTGCGCTCCGGCAAGACCGGCGGGCGCGGGCAAGGCATCGCTGCAGAAGGGGACCAGGCTCAGGCAGGACCGATAATGCATTTCCTGCCGCCATGTTCTGACTATAATCGGGCGGGCATTTTACCATACCGCCACCCCGTGATTTTCGCCTTCAAGGCTGAGTTGACATGATTAATCCGCTCCCCATCGCCACCCATTCAGGCGGGCCACTGTGCCTGCTGCCGCAACTGGCCAACCGCCACGGCTGCATCACCGGCGCCACCGGCACCGGCAAGACGGTCACGCTGCAGGTGCTGGCCCAGGCGCTTTCCGACATCGGCGTGCCGGTCTTCATGGCCGACGTCAAGGGTGATCTCTCCGGCCTGGGCAAGGCCGGCAGCGCCTCACCCAAGACCGCCGCACGCCTGGCCCAGCTGGGCCTGCCAGAGCCGGCCTGGGCGGCTGCACCCGTGGCCTTCTGGGATGTCTACGGCGAGCAGGGCCATCCGGTGCGCGCCACCGTTTCGGACATGGGGCCGCTGATGCTGGCCCGCATGCTCAATCTGAACGATACCCAGCAGGGCGTGCTGCAGCTGGTCTTCAAGATTGCCGACGATCATGGCCTGCTGCTGCTCGACACCAAAGACCTGCGCGCCATGCTGCAGCACGTGGGCGAGAACGCGGCCCAGTTCAAGACCGAATACGGCAACATCTCGGCCGCCAGCGTGGGCGCCATCCAGCGCGGGCTGATTGCCATCGATGAACAGGGCGGCGACCGCTTCTTCGGCGAACCCATGCTCAACATCGAGGACTGGATGCAGACCGATGCCCAGGGGCGCGGCATCATCAACATCCTCGCCGCCGACAGGCTCATGAACGCGCCGCGCCTGTATTCCACCTTCCTGCTGTGGATGCTCTCGGAACTCTTCGAGCACCTGCCCGAGGTAGGCGACCTGGACAAGCCCAAGATGGCCTTCTTCTTCGATGAGGCGCACCTGCTCTTCGATGAGGCCCCCAAGCCGCTCCTGCAGAAGATCGAGCAGGTGGTGCGCCTGATCCGCTCCAAGGGTGTGGGCATCTACTTCGTCACCCAGAATCCGCTGGACATCCCCGACACCGTGCTGGGCCAGCTGGGCAACCGCGTGCAGCACGCCCTGCGCGCCTACACCCCGCGCGACCAGAAGGCGGTGCAGGCGGCCGCTGAAACCTTCCGTCCCAATCCCCTGGTCAATACCGCCCAGGCCATTACCGAGCTGGGTGTGGGCGAGGCGCTGGTGTCCTTCCTCGATGAGAAGGGCCGCCCCAACATGGTCGAACGCGGCTACGTGCTGACCCCGGCGTCGCAGATCGGTCCGCTCAGTGAGCAGGAGCGGCGTGCTTTGATTGCTTCCTCGCTGGTGGCCGGGGTGTATGAACAGGCCATCGACCGGGAATCGGCCTATGAACGCCTGAAAGGCCGTGCCGTGCAGCAGCCGCAGGCCCCGGCGCCGCAAACGGCGCCCGCGCCCGTGGATGACAATGCCTGGGGCGCCTCGGCCGGCCGCAATGTCCCCGCCCCGGCCAGCACGTCGCGCCCGAGCGGCGGCACGCGCATGCCGCCGCCTCAGCCGCAACCCTCTGCGCCACAACAAGGCGAGGGCGGCGGGCTGGGTGATCTGCTCAAGGATGCCGCAGGCGGCATTTTTGGCAGCGGTGGCGGCAACCGCCGCAGCGATTCGCCGCTGCAGGCCATGGTCAAGTCGGCCGCGCGCAGCATCGGTTCACAGGTCGGACGTGAACTGATCCGTGGCGTGCTCGGCTCGCTGATGAAGAAGCGCTGAAGCCATCGCCCGCGCGCCCCCGCATCCGGGCGGCGCGCGGGCAGTCCAGGGTTTACAATCGCGGCCATGACTGCCGCTCACTCCCCCCTTCACGCCACCCCGCGCCAGGCCTTCCTGGGCGGACTGCTGCTGGCCATCGTCGGCGCCGTCTTCTTTTCCGCCAAGGCCATCGTGGCCAAGCTGATGTACCGCTACCAGGTCGATGCGGTCATGGTGATCACGCTGCGCATGCTGTTTTCCTTCCCCATGTTCGCCGCCGTGGCGCTCTGGAAGGCCCGCACCCAGCCGCCGCTGGCGCGTGCCGACGTGCTGCGCATCGTGGTGCTGGGGCTGATGGGCTATTACCTGTCGAGCTTTCTCGATTTCCTCGGCCTGCAATACATCTCGGCCGGGCTGGAACGGTTGATCCTGTTCCTGACGCCTTCCTTCGTCATGCTGATCGCCTTTTTCTTCTTCAAGCGCAAGGTCGGGCTGATCGAATGGGCGGCGCTGCTGGTGTCCTACTTCGGCACGGTGCTGGTGCTGCAGCATGATCTGCATACCGGCGGCAGCAACGTCATCCTCGGCAGCGCCCTGGTGCTGGGCTCGGCCTTGAGCTATTCGATCTACCTGATTTCTTCCGGCGAACTGGTGCGCCGGGTTGGTGCGGTGCGGCTGGTGGCGTATGCCATGTGCGTCTCCAGCGTGGCCTGCGTGATCCAGTTCTTCGTGCTGCGCGCGCCCTCCGAGCTGATCACGCAGGTGGCACCGGTGTACCAGCTCTCGCTCTTCAATGCGGTCTTTTGCACCGTGCTGCCGGTGTTCCTGACCATGGTGGCGGTGGCCCGCATCGGCGCGCCCACCGCTGCCCAGGCGGGCCTGGTGGGGCCGGTCTCGACGCTCTTCATGGGCGCCGTGCTGCTGGATGAGCCCATTACCGGTATCCAATTGGCCGGGACCGCGCTGGTGCTGGCGGGCATGTGGCTGCTGTCACGCAAGAAGCGCTGAGGCGTTCTATACTGGCCCTCGACATATGAATATTCAGGCTTGATATCCACCCAATACAAGGAGACCCAGATGGCAAAAGCAATCCGCATGAGCAAGACCGGCGGCCCCGAGGTGATGGAATACGTGGACGTGGAAGTGGGCGAGCCCGGTCCCGGCGAAGTGCGCATCCGCCATGCTGCAGTCGGTCTGAACTTCATCGATTGCTATTTCCGTGCGGGTCTGTATCCGCAACCGCTGCCCGCTGGCCTGGGCCAGGAAGGCGCGGGTACCATCGAAGCGGTCGGCCCCGGTGTCACCCACGTCCAGGTCGGCGACCGCGTGGCCTACGCCGGCCGTCCCAATGGCGCCTATGCCGAGGCGCGCGTGATGCCGGCCGATATCCTGGTCAAGCTGCCCGATGCCATCAGTTTCGACACCGCTGCAGCCATGATGCTGCAGGGCATGACCGTGCAATACCTGCTGCGCCAGACCTATGCCGTGCAGCCCGGCGAGACCATCCTGTTCCACGCGGCGGCAGGCGGCATCGGGCTCATTGCCTGCCAGTGGGCGCGTGCGCTGGGCGTGAACCTGATCGGCACCGTCAGCAGCGACGAGAAGGCCGCCCTGGCCCGGCAGCACGGTGCGGCCCACGTGATCAACTACAAGACCGAGAACTTCGTCGAGCGCGTCAAGGAAATCACCGGGGGCAAAGGCGTCCCGGTTGTCTATGACTCCATCGGCAAGGACACCTTCATCGGCTCGCTGGACTGCCTGCGGCCGCGCGGCATGATGGTCAGCTTCGGCAATGCCTCCGGTCCGGTGGCGCCGTTCGGCGTGTCCGAGCTGGCTTCGCGCGGCTCACTGTTCCTGACCCGTCCGTCCCTGGGCAACTACATTGCCACCCGCGCCGAACTCGATGCCACTGCGGGCGACCTGTTCGACATGGTGCAGAGCGGCAAGATCACTATCGAGATCAACCAGCGCTATGCCTTGAAGGACGTCGCCCAGGCCCATGCCGACCTGGAAGGCCGCAAGACCACCGGTTCGACCATCCTGATCCCCTGATGGCCGCCTGATGCAATGATCCCCTGATCGCCTGCCCGAAGAGGAACCATCATGGACCAGCCCCCGCGCGAAAGCGGCCTCGACAATCCCATGGGCCATCCGCCCGAGCAGGCGGCCGGCGCCGACGGCTCGCCCAAGTTCGGGCGACTGTTGGCGGTGCTGATCTGCGCGGTGCTGATGATCGTGGTCATCACCTTCGCCAGCGAAGCCTACTTTTCGTAGCGATATCGAAATTTTTCGGTACGAATCTCGCAAGATATCGGTATTTGCCCACGACTATGCGTGGATAACGCATTTTTCCCCGTCTTGATCGTCAAATGCAGCCTTTGGCGTTTGGGTGTTTTCCTTCACCCCAACGCATCCAGGGAAAACATTGTTGGCGGGAGAGGGAGATGGGACGGAGCTGGCGTGTGGCCGCCTTGTGGTGTGGCTGCCTGGCATGGTGGGTGGCAGGGGCGCTGAAGCCGGCGGCGGCCGCCGAGAATGGCGTGACGCCCCAGGAGATCGTACTGGGCCAGTCCGCGCCTTTTACGTGGCCGGCCGCCGAGATCGGGCGGGATTTTCAGGAAGGCGCGCGCAGCTATTTCGCCCAGGTCAATGCCAAGGGCGGCGTGCATGGCCGTCGTGTCCGGCTGCTGAGCCTGGATGACCGTTACGAACCCGAACGCACCCTGGCCAATACCCAGCAACTGATCTGGCGCGACAAGGTATTTGCGCTGTTCGGCTTTTCCGGCACGCCCACCGTCCTGGCGGCGTTGCCGGCCATCCGCGAGGCCGGCATCCCGCTGATCGCCCCGCATACGGGGGCGGCGGTGCTGCGCGAACCCTTCAATCGCCTGATCTTCCACGTGCGCGCCGGCTACGAGCAGGAGACCGACTTCCTGCTGCGCCAGTTGCAGGGCACCGGGCGGCTGCGGGTGGCGGTGTTCTACCAGAACGATGAACTGGGCAAGGGCCTGCTGGACAATCTGCGTCGCCGCGCGGCCGTCTATGGGCTGACCGTGGTGGGCAGCCTGCCCATCGAGCGCAACAGCGATGCCGTCGCCGCCGCTGCCGAACAGTTCATGCAGATGCGGCCGGATGTGGTGATTCAGGCAGTTTCCTACCAGCCGGCGGCGGCGCTCATCATGCGCATGCGTGCGGCGGGCTACCTGGGCGGTTTTTCCAACTATTCCTTCGTCGGCAGCCAGTCGCTGGTAGCGCGCCTGCAGCAGGCCGGCGTCGGCACCGAGATCACCCAGGTCGTCCCGTTCCCCAACAAGGCCAGGCTGCCCATCGTCTACGAGTACCAGAAAGCCATGGAAGGCAACCCGGGCGCCGGCTGCAACTTCATCGGCCTGGAAGGCTATATCGCCGCCCGCGTGCTGGTCGAGGGCCTGCGCCGTGCCGGTCCGCAGCTCACCCGCGCGGGCCTGATCCGGGCACTCGAAAGCATCACCCCCGCCAACTACGATGGCGGCGGCTTCAGCCTGCACTTCAGCCGCACCGACCACAGCGGTTCGGATTTCGTCGACCTCACCGCCATCGGCGCCGGTGGCCGCTTCATCAACTAGTGGCTGGCGCCTTACTCCACCGGCTGGCCGTTCTTGTCTACCTTGATGCGGATATGCCGGGTCACCCCGCTGGGGCCGGGGAAGTCGTCGAAGGCCGCGCGCACCATGGCCGGCATGGCCGCCGTCAGACCGGCGCTCTGGCCCTCGCTGTCCACCACCACGTCGAACAGTTTCTTGCCGTCGGCCTGGCTGATGCCGATCTGCAGCCGCCGCAGGAAGACCGGATAGCTGGTCGTCTGCATCGGACCGCCATACCAGAACGGATCATAGAACGGTCCATAGGGCCCGTAGAAGCCGAACGGGCGCGGCCCGAAACGGCCCCAGCCGGGCCCGTAGAAGAAGGGATCGTAGGCCGGCTGGGTGACCACGACCTGCCCGGTATTCATGCCGTAGCTGAAGCTGACCTGCAATTGCGCCGCCTTCAGGTCGGGCGCTTCGGTAAAGCCCAGGAACTGCAGCTCCTGACGGATCAGCCCGGCGTAGTTCTGGTATTGCAGGTCGTTTTCCTGCTCCTTGGCCGGGGCGAAGGCATAGGCCTTCTGGTTGTAGTCGGGCGACCAGGCGTGGAAGGACGTGACGTTGCTCTCGATCACCGAGGCGCAACCGGACAGCAGCAGGCTGGCCGCTGCGAGCAAGAGATAAAGCCAGCGTTTCATGAACAGACTCCATTGAAAAAAGCCAGGCGCCGGGCGTAAGGCTGGGCTGACGGGGGGATCAGGGCGCATCGGCAGACTGCCCCATGCCGGGGCAGGTGCCGGGTCCGCCATTGTAGTGCGAGATGGTGCGCCCGGTCCCGCGATGACTCATGCCGTGCACGAGCGCTCCGTGAGGGGCGGCACGAGCGCATTTCCGGCCGATTCCGTTCGCGCTATGCGGGATGATTGGTAAAATCGGGTTTTTGCTGCACTTGAACAGGCTTTTGACCGAATTAGTCTTCAGCTTTAGCCTTCACGTTTGGTTTCACTTTTTTACCTCCAATTTCCCTTCCCGGACAGGCCTCCATGCGCACCGATACGCCCCAGACGATCTACCGTAAAGACTACGCCGCTCCCAACTACCTGGCCGATATCGTCGAGATGGGTTTCGATCTCGACCCCGCCAACACCCGCATCGCCACCCGCATCACCCTGACCCGCAACCCGGCCGCCAGGGGCCGCGACCTGGTGCTCTTCGGCGAAGAGCTGGAGCTGGTGGCCCTGCGCCTGAACGGCAAGACGCTCACGCAGGCCAAGGGTGACTTCCGTATCGCCGGCGGCGTGCTGACCATCCCCGCCGCTCCGGCCAAGGTGACGCTGGAGATCGAGACCCTGGTGCATCCGGAGCGCAATACCTCGCTCATGGGCCTGTACGTGTCCAACGGCAACTTCTTCACCCAGTGCGAAGCCGAGGGCTTCCGCAAGATCACCTACTTCCCGGACCGTCCGGACGTGATGGCGAAATTCACCGTCATGCTGCGCGCCGACAAGTCGCGTTACCCGGTGCTGCTGTCCAACGGCAACCTGATCGAAGAGGGCGATCTGCCCGATGGACGTCACTACGCCAAGTGGGAAGATCCGTTCAAGAAGCCCTCCTACCTGTTCGCCCTGGTGGCCGGCAACCTGGTCTGCCAGGAAGAAACCGTGCGCCTGCACTCGGGCCGCGATGCGCTGCTGCAGGTGTGGGTGGAAGAGGGCAACCTCGACAAGACCCAGCACGCCATGGAGTCGCTGAAGAACAGCATCACCTGGGACGTCGAACGCTTCGGCCTGGACCTCGACCTGGACCGCTTCATGATCGTCGCCGTGGGCGACTTCAACATGGGCGCCATGGAAAACAAGGGTTTGAACATCTTCAACACCAAGTACGTGCTGGCCAATCCGCGCATTGCCACCGATGTGGATTTCGCCAACATCGAAGCGGTGGTCGGCCACGAATATTTCCACAACTGGACCGGCAACCGCGTGACCTGCCGCGACTGGTTCCAGCTGTCTCTCAAGGAAGGCCTGACCGTCTTCCGCGACCAGGAATTCTCGGCCGACATGATCGGCAGCGACAGCGGCCGTGCCGTCAAGCGCATCGACGACGTGCGCGTGCTGCGCCAGGCGCAGTTCCCGGAAGATGCCGGCCCGATGGCCCATCCGGTGCGGCCCGATTCCTATGTCGAGATCAACAATTTCTACACCGTCACCGTCTATGAAAAAGGCGCGGAAGTGGTGCGCATGTATCAGACCCTGCTGGGCCGTGAGGGCTTCCGCAAGGGCATGGATCTCTACTTCAAGCGCCACGATGGACAGGCCGTGACCTGCGACGATTTCCGCGCCGCCATGGCCGACGCCAATGGCCGCGACCTGTCGCAATTCGAACGCTGGTACAGCCAGGCCGGCACGCCCCTGGTGCAGGCCAGCGCCGATTACGATGCCAAGCGCAAGACCCTGACCCTGACGCTGGAACAAAGCTGCCCCGTCACGCCCGGCCAGAAGAAGAAACAACCCTTCCACATCCCCGTGGCCGTGGGCCTGCTGGATGCGCAGGGCCACGACCTGGCGCTTACGCTGCAAGGCGAGAAGAAGGCCGGTGCCACCACCCGCGTGCTGGAACTGACCAAGGCCAGGCAAAGCTTCACCTTCATCAACGTCGATGAAAAACCGGTGCCGTCGCTGCTGCGTGGTTTCTCCGCGCCGGTGGTCCTGCAGTTCGACTACAGCGATGCCGAACTGGCCTTCCTGATGGCCCATGACAGCGATGCCTTCAACCGCTGGGAAGCCGGCCAGCGCCTGTCCACGCGCCGTCTGCTCACGCTCACCGTGGCGGTGCAGGCGGCGCGCCAGTCCGGTCATGTGGTGGCGGTCGATACCGTGCTCAACAACATCGAGCACGACGGTGCCCTGGCCGAGGCCCTGCGCGCCACGCTCAAGGACGAGTCGCTGGACCCGGCCTTCCGCGAGCTGGTGCTGACCCTGCCCTCGGAAACCATGATCGCCGAACAGATGGAAGTCATCGATCCGCACGCCATCCATGTGGCGCGCCAGTTCCTGCGCCGCTCGCTGGCGCGCGAACTGCGTGATGACCTGCTGGCGGCGTACCACGCCCACCAGACTCCGGGCGCCTACAGCCCCGACGCCGCCTCCGCCGGCCACCGGGCCCTGAAGAACGTGGCCCTGTCCTACCTGGCCGAACTGGATGACGAAGAAGCCATGGCCCTGGCCCGGCAGCAGGACCAGGATGCCAACAACATGACCGACCGCCTGGCCGCGCTGTCGGCCGTATTGAACAGTGCCGCGCCCGGCAAGAGCGAAGCCCTGCAGCGCTTCTATGCCGAGTTCGAAGACGAAGCCCTGGTCATCGACAAGTGGTTCACCCTGCAGGCCACGGCCCGCAATGCCGATGTGAACACCGTGCGCACCCTGACCGAGCATCCGGCCTTCACGCTCAAGAACCCCAATCGTGCACGCAGCCTGATCTTCAGCTTCTGCAACGGCAACCCCTCGGCCTTCCATGCGCTCGATGGCAATGGTTATGCCTTCTGGGCTGAACAGGTGATCGCCCTGAATGCCAGCAATCCGCAAGTGGCGGCCCGCCTGGCGCGTAGCCTCGATCGCTGGCGCAAGTACACCCCGGCGCTGCAGGAAAAGATGCGCCTGGCGCTGCAACAGGTCGCGGCCACGCCCAATCTCTCGCGCGACGTGGCCGAAGTGGTCACCAAGGCACTGGCCAACTGATCATTGAAAAAACATATTAAAGCGCCGCTTATCCATTCGATTCATTCATCATAAAAACCACTGCAAGGAAGACCACCATGAAACGCATCAGCCTCACGCAACACCTGATCGAGCAGCAGCGTCTGCACAACAAGATCCCGTCCGAACTGCGCCTGCTGATCGAAGTCGTCGGCCGTGCATGCAAGTCGATCTCGCATGCGGTCGGCAAGGGCGCGCTGGGCGAAGTGCTGGGCAGCGCCGGCAGCGAGAACGTGCAGGGCGAAGTGCAGAAGAAGCTGGACGTGATCTCCAACGAAATCCTGCTGGAAGCCAATGAATGGGGCGGCCACCTGGCGGCCATGGCCTCGGAGGAAATGGAGACCATCCACCGCATTCCCAACCGCTATCCCAAGGGCGAATACCTGCTGATGTTCGATCCGCTGGATGGCTCTTCCAACATCGACGTGAACGTCTCCATCGGTACCATCTTCTCGGTGCTGAAGGCCCCCGAAGGCATGACCGAACCCAGCGAGCAGGACTTCATGCAGCCGGGTACCAAGCAGGTCGCCGCCGGCTATGCCGTCTATGGTCCGCAGACCGTGCTGGTGCTGACCACCGGCGACGGCGTGCACTGCTTCACCCTGGACCGCGAAATGGGTGCCTGGGTGCTGACCCAGAAGGACATCAAGATTCCCGAAGACACCAAGGAATTCGCCATCAACGCCTCCAACCAGCGTCACTGGTTCCCGCCGGTCAAGCGCTACGTCGATGAAATGCTGGCCGGCGTCACCGGCCCGCGCGGCAAGGATTTCAACATGCGCTGGATCGCTTCCATGGTGGCCGATGTGCATCGCATCCTCAACCGTGGCGGCATCTTCATGTACCCGGCCGATGCGCGTGAGCCGGGCAAGCCGGGCAAGCTGCGCCTGATGTACGAAGCCAATCCGATGGCCTTCATCGTCGAGCAGGCAGGGGGCGCGGCCACCGATGGCCAGCAGCGCATCCTCGACATCCAGCCGGAAAAGCTGCACCAGCGCGTGGCCGTGTTCCTGGGATCGAAGAATGAAGTGGAGCGCGTGACGTCCTACCATCAGGAGTAAGCCGATACGCAGCCTTCGTCCAGGACGAAGGCTGTCATCCGTTCTTTGCAAAAAAAGATGCCGCCCGGTTTGCGCCGGGCGGCATCTTTTTTGCGCAGAGGATGGCGTTCGCTCAGTGCGGCGCGGCCGGCATGGCGGCTTGCGCCAGCCGCACCTGGTTGCGGCCGCCATGCTTGGCTTCGTAGAGCGCGGCATCGGCGCGGCCCAACAGGTCTTCCAGCGAGCGCTCGCCCGGGGGGAGCAATTCCATCGCACACACGCCGGCGCTGGCCGTCACCACCCCGCGCGGATTGCCGCGATGGGGCAGGTCCAGTGCCTGGATGCCGGCCCTGATCTTTTCGGCCACCTGCATGGCTCCGGTGGCATCGGTCTCGGGCAGCAGCATCACCATTTCCTCGCCGCCATAGCGCGCCGCCAGGTCGCCGGGACGGCGCTGGCGTTCCTTCAACACGGCGGCGATGCGGCGCAGGCATTCGTCGCCAGCCTGATGACCATAGAGATCGTTGTACTGCTTGAAGAAATCCACGTCGATCATGATCAGCGACAGCGCCGAGCCACTGCGCAAGGCACGACGGAACTCGGCCTGCATGACGGTATCGAGATGACGCCGGTTGGCCAGGCCCGTCAGGCCATCCTGGTGCGCCAGCAATTCCAGGCGCTGGTTGACCTGGTGCAGTTCGCCCATGACCTGCAACGCGCGATCCTCGGCGACCAGGCGCAGTTCGATCTGGCCGATCAGGCGCCAGCCGAACAGGCCGATGATGATCAACAACAGCAGTACGCCAGAGCCATAGACGATGGTCTGCTGGCGCCAGGGGGCCAGGGCTTCATCTTTGGAGACGGCTACGGTCACCAGCAACGGGAAGCCGGTCACTGGCTGATAGGCGATATAGCGGTCGATGTGGTCCAGCGGTGAAACGATTTCCGCATGGCCGCTCTGCTGGCTGGCCAGCACCGCCTGCATGCCGGGGTCCTGGTTGAGATCGCGGCTGATGTAGGCCGGCTCGAAGGGCTGGCGGGTGAGCACGATGCCGGGGCGCAGAATGAGGACGATGGAACTGTCGCGACCGATGTCCACCGTCTGGTACAGCGCATTGAAGTGATCCAGCCGCAAGGTCGCCAGCAGCACGCCGGCAAAGCGGCCATCCGGATGAGTCAGGCGGCGCGACATGGGGATGACCCACTGGCCGGTGCTGCGGCTGATCAGGCTCGGATGAATGCGCGGCTCGGGATCGTCGTGGTCGCGGTGGTAGATGAAATAGTTGCGGTCGGCATTGTTGGCGTCGTTCTGCCGTGGCGGCGACGAACTGGCCACGCGGTTGCCCTGGGCATCGTAGATGTAGAGCCCGTCCAGTTGCGGCATCTCGCTGGCCAGCCTGCGCAGGATCGGGCTCATCGCATGGATCTGTGCCCCGCTCGCCCCGCTTTCGTCGATGCGGTCGCTGATATTGATCAGCGTGCCATGGGTCGCCTGGAACACGTCATAGGCATGGCGCGCCAGGGCGCGTGCGATGTTGCTGGAATAGGTGCGGGAATTTTCCACCTGCCCCGCCCGTGCGGCCAGACTCTGCCACAGGTGGCCTGCAGCGATGGCCGCGCAGATCAGCACGACGAACAGACGCGCCCGCCGCGCTACCGAATGGCGCGCAACCCGTCCTGCCTTTGCCAGCATTGGCCGCATAGGTGATCTCCCCCTCCCGCCGGCCTGATCCCTCCCCAGGGTTGACCGATGGCATCAGTATAAGGAGAAGCTCCGGTTCTGCTGGCTCCGATCAGTCCGCAAAAAAGCCCTCAATTCATGGGCTCAGGCGCCGGCTGGCGCATCAGCCTGATGCTGTGCATTGCGGTCAGCAGTACCGACAGCCAGATCGGCACGTAGGTGCCCAGTTGCGCCACGTGCAGGCTCTCGCCCAGCACCACCATGGCCACCAGCACCAGCAGCACCGGTTCCACATAGCCCAGGATACCGAACAGGCTCATGGGCAGCAGCTTGCCGGCGCGCAGGTAGCTGGTCAGGGCGATCATGCTGAGCACCCCCAGGCCCGGCAGCAGCAACCACATGGCCGGCGTGTGCAAGATGGATACCGAGGCGGGACTCAATATCAGGTCCACCAGCGAAGGCAGGGCCAGCACCATCATTTCCACCGCGAAGATGAGCATGGAATCGAGGCGGATACGCCGGCGCAGGATGAAGTAGGGGGGATAGCCCAGCGCCACCGTCAGCGTCGGCCAGGAAAAGGCGCGCGTCATCCACAGCTCGTGCGCCACGCCGATGCAGGCGCACAGCACCGCCAGGCGTTGCAGCAGGTCCATCTTCTCGCCATAGTAGAAACGCCCTACCAACACCATCGACAAGGGCAGCATGAAATAGCCCAGCGAAATCTCCAGCGCCCGGCCATTGACCGATCCCCACAGGAAGATCCACTGCTGCAAGCCCAGCAAGGCCGACATCAGCAAGAGCAGCAGCACGCTTGCCGGACTGCCCAGCAGTTCGGCCATGGCCGCACGCAGGCGCGGCAGCTCGCCGCGCCAGGCCAGCAGGCCCAGCACGCAGAGCAGCGTGATGACGATGCGCCAGGAAAAGATGTCCGTACCATCCAGTGGCGCCAGCAGACGGGTGTACCCGGAAAGGAAAGCAAACAGGGAAGAGGCCAGCACGGACAGGCCGATGCCCCGGCCGAGAAGTTGAGGATTCATCGCAGGATCAGGTGCATCCGGCGCAAAGGAGAGGCACCGGCAAAAGCGCGATTCTACGGCAAGCCGGGCCAGCGGGTACGCAGGCAAACAAAACGCCCCGGCCGGGGCCGGAGCGCTGAGGTCGACGCGAGAGAAAAGTTATGCCGAGCCTTATGCACCCGGAGAAGTGCCCAGCGGGCCGTCCTTCTGTTCACGCGCATAGTTGTTGGGACGGCCGTTGGGAACCTCATAGCTCTTGGGGTCGGTGTACTGCCCGTTCTGGCCGCTTTCCTGCACGGCAGCCGGCGAGCTAGTCTGGTCGCCCTGATAGTTGTAGTACTGCGAAGACGAGGAAGAGGACGACGGCGCAGCATCATATTGCTGCTGCGGTGTGCCCTGCATGGCGCCGCTGCTCTGGTCATACGACTGGGCATAGGCGCCGCCGGCGAAGGTGGTAGCGGCGAGCACGGTGGCGGTGAGGAAGGTCTTGGTCATGGCTGTTCTCCTTTATCCTGGGTTGTGCATTCGATGCGACGTGAATGCAGTCGGAACGTCCGAACTTCAGTGGCGTCAGTGGTAAAAGCATCTGCGCACTCGGCGGGGTTGGCCTTCGTTTTCCGCAAGGCAGGCAAACAGATGGCGGATGCCTGCAATGCCTGAAAACTTGGCTTCATCTTAAAAAGCGCAAAGCGCTGCGACAGTCGGAAAGGCCTGCATGTTCTTGTCGGATTTTTCGCGCGTGTCTGACAGCGGCGCCAAGGGCGCACGCCCGTCCTCCCGTGGTTTATGGCAGTGATGCAGAACCGAGTTGCGTAAAGCTCATCCATGCGCGAGGGGCGCCGGTGAAGGCATCCGGAACATCTCGGCTGCGAGTGAAAAAACCTGTGCAAGGCGAAACCGGCGTCAGTGTGAAAGCTGACACGGCGGCCCCATTTCGTTACAAGACGTATCGTTGCGTGAACACGGGGCGCACGTCACTCCCGCAGGCAGTGGCAAGAACGAGTTTGTGTGAGGATGTGATCGTGCGGCTTCATCTGCGTCGATGGCCGCACCGATGGAACGCGGCGAATACGTCAGTGCGTGTTGACCTGGAACAGATTTGCGCGCCATACCTGTCGCAAAAAATGCGTATCTGTCCCGGAGGGTGCGAAATGCATTTTGGTGTAGGCACCCGTCGGGTTATCCTCAAGACGACATGATCTGCTCGCAGCTGCCTGCACAGGATGGCTGACGAAGCCAGCAAAAAGGGGGAACCATGCACATCACATCTTGCGCTGCCAGGCTTGCCGCGCTGGCGTTGATGATCGCGCCGCTCGGCGTTGGGGCGGCCGATTGCCGCAAGGTCGTCATCTCGGCCGATTCGGATTACGCGCCCCTGCACTGGTATGACGGCAAGCGTCTCACGGGCGCCAGTATCGAGATCGCCACGCGCGCGTTGAGCGCCCTCAACATTGCCTATGAGGTGCGCTATGTCGGCCCGTTCAGCCGCGTGCTCAAGGAAGCCGAGAGCGGCGAAGTGGCCATGGTGGCCTCGCTCAAGAACACGCCGGAGCGCCAGCAATATCTGGCCTTTGCCTCGGTGCCCTTGTTTCCCAATCCGATTGCGGTCTTCGTGGCACGCGACCAGCGCTTTGCTTATGCCGGGTGGAAGGACCTGATCGGCAAGCGCGGCGCCATTACGGTGGGCAACCAGTTCGGTGGCGGCTTCGATGAATTCATGCGCGACCATCTCACCATCGAGACGGCGCAAAAGTTTTACATGAATTTCAGCAAGCTTGATTCGGGCCGTATCGATTACCTCATTACCGGTTACTACAACGGCGTGATCTACCTGAACCAGTCAGGGCAGGCCGATCGCTTCGTCCCGCTGCGTCCCTTCGTCACCGAGACCGACAACTACATCGCCATGAGCCGCGCCAATCCCTGCGTGAAACTGCTGCCGCGGATCAACGCGCAGCTGGAGGCGATGCAAAAGCGCGGCGAACTGCGCGCCGTGCTGCAAAGTTTCGAAACTGACCTGCGCATCGATGCGGTGGGCCCGGAGGAAAGCGGCCGCGCCAGGTAACGGCGCGCATTCTCAGGATGGCTTTTCCCTTTCCCGGATAGCTGGTGATGTGTGGTGAGTATGCGTGAGGTCTGGTGAGACTTAGCGCGTGGATGGTCTCTATTTCTTGGCTTGAGGAACTCTGCCAGATCAGCCTTGGTCTAGCCTTGACTCGTGTTAACCACGAGTTACGCGGTGAGATGAGAAAGTCGACATTCAACAACGAAAACTCACCGAACCAAAAATTCAATTTGTCGGGACCGCGAATTTCATTAGAATTTCCCAAATGCAAAAGCCCCGACTAGCGGGCTTTCGGCGCAACGGAGCGTCTCGCGCAGCAGCGCAAGCGGCCAACGACGGCCCTATCCTCCACATCAACACCAATAACCTCATGCGCGCCTGGATCAATCATCTTAATTACTCACGTAAGTTCGTCCTCATCGGGACACTCGCTTTCATGCTGTTCATCGTGCCCACCACGCTGCTGGTGCGCACCAATCTCGAAGAGCTGGTCACTGCCCAGCGCGAAGGTCTGGCCATCGAGCCCGCCCGTGAACTGCTGTTGCTGCTCAAACAGGTGCAACAGCATCGCGGCCTCTCGGCCCTCTATCTGGCCGATGGCGACGGCGCTGCCGCCACCCGCATGGAGCGCCAGAAGGAAGTCGATGCCACCTTTGAGCGCGTGCGCACCAGCCTGCTGCCGCTCAAGGACAAGACACTCAACGACACCCTGGACGGTCTTGCCGCCGACTGGCGCGCGCTCGCGCAAAGCATCGCCGCCAAGTCCATCAGCGGTGCCCAGAGCAACCTGCAGCACGCCGCACTGATCAAGCGCGAACTGGATCTCATTGATGACGTCGCCAACAGTTCCGGTCTGGCGCTGGAAGCGGAAGCCTCACTGTTCTACATCCAGCGTGCCGTCATGAGCGAACTGCCGCAACTGACCGAGGCATTGGGTCAGGCCCGTGCACGTGGCGCGGTGATGCTGGGCCGCGGTCAGGCCGATGCCGAAGAACGCGCCCGCATGGAAAACCTCTCCGACCGCGCCCGCCGCAGCTATGAAAGTGCGCGTCGTTCGCTGGCCCTGGCGGCCGGCCGTCAGGCTCTGCCGACTGAGGTGGAGAGTGCGCGCACGGCGGCCGTCGCGGCCGCTGACGAAGCCTTCAAAATGGCCGACAGCGCCATCGTGCGCGCCGACCAGCTCACCATGCCGGCCCCCCAGTGGGTGAGCACGATGACGCGCATCATCGATACGCAATTCACTCTGGTCAACGCGTCCTTTGACATGATGCGCGGTGAGTTGCAGGCCAAGATCCCGCGTCTGCGCAATGAGCTGATCCTGCTGTGCGTGTCGCTGGCGGCGCTGGCACTGGCCGCGCTGTGGGTGATGGTGGCCATCACCCGTGCCACCACGAGCGCCATCGGTGAGGCAGTGCGCCTGACCGAAGCCGTCTCGGCGGGCGACCTGACCCAGCATGTGGAGGTCAGGGGCAGCGATGAAGTGGCGCGCCTGCTGCAGGCCATGCAGGCCATGACGGCACAACTGAGCAAGGTGGTCGGCAGCGTGCGCAGCAATTCCGAAAGCGTGGCCACGGCCAGCGCCCAGATTGCCCAGGGCAATGCGGACCTGAGCAAGCGCACCGAAGAGCAGGCCAGCGCCTTGCAGCAGACCGCTGCGTCGATGGAAGAACTGGGTTCGACCGTACAGCAGAATGCCGATAGCGCACGCCAGGCCGGCCAGCTGGCGCGCGATGCCGCCGATGTGGCCAGCCAGGGGGGCACGGTGGTGCAGCAGGTGGTGCAGACCATGCAAGGCATCCACGCCAGCTCGGACCGTATCAGCGACATCATCGGCGTGATCGATGGCATCGCCTTCCAGACCAACATCCTGGCGCTCAATGCGGCGGTAGAAGCGGCCCGTGCCGGCGAGCAGGGACGTGGCTTTGCGGTGGTGGCCACCGAGGTGCGCAGCCTGGCCCAGCGTTCGGCCACGGCCGCGCGCGAGATCAAGGAACTGATTACCGCCAGCGTCGATCAGGTGGGTCAGGGTACGCAACTGGCGGACCAGGCCGGCAAGACCATGGAAGAGGTGGTCAATTCGATTCGCCGCGTCAGCGACATCATGGTCTCCATCAACGCCGCCACGGCCGAGCAGAATACCGGCATCGCCCAGGTCGGGCAGGCGGTGGCGCAGATGGATAGCACCACGCAGCAGAATGCGGCGCTGGTGGAAGAAAGTGCCGCGGCGGCCATCAGTCTGTCCGGCCAGGCGCGCGAACTGGTGCAGGCAGTGGCCGTGTTCCGGGTCGGACGGGCGGCGTTGGAGGGGTAAGCCGACGTAGCCGCGTCATCCAAAAAAACAGAAGGCCCGCAGCATTGCTGCGGGCCTTCTTGTATCCGGAAAAGGAAATGGGTTCAGTAACCGATGCAGGCCCTCAACGATAGAAAGGCTCGACCCGCCCCTTCAGCTTGGTCAGCATGGGCTGGCCCTTGCGGTCCAGTGCGCGGCCGGCGGGAACCTTGATCCAGCCTTCGCTGATGCAGTACTCGCTGACGTTGTTGAATTCCTTGTCGTTGAGCTTGATGCCGATGTCGTGCTCGAAAATGGCCGCATCGTAATGCGGGCTGCGGGGATCGATGCTGAGGCGATCGGGGAGGGCGGGGCGTTGTGCGGTATCGTTCATGGCCGCGATTATCGGACATAAAAACCGCCAAGACAATGGCTGGCCGGCCCCCCGTGCTGCAACGTCCTACCGCGCGCCGGGCTTTCTCCGACACCAATGCTGGCCGCCCGCTGATAGCGCTGCCGTGCCGCGCATCGCATGCTGCAAGCATCTGACTATGCGCGAGGATGTATGCGATCTACCGTCGAGGAAATGCAGGCCGCCCGCTCGGCCGCCCAGGCCTACCGCCACCAGCCCGGCAGCTTGCAGGCTGCCCACGTGTATGCGCAGCTGTTCGTGCCGGTGCCCGACGAGGCGGCCCTGGCGATGGGGCAGGACTACCTGCTGCAACAGATGGAGCAGGCGGCCGGCCTGCCCTGCGATCTGCCTGGCCATCCTGCTGCGCTGGCCGGATGGATGGAGGGGCGCACCGGCGAAGTCGCCCGCGCTTACGAAAGCTACCTGAAGGAGCGCCAGCAAGGCGCGCCACGCCGCTACTTCAGCGGCAAGGCCCATGCCCTCAATTTCCTGCGCCGCGTCGCGCCCACCAAAATGGTCGATGGCGCCTGGCTTTACAGTGCGGTCAAGCGCTGGCGCGATCCGCTCTACCGCCCCTTGATCCTCACTTATCTGGAAGAGCTGGGCGATGGCGATGCCGCCATGAATCACGTGACCCTCTACCGCAGCCTGCTGGCCGCCCACGGCTGCGAGCACGGCCCTGCGCTGTCTGATGAGCATTATGTCCAGGGCGCCATCCAGCTGGGCCTGGCGCATCACGGCGAGCAGTTCGCGGCCGAGGTGTTCGGCTTCAACCTCGGCTACGAACAATTGCCGTTGCATCTTCTCATCACCGCCTACGAACTCAATGAACTGGGCATCGATCCCTATTACTTCACCCTGCACGTGACCATCGACAACGCTGCCAGCGGTCATGCACGCAAGGCCGCCGAAGCGGTTGCGCAGGCCGCGGCACAGGCGTCTGATACGCCAGCTTTCATGGAGGGCGTCAGGCGCGGCTATCTGCTCAATGAACTGGGTGCCAGCACGTTGGGCGTGATCCGGTCGTTCTCGCTGCAGGACGAAGTGGTGCAGGTGCTGACCAGCAAGGCTCCGTTCGGCCGCATGATGCATTCGGACTATTGCCGCATCGGCGGCAAGACCGTCAACCAGTGGCTGGAACAGCCCGAGGGCATGGCGCGCTTCCTGGAGGAGATGCAAAAGGCCAACTGGATCACACGCGGCAAGGAGGCCAGCCAGAGCCGCTTCTGGCGCCTGATCGATGCGGCCGGGGGCCAGATGTTCGGGGTCTTCGACGGTTACGAAAAGCAGGTCATCCGCGAATGGATCGAAGAGGGCTGGAGCGATGGCCGTCGCCAGCCGACTTTCCGCGCCTTGGCCCGAGGCCGTGAAAACGCCGCTGCCGAAGCTCCCGCCGTGCCGGCGGTCGCCTTGCGCGAGGTGGATCTGGATGCCCTGGTGGCCGACCTGGCACCGGGCCGCCACCACATCGTGCCCGGCCTGGAGGCCACCCGGCTCTACAGCCAACGGTATCGCCGGGCTTGCGTGGCGTGAGGTCGTGGCGCGCCGGTCGGCTATAATGTCGGGCCTCGGCCGTTGGACACCCGCCTGGAGGCCGTATGAAGCTTCAGGCGCGTTCACGGCGGTTCAACCCGTCAACTCGCCGGCCCAGCGCCGGCTGCTGGAGAAACCATGAACAATCGTGCAAGAAAACGCCTGATCTACCGTCGTCACCGCATCGGCATGCTGATCGCCGCGATCGAATCCCTGATCGCCCTGGAAGAATCGATGCTGGAAGCCAAGCAGGCTGCCTGAGTCCATCTCTGCCAGCACACTGCCCACAAAAAAAACCGACCCATGCAGGTCGGTTTTTTTGTGGGCAGTGCTTGCGCGCAGAGCGGATGAATCAGCCCTTCAGCGCAAGCAACACCTCATCGAGCATCTTCTTGGCATCGCCAAACAGCATCCGCGTGTTGTCCCGGTAGAACAGCGGATTGTCCACACCGGCATAGCCCGAAGCCATCGAGCGCTTCATGACGATGGCGCACCTGGCTTTCCAGACCTGCAGCACCGGCATGCCGGCGATGGGGCTGGCGGGATCGTCTTCGGCGGCCGGATTGACGATATCGTTGGCGCCGATCACGATGGCCACGTCGGTCTCCGGGAAGTCGTGGTTGATCTCATCCATTTCCATCACGATGTCGTAGGGCACCTTGGCCTCGGCCAGCAGCACGTTCATGTGACCAGGCATGCGGCCGGCGACCGGGTGGATGCCGAAGCGCACCTGGACACCGCGTTCGCGCAGCCATGCCGTGATTTCCCACACGGTGTGCTGGGCCTGGGCCACCGCCATGCCGTAGCCCGGCACGATGATGACGCTCCTGGCTTCTTTGAGCATGGCCGCCGTGTCCTCGGCGCTGATGGCGGTGACCTCGCCGGCGATGGCCGCCTGAGCGCCCTTGAGCGCCGCACCACCGGTGCCGAAGCCACCGGCAATCACGCTCAGGAAGTTGCGGTTCATGGCCTTGCACATGATCGAGGAGAGGATGGCCCCGGACGACCCCACCAGCGCGCCGGTCACGATGAGCAGGTCGTTGGAGAGGATGAAGCCGGTCGCCGTCGCGGCCCAGCCGGAATAGGAGTTGAGCATCGACACCACCACCGGCATGTCGGCGCCCCCGATGGCCATCACCATGTGGATGCCAAAGAGCAGGGCCAGTCCCGTCATGATGAGCAAGGGAAGCAGTCCTTGTGCGGTACTGGCCGCGCCCACGAAGTCGACCGCCAGCCAGATCATCAGCAGCAGACAGGCCAGGTTGAGCCAGTGACGTGCGGGCAGCATCAGGGGCTTGCCGCCGATCTTGCCGGCCAGCTTGCCGAAGGCGATCAGCGAGCCGGAGAAGGTGACCGCGCCGATCAGCACGCCGATATAAATTTCCACCTTCAGGATGATGCTGCCGGCGCCTGCGGCGGAACCGGCATGGCTGAAGTAGGACACGAAACCGATCAGGCTGGCCGCCAGGCCCACCAGGCTGTGCATCAACGCCACCAGTTCCGGCATCTGGGTCATCTTGATGCGCCGGGCGGCGATCAGTCCGATGCTGCCGCCGACCAGGATGGCGCAGATCAGGTAGGGCAGGCCGCGCATCGTCACGTGCGGACCGAAGATCGTCGCCAGGATCGCCACGGCCATGCCGATGATTCCGTAGACGTTGCCGCGCCGTGCGGTTTCCGGGTTGGACAGGCCGCCCAGGCTCATGATGAACAGGACGATGGCACCGATGTAGCTGGTGGTCACAAGAGAGGAGGGATTCATGATTATCCTTGTTTGCGGAACATCGCCAGCATGCGGCCCGTCACGGCGAAGCCACCGAACATGTTCACCGCCGTCAGCACGATGCCGGCAATGGCCAGGGCGAACAGCAGATAGGAGGCGGGCGTGCCTGACGATCCCAGTGCCGGGCTGACCTGGGTCATGGCGCCGATGGCGATGATGCTGGAGATCGCATTGGTCACGCTCATCAATGGGGTATGCAGGGAAGCGGTCACGTTCCACACCACCATGTAGCCGACGAAGCAGGCCAGGATGAAGACGGTGAAGTGTTCCAGAAACTCGGTCGGCGCATAGCTACCCACCAGCCACAGCAGTACGGCGGCGACGCCCCCGAAGATCAGCGGGCCCCAGCGTGAGGCGGGTTTCTTCACCGCAGCCGTCGTGGCTTGCGGGGCGGTTGCGGGTGGACTGGCGGCGGGCTTGGCCGGAGCTGCCGCCGGCTTGATCGCTGGCGGTGGCCAGGTCACCGTACCGTCCTTGAGCACGGTGGCACCGCGGATCATGTCGTCCTCCATATTGACCAGCAGGGTGCCGTCCTTGGCCTTGCAGAGTTCTTCGGTCAGACGCAGCAGGTTGGTCGCGTAAAGCGTGCTGGATTGCCTGGCCAGGCGCGAGGGCAGATCGGTGTAGCCGATGATCGTGACGTCGTGGCGCACCACGACTTGGCCTGGTACCGTCAGTGCGCAATTGCCGCCCTGTTCGGCGGCCAGGTCGACGATCACGCTGCCGGGACGCATGCTCTGCACCATCTCGTCGGTAATCAGCTTGGGCGCCGGTTTGCCCGGCACCAGCGCAGTGGTGATGATGATGTCGATGTCCTTGGCCTGCCCGGCGAAGACCTGGCGCTGGGCTTGTTGATAGCCTTCGCTCATCACCCTGGCATAGCCGCCGCCACCGGAGCCTTCTTCCTCATAGTTGACGCCGACGAACTCGGCACCCATGGACTTGATCTGGTCGGCCACCTCCTGGCGTGTATCGTTGGCGCGCACCACGGCGCCCAGCGAAACCGATGTTCCCAGCGCAGCCAGGCCTGCCACGCCGGCGCCGATGACGAACACCTTGGCCGGCGGCACCTTGCCTGCCGCCGTGATCTGTCCGGTGAAGAAGCGGCCGAAATGATTGGCCGCTTCGATCACGGCACGGTAGCCGGCGATGTTGGCCATCGAGGAGAGCGCATCGCACTTTTGTGCGCGCGAAATGCGGGGAATGCAATCCATGGCCAGCACCGTCGCACGCCGGGCCGCCAGTGCGGTCATCAGTTCGGCGTTTTGTGCCGGCCAGATGAAACTGATGAGCGTGGCGCCTTTCTTCATCAGGGCGACTTCGGCCAGGGAGGGGGCGCGCACTTTGAAAATGAGGTCGGCTTCCTGCCAGACCTGTTGCGGGGAAGCGGCGATGGTCGCGCCGGCTGCGTGGAAAGCTTCATCGGGCATGCTGGCCGGGGTACCCGCCTGGGTTTCGATCAGCACCGGGAAACCCAGCGCAATCAGTTTGGTGACCATCTCGGGCGATGCCGCCACGCGTTTTTCTTCAGGAAATATCTCTTTGGGTATTCCAACCGTGAGCGCCATGTTCATTTCCTTTGTGAGGCTTGCGCAAGAGCGCCCGGGACGGGCGGCTCTTGCGAGAGTGATGCGTAGTGCTTAGTAAAGACCGAGCTTGGCCTCATCCATGCTGATGAAGATGTTCTTGCACTGCGAATAGTGCTCCAGCATCATCTTGTGGTTTTCGCGCCCGATACCGGACTTCTTGTAGCCGCCGAACGGTGCGTGTGCCGGCAACTGGTTGTAGGTGTTGACCCACATGCGTCCGGTCTCCACGCCCGAGGCCACCCGCAGGGCGGTATTGAGGGTCTTGGTCCACACCGCGCCACCCAGACCGAAATCGCTGTCATTGGCCATGGCGATGACTTCCTCTTCATCCTCGAAAGCAATGACCGCACCGACCGGGCCAAAGATTTCTTCTCGCGCAATGCGCGAGTTGTTGGTGGTCGCAATCAGGGTGGGTTCCATGAAATTGCCGTTGAGCAGTTCAGAGCGGCCAACGCGATTGCCGCCGATGAGGACTTCGCCTTCCTGGCGGCCGATATCCACATAGCCCAGCACCGTCTTGAGTTGGTGCGCGTTCACCAGCGGCCCCATCTGCGTGTTGGCCAGCCAGGGCAGGTTGACGTTGACCTTCGAGAAGGCCTTGCCGGCTTCCTCGACGAAGCGGTGGTAGATGCTCTTGTGCACGAAGATACGTGAGCCCGCGCAGCAGACCTGCCCCTGGTTGAAGAGGATGCCCAGCTGCACGCCTTCGATCATCTTTTCCCAGGGGGCATCGGCGAAGATGATGTTGGCCGACTTGCCGCCCAGCTCGAGGGTGGAGGGGATGAGTTTCTTGGCGGCGGCTTCGGCGACCGTATAACCGATATCGGTGGAGCCGGTGAAGGCCAGTTTGCGGAAGCCTTCGTGCTCCAGCATGTAATTGCCGGTGGTGGAACCCTTGCCGGTAACGATGTTGACCACGCCCTTGGGCAGGATGTCCTTGAGCACCTTGCCCAGTTCCAGCAGGCTCAACGATGTATCCGAAGACGGCTTGATCACCACGCAGTTGCCGGCGGCCAGTGCGGGCGCCAGTTTCCAGGCGGCCATCAGGAAGGGGAAATTCCATGGAATGATCTGGCCGACCACGCCGATGGGTTCGCGCAGGATCAGGCTCAGGGTGTTCTTGTCCAGGCGCGTGGCGCTGCCTTCATCGGTACGGATGGCGGCGGCGAAATAACGGAAGTGATCGATGCCCGAGGGGATGTCCACGGCCAGGGTTTCGCGGATGGGCTTGCCGTTGTCCAGCGTTTCGACCATGGCGAAATGCTGCGCCCTGGCCTCGATGGCGTCGGCGATCCGGTTCAGGAAGCCGGCGCGCTCAGCCGGGCTGGTGTCCTTCCAGGTTTTGTAGGCCGACCACGCGGCCTGCACGGCGGCATCGACGTCTTCGCGGTCGGCATTGGCGCAGTGCGCCAGCAGTTCGCCGGAAGCCGGGTTGATGGACGTGAATTCATTGCCGGAACGGGCGGGAACCCATTCGCCATTGATGAGCAACTTGTACTGCTGGTCGATATGTTCGGTATGCAAGGCGTTCATGATGATGACCTTTCGGAAAACAAACGGGCTCAGCCCTGATGGGCCTGGCGGAAGATGGCGACCACCTGCTCCAGCGTGGCCGTGCGTGGATTGGTGAGCTGGCAGGCGTCCTTCTTGGCATTGGCGGCCATCAGTTCGAAGTCGCTCTCCTTGACGCCCAGCACAGCCAGATTCGGAGGAATGGCCACATCGCGGGCCAGTTGCCGGATCGCCTTGATGGCCTTGTCGGCCGCCTCCATCACCGGGAGATTGGCGATTTTTTCACCGAGGGCATCGGCGATGTCGGCGTAGCGTTGCGGGCAGGCGATGAGGTTGAAGCTGCACACCTCGGGCAGCAGGATGGCATTGCACACGCCGTGCGGCAGATTGTAGAAACCGCCCAGCTGGTGTGCCATCGCGTGGACGTAGCCGAGCGAGGCATTGTTGAATGCCATGCCGGCCAGGTATTCGGCATAGGCCATCTGGTCGCGCGCTTGCATGTGCTGGGCGTTAGCCACGGCCGGACGCAGCCATTGCGCGATCAGCCGGATCGCCTGCAGGGCGCACGCATCGGTGATGGGCGTGGCCGCCGTGGAGACGTAGGCTTCGATGGCATGGGTGAGCGCATCCATGCCGGTGGCGGCGGTGAGGGAGGCCGGCATGTCCTTCATCAGCAGCGGATCGTTGATGGCCACGTTGGGCGTGCAGCGCCAGTCCACCAGGGCCATCTTCACGTGATTGTCGGTATTGGTGATGATGCAGAAACGCGTCATCTCGCTGGCCGTGCCGGCCGTGGTGTTGATGGCCAGGAAGGGCGGCATGGGCTTGCTGGTCTTGTTCAGCCCTTCGTAGTCACGGATGTTGCCACCGTTGCTGACCACCATGCCGATGCCCTTGGCGCAGTCGTGGGCGCTGCCCCCTCCGAGGGACACGATCGCATCGCAATCCGAAGCGCGGTAGAGCTGCACACCCGCTTCCACATTCTTGTCGGTCGGATTCGGGTCGGAGCCGTCATAAACGGTGACGGCCAGGGCGGCGCTCTCGAGGATGGCCTTGATCTTGTCTGCCGTGCCCAGCCTGACCATGCCGACGTCAGTGCACAGGAACACGCGTCGCGCGCCCAATGCCCTGGCCTGCAAGCCGACTTCCTCGGCGCAACCCACACCCATCAGCGATACGTTTGGCATGTAGAAGCCAAAGGTCTGATTTGCCATTGCCATAGTGTTCTCCTGATTGCAAAACAACGGCGCCGGGCCGAGACGGTCCGTGTCTGTTCGCGTGAGGAGATACTAGGCTTCCCGATGGGGGCTACATTGACCTATCGCAAAACCGAAACGTAAGGAGTCGTAAGCTTTTTTATTGTTGAGCTGTATTTGATTCTGCACCGTTCATGCAAAAACATCTGTCTTGGTTTTTACCGACGATGCGCGCAAAAGGGCGGTCGATGCTGACAAATCGCTGTCGCCACGCCGCCGGAGAAATGCGCAATCTCATCATCATGCCCTCCTGCGCATGACAGCCATGCAAGCGGACTGCTCAACACGCCGTAAGTCGGTCCGTGCATTGAGATGTAAAGAAGTGTTGACGCCCTGGACGGTTTTCCGCGAAATTGCGTCGCAGCATCGTCCTCCGGGGCGAGATGGATGACAGCCTGGTGACAAGAGAGGCGATAAGCGCGGCAATCGGCAGCGCTTCTCGCCGCCCGCAGTGACTGCGGCCTCACAACAGCAAAGGAAACGGGCATGAGTATCACAAGGGCAGGGTGCGCGCGCATGGCGTTGCGGATAGGCGGCTGGGGGCTGGCCGCCGCCATGCTGTTGACCCAGGGCAGTGTGTCAGCGCAGGAGAGTACAGCCAGCCAGGCCGGCATCATCAAGGTTCTGCAAGGCGATGTGCGCGCCGAGCGCAACGGCAAGAGCCGACCGCTGGCCGTGGGCGAGCGTCTTTATGCGGGGGATCGTGTGGTGACGGCAGCCTCCGGCGAGGTCGGCTTCACCTTGCGCGACGACACGCTCATTTCGCTGGGGCCCAACAGTGATTTCCTGCTGGAGCGATTTGCCTACAACGACAAGACCGATGAGGGCGGCATCGCCGCGCGCCTGGCCAAGGGCACGCTGCGCTACGTGTCGGGACTGATCGGCAAGCGGGCACCGGAGAGCCAGTCGCTGTCCACACCGACGGCCACCATCGGCATCCGCGGCACCGACTTCATCGTGGAGGTGGGCAGTGAATAAGCATCTGAATAAGCTGAATAAGCATCTGACGCTTTGTGCAACGATCTCCCTGCTCCTGCTGACGGCGGGATGCGCCGGTCGCACGGAGCGTTTCGTGCTGCTGCCGCAACCCGATGGTTCGGCCAGCAGCATCGTGGTCAAGACCGCCAGTGGCGAGACGACGTTGAATGCGCCCTATGCAGCGGTCGAGACGCGCGGGGGCAAGGCCGGGCCGGCCCAGACGATTTCCGCCGCCGAGGTGGAGCGTCGCTATGTCGAGGTCATGCGCAGCCTGCCCGCACGTCCGCGCAGCTATGACCTCCTGTTCGAACTGGGCACGGACCGCCTGACCCCCGCGTCGCAGGATCTGTTGAAGAAGGCCGTGGCCGAGATCAAGGAATTTCCGGCAGGCGAGTTCATCCTCACGGGCCATGCCGACAACATCGGCAGCGATGCCATCAATGATGCCTTGTCACTGCGGCGTGCGCGCCTGATCGAGCGCGAGTTGCAACGTGCGGAAGTGAAGGCGTTGAGCATCGAGGTTATCGGCAAAGGCGCGCGCGATCCACGCGTACCGCAGAAACGCGGTGTGCCTGAACCGCGCAATCGCTTCGTCGAGATCAAGATCCGCTGAGTGATCCGATGCTGGCCTGTGCGGGTGGGATGAAGCTGCGGCGAGGAAGAGGAGAGCAGGCGCACCGCCCCTGATGGCAGAGGCGGGCGCGCGCACCTGCCGCGAAGGCAGGCGCATCCGCGATATCAGCTGTTCTTGTGGCTTTGCTGGCCGGCCTTCACGTGCTGCTCATGCGTGCCGCCACGGGTGGAGTCACCCTGCTGCTGACCGGAGCCGCTGCTGCTCTGGTTCTGCTGGTCGTTCTTGTGGCTCTGCTGCCCGGCTTGCACGTGCTGTTCGTGCGATCCACCACGCGTGCCGCCACCTTGCTGCTGACCGGAGCCGCTGCTGCTCTGGTTCTGCTGGTCATTCTTGTGGCTTTGCTGTCCGGCCTGAACGTGCTGCTCGTGGGAACCGCCGCGGGTACCGCCTTGATTCTGGTTCGACATGATTTCACTCCTTGATGGATGCCCTGCGCTCATGCGCAGTCATTGCATGATCGCGCCGGCTGCGCGCGACAGGCATCGGTGAAGCTCCCTTGATGGTGTCAGCGTCGGCTGTCGGACGGGTATCGTCTTCGTTACCCGCTGCTGCCTACTGTACGGCTTCGATGGTGGAGAGCAGCTGATCGAACGAGCAGGGTTTGGTGAGCAGGGCCGAGAACACCTCCAGTGCCTGCCACGAATTGACCATGGGCGTGGCACTGAGCAGCACCACCGGAATGGCGCACAGGCGCGCATCACCTTTGATCCGCGTGGCCAGTTCCAGGCCATCCATGACCGGCATGCGCAGATCGGTCAGTACCACATCGACCACTTCATGCACATCGGCCATCCGGGCCAGGGCATCTTCGCCGTTACCGGCTTCCACCACCTGATAGCCCACGCTCTGAAAAACTTCCGCAAAAATACTGCGGACATCCTTGTTGTCTTCGACGATCAGCAAGGTACGAGCGCGAGGGCGCGGATTCATGAGGCGGTCTCCGGGTGGATGGGCTACGTCCTGACACCAGAACGAACGGCTTCGCGATTATGTGGCCGGGACCGACGTGCGTGCATCAGTCAATTCCTGATTTGCAGGAAAGCCGGGCTGACAGCATCGTAAGAATATGCGCGTCACCTCTGCGTCATCGCGTGAGCCCCCGGGGAGCAGGCCATCCTCGTCCGGACGACACTGTTGCGCAGGCGCATGAATGAGGGAAACTATTTATATAATTTTTCTGACCCGGATGCGGTCGGCCGTATCAGGAAAAACTCAATTCCAGACCCAGCATCCGGGAGATGAAAAAGGTCGCGGCCCCCAGCACCACCAGCGACACCACGAAGAGCAGCGCCACCTTGCCGCTCGCGCGCAGCACGGCGCGCCGTTCTGCCTGCTTGCCTTTCCTGCCCTGATCGTAGTGCCACTTGATGGCATAGAACATGCCGATGCCAAGCACGGCAACCTTGAAGATGATGAAGACGATTGGAACCCAATCCATGATGTTGACCATTCGATTCGCTGGGAGAAAAATCCGGTGCCAGCTTTGCGAATCTGAAAGTAGCAGAGGTAAGCCACTGTCTCCGTAACAGTGTTCGCTGCATTCTAACCAGAGCGGCGCAGGTCGGTCCAGCAGACAAGATCCATACAAGCCCATGTGCTGTGCGGGTTGCGTGCACGCAATCTGCCGCCGCGGCGTTAGGAGTGTCCTGTCCTCCTTCCGGATACACCGACATGCCTCTCAAACGACCTTCTGCGGGACTTGCCCGTCTACTTTTTCCCGAAGCCAGCCGGCAAGGGCATCCGCGACGCCCCGACCATTGGCTCCTGATCGTCACGGCTGCGTTGCTGACCCTGGTGCCGCTCCATGGATGGGCCCAAGCGTCCTGCAACCCGCCGTCGCCGGCGCAACTGGGCGCGCTGCGCCGTGCAGTGGACAAGAACCTGGCGCCGCAGCCGCGTGCGATTGCGCACGTCCATACCGAAGGAACCTTGCCGCATCAAGGTATCCGGGATGCCAGTATCGAGGCCGAGCACGACTGGCCGCTGATGCGCCAGCTCGCGCAATTATGGCAGGCCCGCCATGATCCCGAAGACGCCCGGCAACTTTCGCGTCTGATGAGCGCCTGGGCCGAGGTCTATCAGCCTGACTTCAACCCCATCGACGAGACCGCTCTGGATGCCTACATCGATGCGTATGCCATGGCCCGTGACGCCCTGGATGCGGACAGCCGCAAGCTCGCCGGCCAGTTCATCCGCACCCTGGCCGAAGGGTATCTGCAGCAGATGGAGAGCGGCTTCCGGCCCCGCGACGGGCGCTGGGTGAACAACTGGAATTCGCATCGCGTCAAGCTGGCAGTGCTGGCGGCAGCTGCACTGGGCGACGAGAACTTATGGGGCCGTGCGCGCCGGGCCTTCGCCACACAGATCGGCCGCAACATCCTGGACGATGGCAGCACCCTCGATATGGAGGAGCGCGATGCCCTGCATTATGTGGTCTATGACCTGGAGCCACTGGTGCGTGCAGCTCAGACCGCCCAGGCGAGGGGAGAGCATTGGCTGACGCTCAAGGGCAGCGGCGGCCGCAGCCTGGCTGACGCGCTGAACTGGCTGATGCCGTATGCGGAAGGTAGCAGAACCCATGAGGAATTCATCCATTCCAGGGTTCCCTTCGATGCCAGGCGCAGGGATGCCGGCTTGCCCGGCTATGCCGGACAATGGGAGCCGAAGGGCGCGGCCCGTCTGTATGCGATGGCGGCCACGCTGGATGATCGTTATGCAGCGCTGGCGCGGCAATTAGATCCGGATGGTCGATTGCTGCTCACCTGCTGGGGCATGCCGTAGCGGGGGGGGCGTTGCCTCCGGATCTGTTACCACTCCGTGGCTGTATCGGCCCGGCCGATGAGAAACCCCTCGAGCCTCTCCTGCTGAGCTGGCACTGATCCGCGCGGCAAGTTACCATGCGGCCAGCATGGTAACAAGACAGAAAAAGGCAGCACCCCGCAAGCGTGCCACCCCTAGAAAAAGCAAGCAGAAGCAGTCGGGCAGTTTCCGTCGCTTTCTGATTTCATTCACCAGCACGACGATCGTTGTCTTCGGCATTGCCAGTTGCGTCCTCAATCCGCAACTGACCGAAGGCTTGCGCGATACGCTCAGTCTCGATCGTTACGCCACCACGTGGACAGGCGCAGAAGACCCGCCCGCTCCTGTCCGGCACGCCGGGCCGGGCGCTACCGTCGCGCGCTTTGCGCAATGCCCGCAGTTCTTCCCCGGCGCACATCCGGCGCAATTGCCGGCCGGCTCTCATTTGCGGGAATTGTGTTTCAGCGCGTTTGCGGTGCTCTACAACACGCAGACCAAGACGCCCTTTGTGGTGGTGGAACGTCTGAACCGATCCGCACTCTTGCATGCGCGGGAGCAGCATCGCACTGACAGGTTCTACCCTGAGGCAAGGCTGCCGCGCGCCGACCGCGCCGAGCTGGAGGACTATCGCGGATCAGGCTACGCGCGCGGGCACATGGCACCGGCGGGCGACATGTCCACGCCTGAGGCGATGGCACAGAGTTTTTCGCTGGCCAACATGGTCCCGCAGAATCAGCGTCACAATGCCGGCGCGTGGTCCAGGATCGAACGGGATACGCGCAAGTACGTCATGCGGGCGCGCGGGGATGTCTTCGTCTTTACGGGCCCCTTGTTCGATGCCGCCCCCAGTACCATAGGCAGGGGCCACATCGCGGTACCGGCGCGCCTTTTCAAGCTGGTCTATGACGCCGACAGCGGCAGGTCCTGGGCGTATGTGCAAGCCAACCGCGCCGATACCGTGGTGGGAGCGCCCGTTGATTATGATGCTTTTGTGCGCATGACCGGACTCCGCTTGCTGGGTCAGGTGGGGGCACGTAGCTGATGGAAAGAGCCGCCTCAAGCGGTAACACTGTGGCCCGTGCATGAGCGCACGGGCCACACGTGCTTAACGCACGAGGGCTACCGGTGTGAGTGCGCGCTCATGCCTGGTGCCGCTGATCACAGGTTTTTTTGCACCCGGTGCATGGGCGCCGTCGAGCTTGAACGTGGCGACCAGTCCGGACAAGGTACCCGCCTGTTCCTGCATTGAATTCGCTGCTGCGGCAGCTTCCTCGACCAATGCGGAGTTTTGCTGGGTCGCTTCATCCATCTGCGTGATCGCGGTATTGACCTGGATGATGCCGTTGCTTTGCTCCTGGCTCGCCATGGAAATCTCGGCCACCACGTCGGTCACGCGCTTGACGCTGCTGACGACGTTTTCCATCGTTTGACCAGCTTGCTCCACCAGGCTGCTGCCGCGCTCGATCTGGCTCACCGAATCGTTGATCAGTTCGGTGATTTCCTTGGCGGCCGTGGCGCTGCGCTGTGCCAGGTTGCGCACTTCGGAGGCCACCACCGCAAAGCCACGCCCCTGCTCGCCAGCGCGTGCGGCTTCCACCGCTGCATTGAGAGCCAGAATGTTGGTCTGGAAGGCGATGCCGTCAATGACGCTGATGATGTCTACGATCTTGCGCGAAGAAGAATTGATGCCGTCCATGGTCGTGACGACCTGAGCCACCACCTCGCCACCCTGGCTGGCCACCTCGGAAGCGGAGTTCGCCAGCTGGCTTGCCTGCTTTGCGTTGTCGGCATTCTGTTTGACGGTGGTCATTATCTCTTCCATGGCCGATGCGGTTTCCTCAAGGGAGCTGGCCTGCTGCTCGGTGCGGGAAGAGAGATCGAGGTTGCCGGAGGCGATTTCCGACGAAGCCTGTTCGATCATGAAGGTGCCCTGGCGGACTTGCGTCACGATGGATACGAGGCTGTTGCGCATGTTCTTGATGGCAAAGAGGAGACTGGTACTGTCGCCCTCTTTGGTCTGTACATCGGTGGTCAGATCGCCGTTGGCAATCTGCTGAGCGATCTGCGTGGCGTAAGCAGGCTCGCCGCCGAGTTGTTTCAACAGGCCTCGCGTGATGAGCACGGCAATCAGCGCCGAAATGGCAGCCACTACCAGCGTCAGCACTGCCACCGTGATTCCGGCAGTGCTGGCCATATCGTTCGTATCTTGTTGGGCCTGCTTGTTTTCCGCTTCGACCTGCACAATCAGCTTGCCAATGTCCAGCACGATCTGGCGTCGCAGGGGGCTGCATTCATTGACCAGGAAGTCACGAAACTCGTCAGACTTTCCGCTTTCGCGGTAGAGCCGGGGGCGCTTGAGTTCGTCGGCCATCTTCAACATGTCGGCGCGCACCTTGTCAAAAAGCTGGTTGCCCGCGAACTCTGACTCGAGATCCTTGATGGCCTTCAGATAGATCTGTTTCTGCTCGTCCACGATGGCCAGTTCTTTTTGCGCATCTGCATCGCTACGGAACAGATAGGCGTTGCGAGCGGCAATCCCGGTCTGATCCAGTGCCTCACGGGCGTTGTACAGGGGCGTCAACTTCTGCGTTTGTACGGCGTCGCCCGCCTTGATGGAACTGGTCAGCGTGCGGATGCTGATCAGCGATATCCCCGCGACGAGGACAGTCAGTGCCAGCAAGGCCGCGAAGCCCAGTGCCAGTTTTGTCCCGATTTTCATGCTTTGAAACACGGTAACCCCCTTGTGTGGTTGGGATTGAATACGAATCATCTTGTTGTTATGAGATGGAATGTGGCGGTTCTGCGCTGCGCCGAACCATACCTCCCCTGGCGTCTTGTCGCCATCGGGAATTTCCCTACGCGCAGAACCGCTGTTTTTAGAAATCAAAATCATCATATCTGATAATTTGTTCAGGCATCCAACGATATTTCTGCGATGAAATTGCCTCGCGATTTTAATTTTCACCTGATTCTGCGCGCTGTTTGCTTCAGTTTATGAGCGCGATGCACGGTGGAAAAAATAGCTCGAAGCCAAGTTTATAAAAGCGTTCCAGCGGTTTTCGGCATGTCTGATGTTGCCCCCCGTTCCGCTGTTCAACGACCATCGTGCCGGTGATGCTAAATTCCAACAATTAAATCAAATAAAATGAATTAATTGATTTTGTGGCGTATAGTTTCCCCGAGTGATCAATGACCGCGCTCCAACATGTGATGTGCCCGTTCAATCGAGCCTCCTGGAGGAGGCAATCAAGGGGAGGCAATATGAAAATGTCCGATATCAAGATCAGCGTGAGACTTGGCGCCTGTTTCGCTGCGCTGATCGTGGTGATGTGCGTGATTGCGGGCGTCGGGGTGAAGAACCTGCAGGCGGTCAGCGATGCCACCGATGAAATCGTCGATGACCGCTACGTGAAGGTCGCACTGGTGAACCAGATCACGGATAAGGTCAACACCGCTGCGCGTGCCCTGCGCAACGCCATCATTGCTCCCGACCCGGCGACGGCCGAAAAGTACCTGGACAGGGCGGCGAACAATACCCGCGAGGTCACCGAGCATATGGCCGATCTGGAGAAGCGCCTCAATACGCCCAAGGGCAAGGAGCTGTTTGGCAAGATCAGGGATGCCCGCGCCGAGTATGCCAAACCGCGTGACCGCGTACTTGAGCTGATTCGCCAGCGAAAGATGGCTGAGGCCAGCGAATACCTCTTCAATGAGGTGATCCCGGCGCAAGACAAGTACTTCGCTGCGCTCAAGGACATGATCGCCTTCCAGGTATCGCTGATGGAAAAGAGTGTGGCCAAGAGTGATGCAGCGGCGGCCGATGCCATCAATCTGATGGTGGTTCTCTCAGGCCTGGCCATCTTGCTCTCGGTGGCATGCGCCGTGCTGATCACGCGTTCCATCACCCGTCCTCTCAATGAAGCCGTTGAAGTGGCCAGCGCCGTTGCATCAGGTGACCTTACCGTGCAGATCGCCGCGACCTCACGGGATGAAACGGGCGCACTGCTGTCTTCACTCAAGACCATGAACGAGAATCTGCATCGCATCGTCACCGAGGTCCGCCTGGGTACCGATACGATTGCCACCGCATCGGGCCAGATTGCGACCGGCAACCTCGATCTGTCCTCGCGCACCGAACAGCAGGCCGGTGCGCTGGAAGAAACCGCCTCGGCGATGGAAGAACTCACCTCCACCGTCAGGCAGAATGCCGACAATGCCCGTCAGGCCAACGCCCTGGCCGCAAGCGCCTCGCAGGTGGCGACCCAGGGCGGCAGCGTGGTCGGTGAAGTCGTTCAGACCATGGGCCAGATCAATGATGCTTCGCGCAAGATCGTGGACATCATCACGGTCATCGATGGCATTGCGTTCCAGACCAACATCCTGGCCCTGAACGCTGCGGTGGAAGCAGCGCGGGCGGGTGAGCAAGGGCGTGGCTTTGCAGTGGTGGCTTCCGAAGTGCGCACCCTGGCCCAGCGTAGTGCTGCCGCTGCGAAGGAAATCAAATCGCTGATCGATACCTCGGTCGAACGTGTGGAAAACGGTAGCCGTCTGGTCGAACAGGCGGGTGCGACCATGAGCGAGGTGGTGGCCAGCGTCAGGCGCGTCACCGATGTGGTGGCTGAGATCACGGCTGCCAGCGGAGAACAGAGCGATGGCATCGAGCAGATCAACCAGGCGATCGTGCAGATGGACGAAGTGACGCAACAGAACGCCGCCCTGGTGGAGCAAGCTGCTGCGGCGGCGCAATCCCTGCAGGAACAATCCGGTCGTCTGCAGGAAACCGTCGGCATCTTCAAGCTCAGTAGCAACGACTTGCGCCGCACCTGCTCAGGTGCGGCGAGCATGATGCGCCAGAGCGTGGATATCACGCCCCAGCCGGCAGGATTGCCGCGCTAGCGTATCGCTGAAAGCCCCTGGCCAGCGCAGATTTTCCGCTGGCCTTTCGCCCCGCCTCGTGCGGGGCTTTTTCGTGTTGAGGGGCGTTTGCTTCAACGTATTAACAAGTCTCGTAAAAAATAGCTCACTAATAAAAATAGTTCGCCTTCTATATATTCCACGCGACTTCGACATCGAAGCTGCTACCGGACGCTCAGGTCTTCAAATGGGCATGAGGCACATGCTTATCCGCCGGTAGCAAGATGTCCCTCCATTCGTGCAGGCATGCGGTATCGTCAATGTGTACGAGTTTTCTTGCTTTTACAAAAACGATATATGAGCTTTACGATCGCCAAACGTCTTTATGCATTGGTTCTCGCCCTGTTCGGCACAGCCGCCAGATGCGGTCGCCCGGATCACTGCCGCTGGCGGCGAACAGAGCCAGGACATTTAGAACCCATTTCATCAATAGGCGTGAGTGCGAGCGAGTCCCGTTTGGGATGAAGTGCAAGGCGCGAATTTGGGTCAAGACTGGGCGTCTTGACCCAAATTCGTAACGCAGCAATTCGCCCAAACGGGCCGCTCCCTCCGGGTTCTGTCCAGAAAGGGCGCTGGCCGCGTTGCACTCCTTGCGTGTGGCACCGCCACACGACGCGTCGCGCGCCTTGCCAGCGCCCTTTCTGGACAGAACGCATCTCACGCCTATTGATGAAATGGGTTCTACTTCCGAGGAGTTGATCACATGAAGAAAACACTGCTGGTTCTGGCTGTCTTGGGCACATATTCCGTCTTCGCGTCCGCCCAAAGCAACGTCACCATTTATGGCGTGCTCGACGCAGGAATTACACGTGAAAGCGGCACGGCGGGTTCGGTCCTCAAACTGGCGACCGGCGTTCAATCGGGCAACCGTATCGGATTCAAGGGCTCGGAAGATCTGGGCGGTGGCTTGAAAGCCAACTTCCAGCTTGAGAACGGATTCAACGGCGACACCGGGACGATTCGCCAGGGGGGCGCACTGTTCGGTCGCCAGGCCTATGTCGGTCTCTCCGGCAATTTTGGCGCGGTCAATGCCGGTCGCCAGTACAACCCGGTATTCATCACCTTGGATTCGATTGATCCATTCGGCACCGGCTTGACCGGCTCGGCAGGCAACCTCATGGCCAGCGGTGCCAACGGCGATGTACGTACCAATAACTCCTTTACCTACAACACGCCGGAGATGGGCGGCCTCGTCTTCAACGGCATGTACGGGCTGGGCGAAGTAGCAGGCGATGCGTCCAGGTCACGCTACTACGCACTGTCGGTGGGATACGCGAACGGGCCGCTGGGCATTGCCCTGGCCTACGACAATGCCAATGACGCCACCGGCACGAATACCACCAGGCTCATGATCCTCGGTGGTACGTACAACTTTGGCGCTGCAACCATGCATCTGGCCTATGAGACTGAAAAGGACAACGCGGGAATGAATTACCGTGACTGGCTGGTCGGCCTATCGGCACCTGTCGGCGCGGGCAGCGTGATGGCGTCCTATATCAGGAAGAGCGACCGGTCGGGTGCTTCGCTCGGCACCGGTGCAAAGCAGTTTGCGCTGGGCTATTCCTACCCCTTGTCCAAGCGGACCAATCTCTACACCTCTTACGGCCGTATCAACAATGATGCTGGCGGAAAGTGGGTCGTCAGTGATGCGTCCAGCGGCGGCACTGCTGTCACGTCCGGTGATTCATCGACTGCGATCACGTTCGGTATGCGTCACAGGTTCTGATTTTTTCCGGCGCACAATCGACGAGAACGCATTTCAGCCTCGCTTGAAATTCGGGTGGGTTGAGACCGTGATGTTAGAGCTGACTGCCGGAGTCAACGGCGCGTGAAGGCCGGAACGGATAAAACCGGTTCTCAAGGGGGGAGGGCTGGCGCAAGGGCAGCTCGGGCGCATAAATGAGAAAATTGCGGAGCTATAAAAGCGGCCTGCATCGCTGCAGGCCGCTTCTGTTCTGGTGCTGATGGGCGGAATCGAACCGTCGACCTACTGATTACGAATCAGTTGCTCTACCAACTGAGCTACATCAGCTGAAGGAGCGCGATTATAACCTTTTCTTGTTTCTTCTTCTAGTGCAAGACATTCCAACATTTGTTCGGCTGAAACTCCGGCCGCCTCAGCGATTGCCTTCGCGGCCTTAAAACTCGGCAAACGCTCGCCCCGAGCGTACTTGTCTAGGGTCGGCTGGGGGATTCCCCACTGCTTAGCGAGCGAATTCACCGACTTGCCATCCAGCGCCATTTTCAAAATTTCTGCGTAGCTCATCGATTTTCCTCTTGCGCAATTAATCCAAATGAAGTAACTTTGAGTTAATTCGAATGGATTAACTCTTTTTGGGGTTACTCTGTTTGGACCAACAATACCACAAATTGAGGGGAATCTCAGTGGCGTATCAGATCGGCGTCTTGCTAGCGGCAATTGTTCCAGTGACTTGGTTCTGGCCGATCTTGAACTCTGTCTTCAAGACTTCGATGTCTGGGATGCTGTTATATCTGATCACTCGATATCCGGCGTTTGTCAGAAGTGCTTGTCGTTCGGCATCTTGTCTTTCTCTTCCTTTGTGGCTTGAGTCGTCTAGCTCAATTATCGCCAGTACTTCAAATGATCTGTTCATCACTACGAAGTCGGCCACTTTCCTATCAAACCGGTTTCTATCTGGCCGGTTATGGGTTTTAAGCAGCGCGGAAAAAGCTACTTGTGCCAAAACGATATGTCCGTGCAGCGCTTCAGTGAGCCTGAAATACATCACTTGTTCGCGGTTCGTTAGAGCGCTTCGTTTCATTACTAGAACGCTTGCGCTAAGACGTCCTCTCGATCTCGTTTTTCTTTTGATGGCCGCTAGGCTTATTGCAACCACCACTGCCAATAGTACGAACAGCATCGTTTGCATATGTCCCCCGTTAAGTTTTGGTGAGGCTCATCGTAACTCCGTATTTTTTTGAGTTTCTCTTTTTGTGAGCATTCTTGAGTAACTAGTTCTTGTAGTAACTGCCCGTAAAGGGTCCGCTTCGGCCGCTTTGGCCTTTCCCTACCTTAAGGAGTCATCATGTCCGCAATTGATAACAAGCATCTGATTGAAATCGTCTCCGTCCAAGAATCCTCCGGCGTCAGCCGCAAGACCGGCAATCCCTGGAAGATGTACCGCGCTCAATGCGTCGTCACTGGTGGCGATAATGGCGCGAAGGTTGGTGAACTGCTGTTGCCTGATTCGCTGAAGGACACGACGCCCGGCAAGTACCTCGCAGAATTCCAACTCGATGTGAGCTTCGAGCGCCTCGTTGTTCCTCGCATCACTGCTCTTCATCCGCACGGTGGTGGCGCTGCCCGTCCGCAAGCCAAGCCCGCTGCTTCTGCCGCTGTACCGGCCTGACCATGAAACAGGCGGCGGATAAATTCACGGCGGATTTGTTTAGTAGTCCCCGCCGTGGCCGCCCGCCGAAGCTCGCACCTAAAACGAATGCACAACGTCAGCGCGAGTTTCGCCAGCGGCGCAAGTTCGATTTCTTAATTTCCGTTACGCGTAACGATAAATCCGATGCCTAAGTACGTCCTGTACTGCTCGCAAGATGCCGCGCCTACGGTGTCAGTAGACGGCAAACTTTCGTGCGATGGCGGCACAGCGGCGCTACAGGTCGGACTGTTGGAAACAACGTTGGATACGCCTGATACCTCGTCGGTCGCCAGTGTTTGGACTGCGGGTTTCTCTCTGGTGATGGTGTGTTTTCTGATCGGGCGGGCCATCGGCGCGTTATTGCAAATGATTCGGGAGGGGTGATGTCAAGAGACGCGATCACGGGTGTATTGGCGGCTGGCGTTGCCGCTCTCTGGGTTCTGGATTTCGTTCTGATCTTCCGGACCTTCTGCTAAAGATTTGCCTATGTTGGGCAAGCGCTGCCGGACGTCTCCGGCGTTTTATAGGGGTAAAACCATGCAAGTGTTCTCCAAGCTCCAGAAGAGGGCCGCTTTGGCGGCTGCGGGTGTGGCGTCGGTCGTTGCTTTGCCTGCGCGTGCTGCGTCGTCCGTCGATCTGACGCCGATCACCAGTTCGATCAGCGCCAGCGATATCACTACTGGCGTTATGGCCATCGGTGCAGTGCTGGCCGTCGTGTACGTGACCATCAAGGCCGCCAAGATCGTCATCAGCTATCTGAAGTCGGCGTAAGTGCAGTCGCAGTGACCGGGGGCGATGTAGCGCTGCATCGTCCTTTTTTTACGTCTGTTCAATGGGGGATGACGTGGATTATTCCAATCTCTGGTACTTGTTTTCCTTTGCCTGGGGCATTGTCTGTGCATGGGCGGTGATTGCTGGTTTGGAGTCAAGGTAATCATGCGCATCTTTATCGCTCTCTTCCTTTTTCTCACTGCGCATTGCTCGCTATCATTTGCAGCAGCGGTCCCCGTGACCAGAATGCAAAATTCTATGTCTGGCGTCGTGCAGGCGAAAATGCAGAGTCGTGGCTTTGCATCGAATGATCCGCGTTGGGTTAGCACGTTGAGCAACGTCAGCAGTTCTATTGCTGGTGGATTGGCTAGTGCTGCTACTGTGACGCTCCTGGGTGTTACGGCGCCAGCATGGGTGACCGTTGCCGCACCGATTGTCGCTGGCGTCGCAGTCGCGCTCACTGTCGATGCCGCCATCAAATGGATTTTTAAACCGGATGGGACTGTGCAAGTTGGAGACAATCCAGCCTCTGTCAATACTCCGGCTGGATTAAAGCCCCCTTCAGTCGTCTACATTTTCTCCAATGCGGTCGCCGGTTCCCCGCAAGCTGCATGCAGTGGCGCTGTCTATACTGATTTCACAGCGCCGGGTGGTCACGGTACTCAACATGCTGAGCTAAAGTCGGACGGGAATTGCCATCTGATCCGCGTCTATACCTACGATAGCGGGGCGAGTGAGACCATTGATATGGGTTCGCTTAATGCACCAACAAAATCGAGTAATAACACTACGCTTTGCCCGGGCGTTAAACTCACTGCTAGCGCTGGCGTATGTCCCGCCTCCAACTTCCCGGAGCCACCGCAAGCGCCCGTCAAAACCGTTTCTGATGCTGCTGCCGGCCTCTCCGATGCTCAAAAGGCACAGCCATTGAATCCGCAAGTCATCGCTGATTTGGCTAATGATTTTTGGAAAGCTGCCGCGTCTTCACCCGGATACAACGGCTTGCCGTTCGACGCCACCAATCCGATCACAGCAGCCGATGCAGCGGCTTGGCAATCTGCGAACCCATCGTCTTGGCCGACAGTTGGAGACTTCGTTGCACCTCAAGCTGCGCCTAGTGGCGGCACGGCTGCAACGCCTTTTACGCTCCCTACGGCCTCATCACCTGTGGCTACTGCTGATCCTTCGGCTACGCCTTCAACTGGCACGAATCCATCTAATCAGCCACTTGAAAACCTCGGCCCTGATCCCGGCATCGGTGCGCCATCGCTGGAACCTACGCCTACGGCGCAGCAAATTCTGCAACCCATCTTGAATCTGTTTCCGACGCTGACTAATTTTGTTGTTCCGGGACATAGCGCTGCTTGTCCGACCTGGACGATTCAAGTGTTCAACAAAGATATTGCGATGACGCAGCACTGCGTCTTGCTGGAGAAAATCCGTCCGACCTTGTATGCCGCAATGGCCCTTGTATGGGTGCTTGTGGCGCTGTTTATCGTGCTGGCTGCGTAAGGGGAAATGCGATGTTCGGGATTGTGTTGTCGGCCCTCAATGTGGTGCTCGGATTTGTCTTCCGCTCCATCTTGGTCAAGTTCGTGCTGTATTTTGGCTTGTTCTTCGTGACGACTGAATTTATCGCGATTCTCACCAATATTTTGCCGACCGGCGCGGCGCTGACATCTGCCTTTGGCGGACTTCCTAGTGAGGTCTGGTACTTCCTCGATCTGTGCAATGTCACGGCGGGTGTACCGATCTTGCTTACTGCCTGGGTCACGCGATTCATCATCCGCCGTATTCCGCTGATCGGCTAATCATGGGGATCAATGTCTATACCGGCCTCATGGGTTCTGGAAAGAGTTATGAGGTTGTCGCTGAGGTCATTGTCCCAGCCATTGCGCAAGGTCGGCGCGTTGTGACGAACGTAGACGGGATCGATGGGGAGAAGATTCACGCCTACATTGAAAAGCATTACAAGCCAGTGCCTGAAGAATTGGGCGAGGTCGTCCACGTTACGAACGGCGACGTTTCACAGCCCAAGTTCTTCCCCTATTACGATGATAAAAAAGGGGCACATACCGATACCATCGTCCAGCCGGGCGACTTGGTGTGCATCGATGAGGCGTGGCGCTTCTGGCCCGCGACCGGTGCCAATCTGCTTCAAGAGCATAAAAGCTTCTTTCTAGAGCATCGGCACTTCACCAATGAAAAAACGGGCGTGGCCTGCGATCTGGTCTTGATGATTCAAGACATGTCCACGCTCAATCGTTTTTTGAAAAACGTTGTTGCCTTCCACATTCGCACGCACAAGAAAATTTCGCTGGGCATGTCCAGCCATTACAGCGTATCGATTTTCGAGGGGAATAAGCAGACCAAGGCGGCGCGCATCAGTGTCGATCTGCGCAAGTATCGCAAAGAGATTTTTCCGCTGTATTCCTCGTTCAAAGGCGGAGCCACCGGGAAAATCGTGAATGTCGATAAGCGTCAGAACATGATGGCGCGTAAGCAGATTTGGGTGCTTGCGGCAATACTACTCGTCGCATTTTCTGTTGGCTTGTACGCGACGATCCATTTCTTTAGCCCCAAAACTGCCGCCCAAAAGAATACAACTGAAAGTGCGAAAGAGGGGGCTCAAGCCAATTCAAACAAGGCCCCGATAGTGCCTCAAAAGCCAACCTTCTCCGATGTTTGGCGCATCGCTGGCACAGCAAAATTCGGGGCTGTTAGCTATGTCGTTATCGTCGATGAGAACGGGCGTTTCCGTTATGAATCTCCCTCGATGTTTGTGCAGATGGGGCCGCAAACCATCGGGGAAATAGACGGCGCGAAGGTCACGCGCTATTCCGGCGCGGTAGTTCATCCGGTTCAAATGGAGGGGAAGAAATGAAACATATCCTGGCTGCGCTGATGATGATCTACAGCGCTCTTTCTTACGCGGCTCCTGCAACGCCGTTGCTGCCTGCTATGGGCCTGTCTATGCCGCTTCCTGGGGGCGTTCCTCAGCCCGTCGATAGCGCCTTAGAATTCTCCCGTGTGCGTGTCGCTGAGGCGGTCGAGCTGATGTATACGCAGATCCTCAAAACGCCCTACCTGATACAGCCTGATGTCGTTGCAGATGAGCGGCTTGTTTCGTTCCGCTTCGCTACTGGCGCTTCTGCGCGCTCCGAAGTCTCTCGATTCATGGGGCTGCTTGGATTGTCAGTCCGCACCGTGAACGGCGTTGATATCGTCGGCATCGTTAAGGAGCCAGAACCGAACAAAGAAGCGTTCGTCTATCGGCCGAAGTATCGCGATGTGACCTACCTTGTTGAGCTATTGCGTGGCCTTTTTCCGAAGGGGGAATTCACTTCTACGCGGTCTATTCATGGCGCGCCACAAGCGATAACGGCAGATGCGTCCACCGGCCAATCGAAAGCGCCTACTCCTGCAGGGTCTGCCGCCTCGCTGCTCGATACTGATCCCGATGCCCTTGTTTTCAATGGCACAGAAGCTGATATTAAAAAGCTGTCCGCGCTGCTTGCGCAACTGGATACACGGCAAGGCGAGGTGATGGTGCGCGGCCAGGTGTTTGAGGTCGCGTCTAATGGGGCTGAAGGCTCGGCGTTTTCTCTTGCGCTGCATCTGCTTGGCGGCACCGTCTCAGCTGGTGTTTCTTCGCCTTCCACGCTCGATGGTTTTGTCCGCCTCAAGAATGCGTCCATTGACGCCGTATTTGCCGCGCTCTCCAGTGACAGCCGCTTCAAGACGATATCTGCGCCGTCATTACGTGTGCGTTCTGGTGCCGCTGGCCGCTTTGCGGTTGGGCAAGATGTGCCTGTGCTCGGCGCGATCAGTTATCCGGGGAATGGAAGCGCTCCGGTGCAGTCGGTGGAGTATCGCAGTTCAGGCGTTATCTTCGATCTGAAGCCGATTGTGCGAGAGTCAGTAGTGGATCTGACAGTCGGCCAGCAGCTATCAAACTTCGTCGTCACGCAAACTGGCGTCAACAATTCGCCCACGTTGACCAAGCGTGAAGTGAGCACTTCATTGTCGGTCGCCGATGGCGATATCGTCATCATCGGGGGTCTTGCGGAGAACCGGGAAAGCTCCGGCCGCATTGGCTTCTCGTTCCTGCCTGATTGGATGCGCTCCAATACCGGCCAGAACAGCAAGACGGAAATTCTTCTCGTCCTTCAGGTGTCACGCCTATAAATCAGGTACGGATCAAACGCCCGTTCTTGTACTGGAAAATCGTATGCAGGATATAGCCATCGTAGTCCATGATCCGCGCCACCAGTTGGCGCATGGTCTTGCAGAAGAATTGACGTCCATCCGGTCGCGTCCAGATGAAGGCCGCGCCCTTGCGCATCAGATTGCGGACATACAGCGTCAGTCGCAGTTGCTTCCACGGCGGGACAAAGTTGGAAGGGGCCAGCGCCTTACGCGTGCGCTTGAAATGCGCGAAGTAGGGTTGATACGGGAAATGCAGCAGGGGCAGTTCTGGTTGTTCCATGATCGCGCCTTCGAGGTGGTGTTAAAGCTGACCGGGTTCCTAGATTCGGAGCCCTCCGTAAGACCGGCGGTTTTGGTCGTTTCGACTCCACCGCCTGCCGCCGTTTTCCTGAGTTCTTCGCCCGATGATCGAATAGACGGCGCATGAGGCTTTTGCCGCAAGGGGGAAGGTTTGTAAAAGCGCGGTTGCTGGCGCTTTTATGAATACCCCCTTGCGGCAAAAGACGCGCCGGCTATCGTTCATCGAAAAGGCGGAGAACTCTGGAAAACGGTGGCGGGTTGATCGGAGAAACGGCCTCAGCTGCCCATGAGTGCGTAGCACTCACAAGCCAGGCTTTATGCGGTTGATCAAGGGCGCTGCGGCGCTGAATAAGGACAGAGAATTTCCGTTACGCGTAACGAAAAAGAGGCGTAGCAAGATCGCGCCGACCGCAGCTTGCGAGGACGGCGCGAGCGAAGCGAGCGCCTAGACTTGTACCTAGAACACTTAAGGAAAACAGAGAAAGAACAGCCTTTTCGGCGAGTTGGAAAAGTGGTTTTGATGGACGTAAAAATACCCGGATCAGCGCGCCAACGCTGCCGGGCTCACACAACGCTACCAAGGAAAAATTGTGCTTACAGCGAGTATAGATAAGGTTGCGGCTAACGCCAATCTGAACGCTTCATTGGGTTCATATTTTGCGGGAACAGATGTACAACGTTGGAAAACGCTGACAGTGACTGAATTCCCGAATGGGATCGAGGTGTTTCTCGATGAGAACCGCGAGACCTATAGCGATGGACAGATTTTCGATTACTCAACGGAATGCGAAGAGCCAACGAAGCGTGGTGATGGCGATCATGAGAGGGCTCGGATTGTGGCCGCACGGCGGGCGAAGACGAAGGTGCGAAGGCTGGCGAAGATGCTCCAGGCAGATTGCTTGCTGACGCTGACCTATCGAGAGTGCGTGACTGATTACGCACGCGTTGAGGCGGATTTCAAAGCGTTCCGAGAACGTCTGCGGAGTGTTGGCGACTTCCATTACGTTGCGACTCTGGAAGTGCAAAAGCGAGGCGCATTACATGTTCATATCGCTTGCCAGCAATTTCCTGCGTGGCTCAAAAATGAACATGGAATACGTGTGAGAAGCTGGAACCTGATCCGCTCTATGTGGCGGCGTGTGGTGGGAAAGGACAATGGCAATGTTGATTTCACTAGACCGCGTGGCCGTAACTCGGCGCATCGCATCGCCAGCTACATCAGCAAATATGTCTCCAAAAATTTGGAAGAGGCACGCTTTAACAAAAAGAGCTATTGGGCCTCACGTGGGATTCCGAAACCGAGTCAATACAAAATCTACTTCAAGGCTGACACTGACAGTTTCGACATTGTGGTGCTCGTGGCACAGGAGTTCGCGATGCGCGGTTTTGACGATATTGCGCAATACCATGATCGGCTCAATTCGTTTTACTGGTTCTCGGCTAGCAAAAGCTAGGGTTTCAGTGTTGAGGAATGTTGAGGGTTTCCGGGCGTCAAGGGCGGTTAGTATTTTCCCGTTGCATGAGAGGTTAGGGGGCAAATAGTGGTAGCTAATAAAACCTGGGATGACGCTGTTGAACGGTGGCTTGCAGATAAGGCTGATAAGCGTTCGTTGAAATCTGATCAGTCAAATATTCGTTGGCTTAATGAGGTTCTTCGCGGGATTCCGCTTGCAAATATTGATCTCGCGATTGTAGATTCTTTGCGCACGAAAAAGATCGCTAGCGGCGCATCGAACGCAACGGTTAATCGTATGCTTGCGTTACTTCGAGCAATTTTACGTATGTCTGTCGTTGAGTGGGAGTGGATGCCGTCGGCTCCTCACGTACGTCTACTGCGCGAGCCGACTCGCCGCGTGCGGTTCTTGTCTCCCAAACAAGCTGTTCGATTGCTTTCTGAGCTTCCGCCACATTTGGCCGCAATGGCTGCCTTCTCACTCGCTACCGGTCTACGTAGAGCGAATGTGACCGGATTGCGCTGGGAGCAAGTGGACATGAAACGACGCTTAGCGTGGTTCGACGGGCAGGATATGAAAAATGGTAACCCGCAAGCCATTCCGCTGAACGATGATGCGATGCGAGTACTGCTATCGAGGCGCGGTGTGCATCCAATTTACGTTTTCACATATAAAGGCAACAAAATTGTTCAAGCGAGTACGGCAGCTTGGTATAAAGCTTTGGTACGTGCAGGAATTCAAGACTTCCGTTGGCACGATTTGCGCCATACGTGGGCGAGTTGGCATGTCCAGAGCGGAACGCCGCTTCTCGCCCTTCAAGAACTTGGCGGGTGGGAGTCTGCAGAGATGGTACGCAGATATGCCCATTTTTCTCACTTGAACTTATCGACGTTCGTTTCAAATCTCCCGTCTGTTGTTATCTCAACATAATTTTTCAATCCGCACTCAGAATTTTTCTTTTTGGAAACATTTTTGAGTGCTGTCGGACGGCTTAAACATTCTTCGGGTGTATCATGACGGCTGAAAGTTTCAATATCATCCAAAAAAATGCGAGCAAGTAAGATTTCTAAGCCTGGATATTTGGCGCTTAACGATTCAAGTATCTTTGAAGGGGATGCGCTGACGATTCTTCGCCGCTTGCCCACCGAATCCGTTCAATGCATCGTCACCTCTCCCCCTTATTGGGGACTGAGGGATTACAACGTTGCTGATCAGATTGGCCTTGAGCCCACGCTTCCGCAATTTATTCATCGGCTGCAATCTGTTTTTGCAGAGGCACGCAGAGTGTTAAAGAATGATGGCGTTTTGTGGCTCAATATCGGAGACGGCTATACCAGCGGAAATCGTGGTTGGCGAGCGCCCGATAAAAAAAACCCCGCCCGTGCTATGGGTGTGCGCCCAAATACACCAGAAGGTCTAAAACCGAAGGATCTGATGGGGGTGCCTTGGCGCTTGGCCTTCGCTCTTCAGGACGACGGGTGGTTCTTACGCGCCGACATAGTTTGGAACAAGCCAAACGCTATGCCAGAAAGCGTGAAGGACAGACCGACGCGGGCACATGAGTACATATTCATGTTTACCAAGTCCGAGCAGTACTACTATGACCGAGAAGCGGTTTTAGACCCCAATGGGCGCAATTGTAGGACTGTTTGGAATATTCATACTTCACCCTTCGCCGGTGCTCACTTCGCCACGTTCCCACCTAAATTGGTTGAGCCGTGCATCAGAGCGGCCTCAAGGCCCGGCGATTTTGTTCTGGATCCATTTTTTGGCTCCGGCACAGTTGGTTTGGTTGCTGAGCAGCTGGGGCGTCGATATGTTGGTCTGGAACTTCATCCAGAATATGTTTCACTTGCAGTATCTCGGCTTTCGGCCGATGAATTGTCAGTTATTCGTGTGGCAGCATAAGAGGAAAAACATTGTCGCAATTTAATTTACCTGATCCGACTTTACAAATATCGTTTGCGGCTTCGTTAGCAGAAATTAGGTCGCTCCATCTTCAGGATGCTCTTCTGGCGACGGTTCGGGAATTGGAAATCCCTGCTATTGATTTGGAGCTCGGAGATTTTGTCCCAGCCCATTGTCTTTCTTTGTTGGCTGGTCACGGTTTGAGAGGCGAGGTCTTATTTCCGGTCCCTTCCATTCTGAGAGCCTCTCCTAATTTGCTTGGTTATTACCGAATGCTGTATGGTTTCAGCCAAAAAGAGTTCTATACAAAAGCTACAGGGTTCGCGCCACTTAAAGCGCTCGAGGTGCGTGGCGTTATAACTGCAAAGAACTCGGCGTTGTTGCAGGAGGCTTGCGAGTCTTTATGCGAAGCAGGGGTTCTTTTGTTAGCAGGAATTGGTACGCAGCAGTTGAGCTTGGAGTTGCTCAGTGATTTGACGCTGCTAACTCTAGGTCCTCAATTGCGGGGCGGGGCCAATGTTCGGCGCGGAGCCGCTGGAATTCGGATTGTTTTTAATTCGATATTTGAAATTGTTGAGTCGCATGTAACGAATAGCGATATAAATTCTATCGAGCTTAAAAATGCGGCGGGGCGGACTGTACTTATCCAATTCGCTGCTGATCCCGACATTATCATTCAAGAAGAAGTTAGCGCCAATTTACGGCGTCAGTTAATCGCCATTGAAGTGAAAGCGGGCCGAGACTTTTCAAATATCCATAATCGGCTCGGGGAGGCGGAGAAGAGCCATCAAAAGGCCCGAGCCGAAGGCTATGCTGAATGTTGGACCGTTGTGAATGTAGATAAAATGGATTTGGCTTTGGCGCGCCAGGAATCACCTTCCACTAATAGGTTCTATAAGATATCTGATCTGACGAAGGCGACCGGCTCAGATTATTCTGATTTTCGGGATCGCATTATTTCTTTAACAGGCATCCCTACTTGAAATCAAGAAATGAAAAAAGCTCGCTTAGGCGAGCTTTTTTTGCCCGTTCTGGATTTCTTATAGAAATGGCCTCACCTGGTCTATAGTAGGTTTCAAAAGATATTGCGATGGATCAGTTCCGTATAAATTTGGCGAAGCATGTAAAGCCAAAATGAAATTAAAATTAATTGCCAGATCAGCATGTCAATGGTGATGTCAGGGGTTAGAAAAGGGCGCCATAAATTTCAAAGGGGGGATCGTGAATAATAGATCGAAGTTGGTGCGTATCTCAGTACGCAATATTGGGTGTGTGGGGCCTGAGGGCGTGGAAGTCGCGTTAGACGATGTGGTCTGTTTGGTCGGGCGTAACAACGCCGGTAAGTCAACCATCTTAAGGTCTTATGAGCTGGCAAAGGGAACGCTTCCTTTTACAGTAGCTAGAGACAGGTACCAGCACGCTCCTGACGATGAGCCATCTGAAATCTTTCTCGACGTGCATATCCCCGATGGTATTGGTAATGTCGACCCTAAGTGGAAAGAAGACGTTGATGGCTTGCGTATAGTACGCAGTCGCTGGCAGTGGTTTGCGCCCAGTTTTTCCCAAATTCGCTCTACTTGGGACCCTTCTGCAAATGGTGGTTCAGGTGGCTGGGCCGAGGACGCGAAGGCAGGGGGGGCTGATCCTGTTTTCCTATCTAGATTGCCGAGGCCTATACGTATTGGCTCGCTAGATGACACGGCAAAGATGGAGGAGACTCTTTTGCAGCTTGTTTTGGCACCGTTGATTAGAAGGGTCGAAGAAGAACGGTTGAATAAAGAGTCCCGGCTCGCGCACGCTATATCTGATATTGCTAGTCAAATAGCTACGCTGAGTGCTGAGCATACCGAGCATTTCCAAAAAGTTTCAGATCGTGTTACTAACGGGTTTCAGAGTATTTTTCCTTCGCTACATGTTCAGTTGAACGTTAGCACCCTCCCCCTATCACCTAAGCTTGGCGATTTATTGAAAAATGGATCAACGTTAGACGTATCCGACGATAGGACGAAGACATCTCTTCATCATCAGGGCACTGGTGCTCGGCGTGCTTTATTTTGGGCGATGGTGCAAGTACATAACGAACTCAGCAGGGATGGTGAATTGAGAGCTGAATATCGCGATTCTCTGTTGAAAGGCATTAAAGACTGTGAAGCCAAAAAAAAGAAGAAAGGTGAAGATGTTGCCGCTCAAGACAGTAAAATTGAGGAGCTGCAAGCAAAATTGCGTGCTCATGATGCAGGTGGGGCGATTCCGGTAAGTGACGACGATCCTGCATTCCCAGGTTATCTTCTTCTTATAGATGAGCCAGAGAACGCGTTGCATCCGATTGCTGCACGGGCGGCGCAGCGGCATCTGTATCAGCTTGCGAGTAACCCTGACTGGCAAGTAATGCTTACTACGCACTCCCCCTACTTCATTAATCCGTTCGAGGACCATACTACGATTGTGCGTCTCGAGCGATCTGGTGGTTCGGATGGGGGCGTCACGCATCGGACCTATCGTTCCGACTTGATTGGATTCAATACTGAGGATAAGCGTCGCCTTGCAGCCCTCCAACATATTGATCCCAGTTTTTCGGAAGTTTTTTTTGGTTCTTACCCAATTCTCGTCGAGGGAGATACCGAACATGCCGCGTTTATATCTTCTATCGTCGAGACCGACCACGCTCTTTTGAACCAGATAACTATCGTACGAGCCCGAGGGAAGGCTATTCTTGCGCCGCTAATCTCAGTTTTAACTCATTTTAAAATCAATTTTGGTTTGCTTCATGATGTGGATCCGCCGTATAAGAAGGACGGTTCTGCGAATGGCATGTGGACAGAGAATATAAAGATTTTGCAGGCTGTTCAGCTAGCTCGAGAGAGTGGCGTGGAAGTTCGTCATCGAGTGAGTGTTCCAGACTTTGAACGCTTTTTAGGAGGGGAGGAGGAGAACAAAGACAAGCCTTTGAGTGCCTATCTTGCTATAGCTGGCAGTAAAGAGCTGCAAGCGAAGGTTCAGCATTTGCTTACGGAATTAATGTCATCTTCTGATCTTGAGCCATTCAGTAGCGAAGATCCGCAGTGTGTGGATTATGATGGTTGGTTACGAACGAAGATTGCTGCCTGGGCCAAGGGCCATGGACTTGGTGAAGAAATTCGTTTTGCTGGAAAAGGTGATGCGTGAGGATTTAATGCAGTAAGCGCCAGTTTCTTCTGCAGGCGTTTGTGTTTGTAATTCACGCATGAAAAAGCCCGCTTGCGCGGGCTTTTCAATTAGTGAAATTTTTACGTCGTAACTGCCTAAGGCGTTGCCGGGATTTACTGATTCGTGCGATTTGATTACGAATCAGTTGCTCTACCAACTGAGCTACATCAGCTGAAGGAGCGCGATTATATCCTTTTCTTTTCTCTTCTTCTAGTGCAAGTATTTCAAACATTTCTCCGTAGCTGACTCCAGCCTCGTCCGCCATCTTCTTTGCTGTCGTGTAATCCGGCAAGCGTTGCCCCTTCACATATCTATCTAACGTCGCCTGCGGCAAGCCCCACTGCTTCGCGGTTGCGTTCACGGTGCGCCCTTTGAGTGCGCGAGCGACGATTTCTTGATAACTCATGGCAATTTCCTCTCGCAAAGTTAAACCGTCCGGATTAGCCTGACTAAACCATTTTGGGTAACACCGTCTGGAGTTACTCTATTTGGCGTAACAATACCACACTCCGTTCCTTCCTCCATTTGTCGAGTAATGGATAGAGGTAGGGCGCAATAAGTGCAGTTAGGGAAATAATTTCCGGTCACTAACTTTTTATCCCGCCCGCTAAGGATTCCTCGGCCTAGTGGTCATCTCCTTGAAGAGAATTACCGTGACCTGAGACGAATTTTGTAGCCACCGGATAAGTGAGTTCTTTATGCTAACGCCAAGGAGAACTCAATGAAGAAGAGATTTACGGACGAACAGATCATCAGCATCTTGCGGGAGGCGGAGAGCAAGGAGATTGCGACGGTAGATCTGTGCAAGCGCCACAACATTACTGAGCAGACCTTTTACCGCTGGAGAAACAAGTTTGGCGGTATGGATGTCTCGGACGCCCGGCGGCTCAGAGAGCTTGAGTCCGAGAACGACAAGCTCAAACGCATGGTGGCGGAACAACTGCTGGTGATTGATGGCTTGAAGGAGTTAAGCCGAAAAAAATGAAGACCTTCGCGGGCCGGCGCGAAGCGCTGGAAGTCCTTACTCGTCGGGGGCTGTCGCAACGCAAGGCATGTCGTTATCTGGAGCTGAGCCGGCGGGTAGCAGGTTATCAGTTGCTACAACCCGAAAAGGATCGGAGCCTGACGCAGCAGCTCATCGCGGCGTCGCAAGAGGTCCCTCGCTTCGGCTACCGGCGTATGTCTGCCTAGCTGGCCTTGGGCGAGTCCCGAGTGCGACGGCTCTGGAGCGCTCTAAAACTGGGCATTCCACGAAAGCGGCCTCGCAGGCGTCGATGCGGCAACGATATTCGGTTGCCTGCAGCAACCAAGCCTAATTCAGTCTGGAGCTACGACTTTGTTCATGACCAGATGGTGGATGGACGCTCGTTGAAGATGCTGTGCGTGATCGATGAATACACCCGGGAATGCCTGGCCATCGAAGTTGCTGCCAGTTTGCGTTCCCAGGACGTCATCCTGACGCTCTCGCGATTGATGCGGTTACATGGAAAGCCGGCCTACGTAAGGTCGGACAACGGCGCAGAGTTCACAGCGGCCAAGGTCATGCGATGGCTGCGGGACGCCTCAGTTGGTCCGGCCTTCATTGCGCCAGGCAGTCCATGGCAGAACGGATTCGAGGAAAGCTTCAATGGCAAGCTGCGTGACGAACTGCTTAACCGGGAGTGGTTCCGCAGCCGGGCAGAAGCGAAGGTGCTGATTGAAAGATGGCGTCAGTTCTACAACGAGCGCAGACCGCATAGCGCACATAACTACCAACCTCCAGCTACGGTTCGTCGAGCCTGGTTGGAATCGAATATGATCGACAACCGACTCACTGCCTGACTGGCTACAAATTACCGACGCAGGTCAGCTATATGAAATCTGGTAGGAAAAGAATCAGAAATTTTGAAACCCGATGCGACGTCTACGTCGCCTAGGATCTGATGTTGGCTCATCCACGATAACAGGCATTGCGGACATTGTGTTATCCGTTTCAACGACGTTCTGCCCTGCATTTTGGCTTGCGGTTCCCGACCAACCTAGTCTAACCATTTCTTGTTCTAACTCGGTGCGAAGCGAGGCCCATTCTGCTGCCAGACGTGTCATATGTTCGTCAAGAGTACTCGGTTCTAATCGCAGTTGCTGATGATGTTCGCACTGTCGGATTAGGTCTTGGGTCTGATTAAACAGGTTCCGCTGAAGGACGGAAATCCATGTGGAAGCACCTTGTGATACAAACGCCTGCTGTTCCTCTGTCAATCCGATTTCAGATGTCCGAAAGGTCACTAAACGTGCCTGAAATTCCTGTGCGGTTATTTCTCGGTGGGCGTCGGAATTTGGTTCATAAGTTGCGCCACTTGAGCTGCCAACGCAAAGATTTCCCATCTGTTTTCTCTCCAAAAAAATACATCTGTATAGACGCTGGAGATATGTCGCAGGGAAACGCGCGATGGTTCCAATGATCACCTTGTATCTTGATTGACTATTTGCTGTCTGCTGCTGCGCATGGAAAAACAGCGGTCTTGTAGTTGCCCCCGCAATTCAGGACACTCAGACATCGTTAAGTTACTGATGCTGCAGCCCGTCTGAACTCGCGAGGCGAGCGGTATTTCAGGGCCTTGTGCGGATGGCGCTCATTGTATTGCTCGAAGGCAGAGGCCAGATGCGTGAGCGCCGTAGGCACATCGGGCTTGTCCATGAAGGCGATGTAATCATGCTTCATCGTTTTTACGAACCGCTCCGCCATGCCGTTACTCTGTGGCGAGCGCACGGGCGTGGTCAAGGGCTCCAATCCCAGCTCGCGAGCGAAGCTGCGTGTGCGATGGTCGATGTAGGCCGAGCCGTTGTCGCTGAGCCATTCAATCACCTGTGGAGTCTGCGTGCTTCCAAACCTCTGCTCCACGGCGGCCAGCATCACGTCGCGCACGACATCCCCGCTATGCCCACCGGTAGTGGCCGCCCAGCTGATGGCTTCACGGTCACAACAATCCAGTGCAAACGTCACTCTCAATGCAGCCCCGTCATCACAACGGAATTCGAAGCCGTCCGAACACCAGCGCGCATTACTTTGCTTGACCGCTACGCGACCATCGTGGCGTCGATTGTCGCGTCTCACACCAGGTCGGCGCAGCAGCAACGCGTGCTCTCGCATGACGCGATAGACCCGCTTATGGTTCACGCACGCTTGCCCCAGAGATTCCCGGCTACGTCGCAGCAAAGCCCAGATGCGGCGATAGCCATAGCTCGGCAAGCTCGCGACATACAGCTCAATCTCTTCGAGCAAGCCGCTGTCGCCGACTTTGCGAGCACTACGGCCATCTCGCCATTCCGGGCTCCGGGCTCGTTTTACTGCCACTGCAGAGCGCGCCACACCGAGAACGTCACAGACCACTTTCATTGGTCGTCCTCCGGCAGCAAGGGCGAGCGCGCAATCAGGTTTTTTGACCGGCCCCATTCGACGGCCTCGCGCAGAATCTCGTTCTCCATGGTCTTCTTGCCCAACAGCCGCTGCAGTTCTTTGATTTCCTTGATGGCCGCGGCCAGCTCCGAGGCCGGGACTACCGTCTCGCCAGCCTTGACGGCGGTCAGACTGCCTTCCTGGTACTGCTTGCGCCAACCAAACACCTGGTTCGCGTTCACCCCGTGTCGCCTGGCAACGGCTGATACGGAAGCTCCAGGAGCCAAGGTCTCCTGGACGATGGCTATTTTTTCTTGGGGCGTGCGTCTTCTGCGACGCTCCGGCTCGGTCAGAATCTCGATGTGCTCCACGGTTTGCCTAGTCGTAAAACTGGTCATAAGACTATCCTCTATTTTAAGAGAGTCTTCGTGTCCTGAGATTCAAGGGGCTATTCCAGGTCTGACTATTCGTGATACCTGATCCTCATTTTTAGCCTGTCATGGCCTTATCTTTGTTCGCACGAGCGACAAGGTGCTTTTGCCGTGTTTCTTCTATATTGTTCTTGGCAGTAAAGTTTGGCGTCGGCAGATTTTTTGTAATTTCCCTTCGATCTTTTAATTGCTCAGGCAGAAAAGCCCGCTTCTGCGGGCTTTAATTATTGGAATCCTGAACGATTGAATTGTCTGAGGCGCTGCCATCTGATTGAAATCGTCTCCGTCCAAGAATCCTCCGGCGTGAGCCGCAAGACCGGTAATCCCTGGAAGATGTACCGCGCCCAATGCGTCGTCACTGGCGGCGACAACGGCGCAAAGGTTGGCGAACTGGTGCTACCTGATTCGCTGAAAGACACAATCCCCAGGGTGGATCAGAGTTTGATTACCGGTACCGTCGCGTCCGGCGACATCCGGACCGACGTTCTGGCCATCGGTACGTGTGCGCTCTGGTGCCGCTGGCCGCTTCGCAGTTGGTCAGAATATGCCTGTGCTGGGCGCGATCAGTTGTTTGGAGAATGGAAGCGCTCCGGTTCAGTCGGCGGAGTATCGAAGTTCGGGCCCTATCTTTGATCTGAAACCGATTGTGCGGGAATCGGTAGTGGATTTGACAGTCGGCCAGCAGCTATCAAATTTCATCGTCACGCAAACCGGCGTCAACAATGCGCCCACGCTGACCAACCGCGAAGTCTGCACTTCATTGTCGGTCGCGGACGGTGATGTCGTCATTATCGGCGGGCTGGCGGAGAACCGGGAAAGCTCCGGTCGCGCGGGCTTTCCGTTCCTGCCCGGTTGGATGCGCTTCAATACCGGCCAGAATGAAAAGACGGAAATTATTCTTATGTTGCAAGTTAAAAAGCTGTAAAGCGCCCGTAGTTAACAGGCACTTTACAGGGACTAAGCTGTGAAGCTAAGGTTTTAGCGGTCGTTCATGGTGTCCTTGTAGCGCTTTAGAACCTCTGGTACATCTAGTTCATCAAGTTTGTATTCTTTAAAAATGCGAGGAGGGACTTCGCCTTTGTCTACGTATTGTTTGATCATTGAGGAGTAGCCTTGTCGCGCGAGTTTTGCCATTTCGCCGGCGGCCTGCCTGATATGCAGTTTTGCTTTATTTAGTTCCTGCTCCAAGGAGTAGACCTCAATTGGCTCAGGTGCTCGGCTGGCGTAGCTACGCTGAAGCGTGGGTTCAGTTGGAACTTCGAAGCGAACTCGACGATTGGTGTCAGGGATGCGAGTGCTCGGCTGCCAACTGCTGCTGCTCGATTCGCCTCGCGGCGATTGTGCCTTCTTGCTTTCATTGTCACTGTCACTGCTGTCGTAGAACTCAAAAGTGGGTTTTGGATAAATGCGATCCATTTTTTCTCTCATTAGTAAATGTGGGCATTTTCAATTCGAATGCCAACGTGTAAAACGGCAGGCGTTGTTCACTGCCGCAACCTATACGTTCAGTGACAGGCAGTAGTGCGACAGTTCCGTACAGAATGGACAGAAGAGATGCACGGTGAATCTGTCGGTAGGAAGAAGGGGGGCTAAATCATATTTGAATATGCCATCCAATGAGTATTCTCTTATTTGAGGAAGAGTAATGTTAAAAAAGTTAGTCTCGATGCCGTTTGACAGTGCTGAGATGCCGCTTGGATACTATGTATTTTTGATGTCCTTAATATCCGTGCCGCTATCATATTTGGCATCTTATTTGGCGGTCAGTTTTTGCACTTGGCTTGGTGTAGATACTTATCCCCTTCTTCCTCACTTTACTTGGTCAAGCCAATATTGGTTGTGGGTAGCGTGTCTTTTCGGTCCTATGATCGAGACTCTTCTTTTAGCACTAGGGGTCTCAGTTATTTCCCGCTTTGTCGAAAACAGCGTGTTAGTCGCAGCGATTTCAGCCATGGTATGGGGTGTGCTGCATGGTCTAAGTGCACCCCTGCGGTTTATTGGTACAGCGTGGTCTTTTTACGTTTTTTCCGCAAGTTACATTGCTCGTCGCGGCAGCTCCTTCGTTGTCGCATTTGCCGCTGCGGCTGTCCCGCATATGATTCAGAATTTCTCAGTTTTTGCCTTGCGATAATCTGCTCTCTGCCAAACGGTATCGTGCCGGGTAATTCCATCGTGTCATGTTGACCGATGTGTGTTCGCTATCGGCCAGCAGAGGTAAAAAAGCCCGCTTCTGCAGCCCGCTTCTGCGGGCTTTAGTTTTTGAAATCTGCATCGATTGAATTGCCTGTATCACCGCTTGGCTTCCCAAGAACTGCCCGCTCGTAGGGCAATCGCGCACGGATGCGCAGATTGTGTTCACCCGGTCCGAGCAGCTCCGTCATGGTCTTGCTTGCCTGCGCGGGCAGCGCCTTGAGCATCTCGGCATAGCGGGTAGCGGTCTGTGCGTCAGGCGCATGCTCTTCGCCACGCAGATAGGAAATCGACGGGCGCGCGACGGCCATGCCCGCAGAGACCGCCCATTCCACGGCGGTGCCGGCGCTGGCGCCGACATACTGTCCTGCCGTGGAGAGCCATTCCCCCGTGCGGGACGCCAGATGACGAACCCCGTCGGGCATGGTCGCGCCGATGCGCGACGGCAGATCGGCCAGTGCACGCAGCCCGATCCGCCCGCCATTCCTGAGATGGCTTGCGCCCTCATAGACCGGATGGATCATGGCACCACCCAACATCGCCACAGTCTGTTGCTGCCATTGGCGCAAGCCTTCTTCCGAGATCAGCCGGTTATCCAGCAGGAACTGCACCGCCATGCGTCGGCTCCGGACTCCGCCGGGGCTGTCCTGCGAACACGATTGCATCACTTCCGCCAGGCGGGTCCGCAGCTCCTGTTCGTTGGCGCGGTTGGAAATGGCGCCTGTGATGGTCATCCAGAGAAGTTCACCCGGGCCGAAGAAGACCGTATCGAGCGCAAACGAAATCGCCTGATTCATCCCGGGAATGAGCGAAATACCTCCCTGCACGACGCCCGAAAGAAACTCCATCGGCACCGACAGGCGTACCGCCAGCGCATCAGGCTCGTTGTTGAGCTGTTCCTGGGTCATATCCCAGACCGCCCGCTTGACCTGCTCCATGTCGCTGCGATCGAAGGCCTGAGTGGCATCGAAAGGATTGTGCTGTGGCCAGGCCAGTTGCCGCTGTTCGAGTGCTTGCAGAACGGCTGCCTCGGTCTCGGCCGCCACCTCGCCCATCTTGAGGAAGAATCCTGAACTGCACGCGAGGCTGGATACGGGAGATGTCACCGCGACCTTGAAGCCTGCCTTGAAGGCATTCACGGCACCGGCTGGCTTCCAGATCTCGATGGCCTTGTCGGGCCAGGAGAAGATGCCCGAGATGATCCCGGCCGGCACTGCGAACGAAGCAGAAGAGGCCATCTGCCCCATCATTGCAGAGGCTTTCGCAGCGACCGTGCTGAGCCCTGACTTCAGATTGGCAGCAGTCAGCTCTGCCAGACCCTGTTCTATCCTCTGTTGCGACGCCACCAGCGCCCCGGCCAGCAAGACAGTACCAGCCTCGGCACCGGCGTTCTCGCCAGCCTGCGCAGAGACCTGATCAGTGGCATCACTGGCCCTGGCTTGCAGCGGCGGCTCATCGTCGGAATCATCGTCGGAGTCATCATCACCCAGCACGGCATCGAGGATGGCGTTGTCGAAGATTTCCCAGCTACCCAGTTGCCAGCTGGGATCGAATGTCATCAGGAATTTTTGCCAGGGTGTGGCGACCGACAGGAGGTCTTCGGATACGTCCGAAAACAGTTTCTGTGCCGTGTTCTGACGATCGAGCCCGCTTTCGCGCTGCACTTCTGCGGGGATCATGCTGCGGTTGATGACATTGTTGAGCATCATCATTCCCAGCGAATAGACCGCGCCGCCGATCATGCTGCCGCCCAGCGCCCCCCAGCTGTGCTCGATCCGGCCCGCCTGATAGCGCGCATGAATCAGCGCCTGACCTGCGCGAAAGTCAGCATGGGAAGGATCGGCCAGTTCCAGACGGATGGCCTCACCGAGTGCGTCGAGCGCGACGTCATCGGCTGTCGCATGCACCGAGATATCAGGTATCACACTCGAGAGGCGGGCGTAATCGTCATGACCAGTTTTCTCGTCCCAGAGTGCCCCTTGCTGGCGCATACCTGCGAGGGCGGCACTGAAAACGCTGATGCCCTTGAGGTCGAGCACAACGAAGTCCTCTTCAGCGCCGCTCGAAGGCGCATGTTCGGTCGCTGCCGCCAGCACTTCGTCGCGACGACGCGCTGCATGGTCGCCATCCTTCCATACCAGCACCTGTTTGACTTTGAAGCGTGATTGCAGGTGACGATATTGCGCATCCATTGACGCGCCCATGCTGTAGCGCAATTCAAGCGTCTGTTCTGGTGCGAGTTCCTGGTACAGATGCTTCATCCGCTCCAGAAATGCCGGAGAGCGGTTCAGCTCTTCGACCAGACTGCTCAGGGCCGCGACATCACCGGCCGCGCCGGTGCGCGCAGCCGCCAGGCGGCCGCTGGCGGGATCGATCACCAACTGGCAACGCAGCACAGGCCACTGCAGCGGTTCATGTTGGCCATCGATGTCGATATGCGCGGCGACCTGTTCGTTATCGGCCCGGGCCAGCGTGATTTCCGTGCTGGAGCTGAGCTGCTGCGCGCGGATGCGCTGTTCGTGACTACGATCCAACATGGCCGCAGCAGTTGGCAGCGAGGCCTGTGCAGGCGCATCGGCAGCACCACGCTGATGTGCGGCAATATCGTCGAGCAACGGATCCAGGAGGATATTGTTGCCGGCGCTTGAAGGAAGAATGTGGTTGTTCATTAAATGGTCCAATAATATTTTTATGGGAAGCTCCGCCTTTGCAATCTGGCTCACTAACCGGATCGGATGCGGACTACTCTGCAGTTCAGATCACTGCTGTAAGAGGGCAGGTCACGAATCTATATCGTGCTTGCAGGGGGAGGCTAGTGGTCAGTCCGGACAAGCACGCGTCTGCGGCGAACGGGAAAGATTCGCCGGCATGAGCACATCTGAGCGCAAAAATGGGTCAAGGGGGGCATTCCCTTTTTTTGCTGTCGACGTCGCGAGGCTTGCAGGACTTATCGATGAAATCGACGTCGCCCTGAGCGAGGATATGTAGACAGCGGAAGACTGCTGGTTCCACAGATCAATACCGTCGCCGAAGCAACCGTATGGGCGAACGAAAAATTTTCCGTAAAAATAAGAAGCGTTTGAAGGCAGAAAATGCGATAGCGATCCGCCTCGTCGATCAAGACTTGCTTCCCCGTTTTTCAAACTTTTAAGTATATTGATCCTGCTATGCAGGACGAAGAAGTGCCCGATCTGCGGGCTTTTTTATGGAAATGGGGGGTAATTGAATTACCTGAGGCGCTGACGGGATTTGCTGATTCGCAGGATTTGATTACGAATTGGATGTCATGCTGCTTCACCAGGATTTCTTGGAACTCCAGTTGCATTAGCTGCGACAGATATCCCGAAAGAAGTTTCTTTTTCCCGTCTCGGGCGTGTCTGATCTGGCGAAAGGTTTGGTATGGGTAATTGTATTGGTGGTTCGCATATGTCTGCTTCCGTTGATGCGACGAATGCCGGTAATACTTCTGAGTTGTCTGATGCTGATCGTTTAGGTGGTGCGCTGGAGCGCTTTCAACGGGTGATCGGGCTCACTCCCGAGCAGCAGGCATTCATGGAGAGCGGAGCGGAACCTCGCCTCAGCATTTCGTTTGGTCGGCTTCATCGTGCCACTAACATCTTGTTGGTGCAGGTGCGAAGCCATCATCATTTTTTGGTGAACGGAGGTATTCATCCCGGAACAAATCCTGGGCAGCTTGCTGCGGAGATGGAAGGGCAAACCAGGGAGTGGGAGCGGATGAGGGAGGAAGTGGAAGCTGCAATGAATAATCCGCAGCAGCCTTCTGTTATCGTGATCAATCCCTCTGAAACCTTCGACCCTCGCAATATATCTCGTCGGATTGGCAATCAAACATTTTGACAAAGGAAATGGCCCGCTAGCGCGGGCGTTCTTATTGAATTCTGGATTGCCACAACTGTCTGAATCGCAGTAAATGCGATAGAGCTCCGCCTTGCCGACCAAGGCTTACGTCCACGATTTTCGGATCTAAAGTTCAGTCAGATATCGCATCCATATTGGGTGCTCCCAGTCTTACTCCAGGTAGATCTGTGGAGGATTGATACGCCTTCGTACGGCATCTACGGCTGCAATTTCCTCATCATCTATTTCCGGATTTTCACTAAGGTCCACGTGCATCAGCTTCGAGTGCATTACGCCGTTGGCGATTTGTGTTGCGCCCACGTTACTGATCTCGTTACCTAGAAGGCTAAGGTAGGTCAATCGAGAGCCTGTGAGTGCTTCGGCCAGGGCTGTAGCGCCATCGTCGCGCACAAAATTCTCGCTTAGATCAAGGTTGGTTAATCGGGACAGAGGCAGCCGCGCTGCCAGCGCGTTCAGTCCGGCTGACGATATCCTATTGGCCGCCAGTGAAAGCCTCAGCAAGGTGGAGTTTTCCAATGTCGACGTTAGCGCTATCAGTCCCTGATTTCCGATGCCATTAGCGTCAAGAGTAAGATCAGTCAGCTTCGAGTTTTGTAAAGCGCGGCCTATGATGGCTGCGCCCGCGTCTCCTATCATATTCCTCGCTAAGCTTAGTTGGCGTAAGGCGGAATTCGGAATTTTTTCAGCAAGCGCTCTCAGTCCGCTAGTAGTTAAAGCTGCACCATCTAGATGAAGAGCCTCCAGTTTGGAGGATGACAGTGCGTCCGCGAAGGCACTGATGCATTCGTCTGTCAGGTGCACTTCATCCAATGCCAGCCATTTCAGCTTCGAATGCGGGAGTGCATCTGCAAGGCCAAGTACACTTGCTCGGCCCAGACCGCACCGGCTCAGCTGCATGGATGTCACCGCGCTTTCTGGCAAGACATTCACTATCGCCAGTACTCCTTCATCCGAGAGCGGATTGGTGCCAAGTTTTAAATCTGTCACTGCACTTCCCTTGATTCTTTCAGCCAATAATGTTCCACCTAAGTTATCAATCCCCGTATTGTTAATGTCCAGATTTCTGATGCGCGAACCCGGTATTGCGTTCGTGAGTGCTATTGCCGCATCCATATCTATTTCGTTACCACCGATACTCAACTGTGCGAGCGCGGATCTTTTCATCGCCAGAAATATCGCCCTGCAGCCATTTCCATCGATACGGTTGCCGCTGATATTGAGTGAGGATAGAGATGATTGCGGTAGTACTGCGGCGATCGCTGCTGCGCCTGAAGAGCCGATATGGTTTCCCGCTAAATTAAGTGATTCCATACGGGAATTTTCCAGTTTTCCTGCCAGGGCCTTCGCACCTTCCTCACCAAAGGAATTGTCCGACGCTGACAGTTCTTTCAATCCTCCCAGCAGGCGATCAGCGATCAAGAGGGCAATTTCTTGTCCGATGTGATTTTCGTCAAGGTTCAACTTCGTGATGCGTTCGTGGGGCAGACTCAAGATGAATGCCTTCAGACGTTCATTGCCTAGACCATTGAGTGCCAGATCCAAGTCAACGCTCAGCGCATCTGATCCATGACGATCAAGCGCGTTAAGTGCCATTGCGATTCCCCTGAGAGGAAGTCTGGCGGTATTCATGTATGACTTCGCGTCAATGTGCAATCTTTTCAGATGAGCTAATTGCACTGGACGGGAAAGCTCTTCTAGCGTGATTTGTTGTTCTAATGGAGAAAGCCAACTAAAAGGCACTTCGATAAAGCACTGCTCATTGAGGATAGCTACCAGTTCCTGGCGAAAACGCACGCTGCCGATGATGTTATGTATCGCCGTCCTGCTGACAGCCATGCCTACCTCCTCAACATGTTGAGTTGTCTGCGTCACGATATTGCGCATCGCGGGATTCACCAACTTGAGTCGTGCGAATTCCCGCGCGGACAATCTGGCGCGTTCTTCCGGCGTTGCGGAAGGATTGGTGCGCAAGATATCTCCACGAATGGCAGTTTGTATCTGGCCGATGATTTGGCTTTGCACATCCTCCGGTAGATTGGGAAGAGATGTTTGGCTTTGAGGCGGAATGGATCTCATGATTTGGTGTTGAATGTCTCAATTCCGCTAGGTGGTGTTGAGATGTGGATTAGTGCTTCCACGCTAGTGAAATTCCGCACAGCTCTGTGAAATCAATTTCCAGGAACTGGCTGGCTGTACTTTCTCACTCATCAGTAGTAGAGGCCTTTTTCGCGATTGGTAGCCACGACAAAATGTATGAAATGGCTTGATGGTGTCGCAAACTATCAGGCGATAACGGAGTAAAGACTATGCGATTCCCCACTCATTTATCCAGCGCTGCTTTAGAGTTGGCACAAGTAGCCCAAAGTCAGGAGCAGCGCCTGGCTGGCACAGTGCTCAAAGCTGCCGCGACCGCCACGCAGCCAACCTTGAATACTAAGAATGGCACTGAGCAGGCAACTCATTTAGGAGGACAGAAAAATGCCGGCGACGGAGGTATGCGAAATTGGAATTCAAGACGTATGAAATACGTGCTCGGACTTGCCGGGGCCGCGTATGCATACGATCAGGTGACAAACAATTTCTTTCTTTCTACAACCGCCCTGCATGATGATAAGCAAGGCTTTACCAGCAATGAGCGTTTGGACCGGGCAAACACAAAGGCGGAACATTATCTGCAACGGTATGAGAAGCTTGATAGCGAAAGCCGGGCGCGAGATTTCCGGCCGAGCGCTATGGCAAGGCGTGTAGGAAATAATCAGTTCCTTACCATGACGGATTATCGATCCGCTGTTCGTACCTACCTTAGCCGATTGGTCGATAGTGGCGACTCTTATCAATCGGTTGCAAAATCAATTGCATGTCTTAAGGGTGAGCGCGTGAAGCAAGAGAGTATCGAACGCTACCAACCTGCCTTTGTTCCTCAAGATCCTGACCTGACCAAGAGCCCTCTGTACGACAAAAAGGGGAAGTATTCCTTGTCGGGCGTTTTCAACGAAGAGACCGGTTCTACGGGATATGCTTCCCGCTCGATTACTCATCCTTTTGTGCTTAAAGGCTATTCAGATTTTGTGAAGACAATCGAGGAAAAAGGATGGACTCCGCGCCAATGTGTTGATGATCTGGAGGCGAAACTCTCGAGTAGCGCAACGCTTGACGAGAAAAGCCAGTTCGCAGCCGGGCGGGCGATTCTGAATCTGCGCCAGGTGTATGCCCATGAGCAGTATTGGGGGCATGCGGAAAATGTCATCATGAAAATGCTGGCGGATAACGGCCTTCTTTCGCTGGACGAAACTCTGAAGTTAGATCAAAGCCTGATGTTTGAAGATCCGAACAAGAGCGTGTTGACCCGGAACACAAGCGTGATGGGACCAGCTTTGCACAGATTGGAGTCGCGTTTTCATCAATGGCGTCTGCGGGATAACCCCGCTGCGTTGGAAGACTTGAAGCCGATGATTGACGCCAAAAATATAGAAAATATGCCGCTGGCGCATTTCAAGGTTAACGAAAGTTTTAATGGCTTTGAAGATAGCTCTGGCCTGGGCGACTCGTTCACATGTGCAAATGCGGCAGCTTGCATCAATCATGCTCGTTTGATGAGCGGTGAAGAGCGTATGTCGGAAGCAGACGTCATTGCACTCATTGGATGCCTTTATCCGATTTATGCTGACGCTTCGGGTATGCGGCATACCTTGCAGGAAGTGTCTCGGGGCTGCTTCGCGGGAGCGGGATATCGAATTGAAGACGCAGATCGTTTCTATGAAAAGGTCTGTAGGGAGGCATCCCATGCATTCTATGGGGGGAAGAATGCTTAGGCGCCGTTGAGCGAGCAGGTTGAGATATTGCGCCGAAATTTACCGCAGACCTGCTCCAATGGACGGCCAGCCCTGCCAACCCGGGCTGCGCCGCCCCACGGCCATGCTCAGCCGTCGATCTTCTTGTCCTCTTCCTTGGCCTCTTCCATGGCATCGGGCTCCAGTTCCTCGGCTGCGCGGTTGCAATAGATGAAATATCCCCAGGCGGCCAGCAAAACGCCGGTGCCGACCAGCAACGCCGCCGCATAGATCATGTCGGTCGCCTCTTCGTGGGCGGAGCGGAAGGTCATCACCAGGCCCTCGATGGCCAGCGCCACGATCACCACCACGAAAAACCGCGACAGGAAGCGCCGCACCCGCGTCGGCGCACTGATGTTGGCGTCGCGCACGACCTCTTCCTCCGTGATGGTCTCGGCGATCTGGAAAGCCACCACCGCCGCCGCCAGAATGCCGATGGCCTCGATCAGTGCCTGCGCTTGCGCCAGGCCCAGGCCCTCCGTCACCGCGTCAAATCCCATGCGCGCGGCAATGGCGATCAGCGCCAGCGCACCCAGCGCGAACAAGAGCGCGATCACCGCATGCACCGCGCCAAATACGACCGTGATCTGTTTCATCGTGTCCTCCCGTCTCTTTGCAATGAGCGGTTGGACTGATGAGGCGCAGAAAGGTTGTGAAGAACTGACTTGCGATATTTCCCGTCCGTATCCCCGTGCACTGCCACAACAAAGCCTTCCCACCGCATGAAAAGCAGGGCTGCTTCAGCAAGTCTTACAGTGCTTTCAGTCACCATCGGATAGCAGGCAGAAGGCGCATGGACAAAGATGAATCATCGCCAATGGCCCTCATCGGTCCATCATCCGCATCCACCATCACCCGGCGCCTTCAGGCCGGGTACCAGCCCACAGGAGGCCGTCATGCCGCAAGCCGCATGGAGCAACAAACGCGAACGCCAGTACGAACACATCAAGTCCAGCGCCGTCAAGCGCGGCACCGGTACCAAACGGGCCGAGGAAATTGCCGCCCGTACCGTCAACAAGGAGCGCGCGCAGCATGGCGAATCCAGGACCGCCAGCAAGACCTCCACGCAGGACATGTCACCGTCGCGCCGCGGAGGATTGCGCTCGCACGGCGGCGCGCAGGGCCGGACCTACAAGCAGCTCTATGCCGAGGCCGCATCGCGCGGCATCAAGGGGCGCTCATCGATGAACAAGTCGGCGCTGGAAAAAGCGCTCGCCCGTTAAATGGCAGGATCAGTCAGAACTAAGAAAATAGTCCGGTCGCGCCAGCACAAAAACTAAGTAAACGGACAGAAGACCGGGCATAAGGCGTAAATAATTAAAACAATATATATGACCGTCCCGGCAATCTTTCTCGAAGCTTCTGCGCCAGGAAAACGACAGCGCCCCCGACCTGCATCGGAGGCGCTGCTTTTTTAGCCCGCTGCTGACCAGCCCGGGGGGCGGTCTGCAGGGCAGGGCGTCACGCTCTTATTTGGTCACCGCCAGCAGGGTTCGCTGGCCACCCTTGTAGGTGTACAGGGTCAGCGAACCATCCCTGACATCCCCTTTGGCATCGAAGGCGATCACGCCGGTCACGCCCTTGTGGCTGATCCTGGCCAGTTCGGGCAGGTACTTCCCGGGATCGGCGGAACCGGCCTTGGCCATGGCGTCGGCCACGGTCATGGTGGCATCGTAGGCATAGGCCGCGTTGTAGACCACATCGATGCCGAACTTTTTCTTGTAGGCGGCGCGGAAGTCATCCATGCCCTTCTTGCCGGTGGCATCCACGCCACCCGCTTCGGCACAGATCACCTGGTCCTCGCCCAGGCCATCACCGGCCAGGCTGGGCAGGGAACCGGTACAGATGCCGTCGCCGCCCATGAACCTCGCGCTGATGCCCAGTTGCTTCATCTGACGCAGCATCGGGCCGCCCACGGCATCCATGCCGCCGAAGAAAATCACCTCGGGCTTCTTGCCCTTGAGCGAAGTCAGGATGGCATTGAAGTCGGTCGCCTTGTCATTGGTGAACTGGGTGGCGACGACGGTGCCGCCAGCCGCTTTTGCGCCCTTGGCAAATTCTTCTGCCACGCCCTGGCCGTAGGCGGTACGGTCGTCGATCACGGCGATGTGCCTGGTGCCCAGCTTCTGCACCGCATACTTGCCCAGCGCCGCGCCCAGCTGCGCATCATTGGCGACCACGCGGAAGGTGGTCTTGAAACCTTGCTGGGTATACTTCGGATTGGTGGCCGAGGGGGATACTTGCGGGATGCCGGCATCGCTATAGATCCTGGATGCCGGGATGGTGGTGCCGGAATTGAGGTGACCGATCACGGCAGCGACCTTCTGGTCGACCAGCTTGGCGGCCACGGCGGTGGCCTGCTTGGGATCGGAGGCATCGTCTTCGCCCAGCAGTTCGAACTTGACCTTCTTGCCGCCAATGGTGAAGCCCTTGGCGTTCAATTCATCGATGGCCATGCGCGCGCCGTTCTCGTTGTCCTTGCCCATGTGGGCGTTGGGACCGGAGAGCGGGCCCACATGGGCGATTCTGACCACTTCCTGGGCATGCGCGGCGCCGGCGAATGCCAGACCAGCTGCGGTCGACAAGCCGATGAGGGGGATAATGGCGCACTTGAGTTTCATAGAATTCCTCTGTAGATTGGATTGATCATTTTTCTCGCAACACAGTGTTATTCAGATCCTCGTTGCGGCGACCGGGCTGTCCGCTTTGCTTTCGTCTCCGACTTTCTGAATAATGCGACGGTACAACATAAGAATCGGCCAGCCCCATTTTTCTGAGCGGCCGGCCTTGAACAATCATCCTCGACCTAGACCATGGCTGCCAAACTTCACACCCTCGACAAGGTGGACCGCAAACTGCTCAACATGCTGCAGAAGGACAACCAGATCTCCACACGTGTGCTCGCAGAAAAACTGCACATCTCCCAGCCGACCTGTCTGCGCCGCATCCGCGAGCTGCGCGAGGCCGGGATCATCAGCGCCGAAGTGGCGATGGTCGATCCCTTCGCGCTCGGCTACGGCATGCTGGCCTTCCTGGAGATTTCGCTGAACAACCAGTCCGACCAGCACATGCAGGACTTCGAGCAGCGCATGGCCAAGGAGGCCGAGGTGATGCAGTGCTACTTCGTCTCGGGTGAATACGACTACTTCCTGGCCGTACACGTCATCGACATGGACGCCTATTATCAGTTCGTGCGACGCGTGATCTCGGGGTCCGGCAACGTGCGCCACTTCCAGTCGCGCTTCCCCATGAAGCGGGCCAAGTTCACCACGCGTATTGCCTTCGATGAAAAGGCGGTCGAGGTGCAGGTCCGCGTGCCGGGCTGAGCGGGAGCGGCAAGCTCAGCCGTGACGGTTTTGTTAGATTTCAGTGCTGGCCCTCCTATGAGGCCGGCAGGATTTACTAAGTTTTTCATTTTCCGTCCGGGCAGTCTCGCCCCGCAAGACTGCGTGATCTGAAGAGCGGGCAGGCCGTTTGCATTGCAGTGCGCTTGTCAGTTGTGTTATTTTCGGGGCTTCCGGCAGTGCGCCATCAAGATGTTTTGCCGCCACTGCGTCTTCGCTGAAGCAGTACCGTCGTCACGGCAACAAGAGCGGACACAGATCAGCACCCCGCGCCGGCGCCCGCAAGGCCGGCCCGCCAGCAGTACCAGCAATCCCTATCATCCACCGTCCGCGGCCTGCGCCGCAGGGCGCAGCCTTGCCGGGGGGGCGGCGTTTCTTGCGCGCCGTCGCCCGCCATCTCTACCGCACTACAGAAAGGAAATCCCGCACGATGCACGAAGTCGAGTTATTCATCCAGGACATGGCCATCATCATGCTCATTGCCGGCATCGTCACCGTCGTCTTCAACAAGTTGAAGCAGCCGGTGGTGCTGGGCTATATCGTGGCCGGCGTCATCATCGGTCCCCATACGCCACCCTACGACCTGATCCAGGATGAGAAGACCGTGCACATTCTTTCCGAGCTGGGCGTGATCTTCCTGCTGTTCTCGCTGGGGCTGGAATTCAGTCTGAAGAAACTGGCCAAAGTCGGCGCCACCGCCTTCATCGCCGCGGCGGCCGAGATCCTGCTGATGATCTGGGTCGGCTACGAGATCGGTCTCTACTTCGGCTGGAAGCGCATGGACGCCATCTTCCTGGGCGCCATGCTGGCCGTATCTTCGACCACCATCATCGTCAAGGCCCTGAACGAACTGGGCATGAAGAACGAGAAGTTCGCCCAGATCATCTTCGGTATCCTCATCGTCGAAGATATCCTGGCCATCGGCATGATCGCGCTGCTCTCGGGCGTGGCCACCAGCGGCTCGGTGGATTCCACCGAAGTCTTTACCACGGTGGGCAAGCTGATCCTATTCATGACCGTCTCGCTGGTGGTGGGCATCCTGGCGGTGCCGCGCCTGCTGAGCTTCATCTCCCGCTTCAAGAGCAACGAGATGCTGCTGGTGGCGGTGCTGGGCGTGCTGTTCGGCTTCTGTCTCCTGGTGATGAAGCTGCAATACAGTGTGGCTCTGGGCGCCTTCCTGGTGGGTGCGGTCATGGCCGAGTCGCGCCAGCTGCATCGCATCGAGCGCCTGGTGGAACCGATCCGCGACATGTTCTCGGCCATCTTCTTCGTGGCCATCGGCCTGCTGTTCGATCCCAACGTGCTGGTCAAGTACTGGATGCCGATCACCGTCATCACGCTGGCCGTGGTCTTCGGCAAGCTCGTCAGCTGTGGTCTGGGTACCTTCGTGGCCGGGCAGGGCGGACGTACGCCCATGCGCGTGGGCATGGGTCTGGCGCAGATCGGCGAGTTCTCCTTCATCATCGCCGCACTCGGCCAGAGCCTGAAGGTCACCAGCGATTTCCTCTATCCCATCGTGGTGGCGGTCTCGGCGGTCACCGCCTTGCTCACGCCTTACCTCATCAAGGCCGCCGATCCGCTCTCGGCCAAGGCGGTCACGCTGGTGCCGGCGCGGGTCTCGGGCTTGCTGGGCATGTATTCGCGCTGGCTGGAAAGTCTGCAACCCACCGGCGACCGCGCCGAACTCACGCGCATCATCCGGCGCATTCTGGTGCAGGTGATGGTGAACCTGGCGCTGGTGATCGCGGTGTTCCTGGCCGGGGCCTTCTTCGTGGATGGCCTGTCGCGCCAGCTGTCGGCCTGGACGCCGGACCCGGACGTGCAGAAGGCCATCATCTGGGGCTGCGCCCTGGTGCTCTCCTTGCCTTTCCTGATCGCCACCTATCGCAAGCTGCAGGCCCTGTCGATGCTGCTGGCCGAGGTCAGCGTCAAGCCCGAGTTCGCGGGAGCGTATACTTCGGGCGTGCGCAAGATCGTCTCGGAGATCTTGCCCATCATGTCCATCGTGGGCATCATGCTGCTGATCTTCGTATTGAGCGCCAGCATCCTGCCGCCCCTGAACCTGCTGGCCTTCGTGCTGGCAGCCGCTGCCGGGCTGCTGTGGTTGCTGTGGAGCAAGCTGGTCAAGCTGCATTCGCGGCTGCAGATCGCGCTCTTCGAGACCCTGGACGAGCAGCCTGACGATGTGCATTGAGCACGTCGATCCCGTCATCCGAGAATTTTTTTTGCGTTGCCGAAATGCGAACGCACCTGGTTTTATTTACGTTGAACTGACACATCATGACTCAAGACGAACTCAAGCAGGCCGTAGCCAAGGCCGCCATCGACTACGTGGTCGACGGCGAAATCATCGGCGTGGGCACCGGCTCCACGGCCAACTTCTTCATCGATGAACTGGGCAAGATCAAGCACCGCATCAAGGGGGCGGTGGCCTCTTCCGAAGCCACTGCCGAGCGCTTGCGTTCCCACGGCATCACGGTGTTCGATCTCAATGAGGTCGAGACCATGCCCGTCTACATCGACGGCGCCGATGAAATCAATGGCGCCGGCGCCATGATCAAGGGCGGTGGCGCTGCGTTGACGCGCGAGAAGATCGTGGCTTCCGTGGCGCGGAAATTCGTCTGCATCGCCGATGGCTCCAAGCTGGTCGAGGTGCTGGGCAGCTTCCCGCTGCCGGTGGAAGTGATCCCGATGTCGCACGCCGTGGTGGCGCGCAAGCTGGCTGCCCTGGGCGGCCAGCCGCGCCTGCGTCTGAACAAGAATGGCGACGGCAAGCCGCTGGTCACCGACAACGGCTGCTACATCATCGACGTGCTGGGCCTGGCTATCAACGACCCGGCCGACATTGAAGACAAGATCAACAATATCGTCGGCGTGGTCACCAACGGGCTGTTTGCACGCCAGGGAGCCAACGTCTGCTTGCTGGGCACGGCTGATGGCGTCAAGAAGCTGGAGTTCTGAGGCGAACAGGCTCAGGCGACTCGCAGACGAAAATGCCCGTGTCTTCCGACACGGGCATTTTTTCCGTCCTATGCGACCGACGACTCAGGGCTGGCGAGCCTTGGCCTCATCCCGCGCAATCACTACCGTCATGCGCGCCGGATCGATGTACTTGCGCACGGCCGCATTCAATTGCGCCAGCGTCAGGTCGGCCAGTTTGAGGTCCAGCTGTTGCTGCCACAGGAAGCTGCGATCCAGGTTCATCAGGGCGCTCCAGCTGGTGGCAATGCCGCTGTCGTCGGCGCGCTGCTGGTTGCGCTGCTGCAGGATGCCGGACTTGGCACGCAGCAGTTCGTCCTCGGTAAAGCCCTCCTGGAGGAGGCGGGTGATTTCCTCGCGCACGGCCGTCTCCACCTTGTCCAGATTCTGCGGTGCCGCGATAGCCTGCACGGTCAGGTAAGCTGCATCGCTGATGGCGCCGATCTGCAAGCCGCTGTGGATGCCATAGGACAGGCCATCCTTCTGGCGGATGCGGTCCGCCAGGCGCGACTGCTGGCTGGAACCGCCGAGCAGGTAATTGGCCACGGCCAGTGCGGGGTAGTCGGGGTCGTCATCACGCAAGCGGATGTTCTGGCGCGCCAGGTAGATGCCGTTCTCCTTGTCGGGTGTATCGATGAGGATGCGCGTGGCCGGGATATCAGCCCAGGTCCGCAGCACGCGCGCGTAAGGCGCAGCACTGCTCCAACCGCCGAACGCCTGATCGATGGCCGCGCGCGCGGCTTCGGCATCGAAGTCGCCGACCACGGCCACCTCGCCGTGTGAGGCGCCATAGAAACGCTGATGGAAGGCCCGCACCTGTTCCAGCGTCACAGCCTGTACATCGGCGATGCGCTGCTCCAGCGTGCGTGCGGCGCGCCAGTCACCCTCCGGGTAATGCTCGAAGTGCAGCTGCAAGGCTTCGGCCGCACGGGCCTCGGGCTCCTTGCGGGTGGCTTCGAGCGCGGCCACGGTTTCATTTTTCAATTGCGCGAATTCGGCCGGGTCCATGCGCGGATAGCGCAACACCTGTCCCACCAGCGCAAAGGCCGGCGCCAGATTCTCGCGCGTGGTCTGGAAGCGATAGACATTGCCGTTGATCTTCAGGCGCGTGAATTCATCGGCCAGCTGGCGGCGATCCAGTGTCCGGGTACCGCGCATGAGCATGGCAGCGGTCAGCTGGGCGACGGCGCGCTGGCCGAACAGGCTCTCGGCATCGCCGAACTCCAGGTTCATGCTCACCGAGACGGTCTGTCCGCGCGACTGCTTGGGCAGCAGCGCCAGCTTGAGTGCAGCGTGCGGCGGCTGGCCGGGGGCGATGCGCGTGGTGCGCTGTTCAATGTTGGCGGGCGCCGGATCGAAGGCTTCGCCAGAGGCGATGGCCGCACGCGGCTGATATTGCGCCAGCAGCGATGCCACGCTGGGGGCGGCCGGTACGTCGGCGCGTTGCGGATGATCTTCCGGCAGGTAGAGACCGACGGTGCGATTGTCGCGGCGGAAGTAACGACCAGCCGCAGCGGCGATGTCAGCACTGGTCAGGCGCTGCTCCCGATCGCGTTCGATGAAGAGCAGGCGCCAGTCACCGCGTGCAATCGCGTTGGATATGGCCATTGCCATCATCTGCGGATCGTTCTGCAGCGTCTCGAAGCTGTTGGCGCTTTCGCGGCGCAGGCGCGCCACTTCCTCCTCGGTCGGCGGGTTGGCACTGAAGGATTCGACCGCAGCGATCATGGCTTGTCTGACCGGTTCGACGTCAGCCCCCGCCTTGACCTGCGCCACGATCATTTGCAGGCCGGGGGCGAAGCCGCCGAGCTGCATCGGATAGACCGCCGTGGCCAGCCCCGTTTCCACCAGCGCCTTGTGCAGGCGGCCATTGGGCGTATCGGCCAGGATATCGCTGGCAAAGCCGAGGGCGGTGGCGTCCGGATGCAGCAGGGAGGGCATCTTGTAGCCCAGCGCCACCAGCTGCTGTCCGCCGCGACGGCGGATCACGAACTGGCGCTCGCCATCCTGGGTCGGCTCTACCGTCCAGAAGTCGGGCAGCCTGCGTTTGGGCTTGGGCAGGCGGCCGAAGCTCTGGTCGACCCATTGCAGCACCTGGGCCGGTTCGAACTTGCCGGCGATGAGCAGCACGGCGTTGTCGGGCTGGTAGTAGGTGCGGTAGAAGGCTTGCAGATTCTCGATGCGTACGTTCTCGATATCACTGCGCGCGCCGATGGTGCTGCGGCCATAGCTGTGCCAGTCGTAGGCCACGCTCTGCATGCGCTTCATCATCACGCGGGCGGGCGAGTTCTCGCCGGCTTCATACTCATTGCGCACCACGGTCATTTCACTGTCGAGGTCCTTGCGCGCGATGTGGGAGTTGACCATGCGGTCGGCTTCCATGGCGATGGCCCATTGCAGATTGTCCCGGCCGGCCTCGAAGGTCTCGTAATAGTTGGTGCGGTCCAGCGAGGTGGTGCCGTTGAAGTTCATGCCGCGCTTGCTGAATTCCTGCGGGATCGCCGGATTGTGCGGTGAGCCCTTGAACATCAGGTGTTCCAGCAGGTGGGCCATGCCGGTCTCACCATAGTTTTCGTGGCGCGAGCCGACCAGGTAAGTGATGTTGACCGTCACCGTGGGTTTGGAGTCATCCGGCAGCAGGAGCAGCTTGAAGCCATTGGCAAAGCGGTACTCGCTGATGCCCTCGGCGCTGGGGCCTGGCGTGACGCCGGGCGGAAGCGCCGGTGCGGCGGCTGTCGCCGGAAGCAGCGGAGAAAAGAGAGTCAAGCCGAGACTGGCGGACAGCAGGGCAAGGCGCAGACGACGCAAGGACAAGATAGGCTCCAGCAGGAAGTCGGGAACGGAGCCGGCATTGTAGCGTCCGGCGCGGGGCTGAAGGCATCGGCCGCAAAAACAAACGCCGCCGTGGCGGACCAGGGCGGCGTGCAGGGCAGGGAGTGCCTGGCGCGATTATTCGCTGGGCGGCGGCACGTAACCGGCGGCGGCATCGGCGCCTTCGCCGAAGAAATGTTTTTCCATCTGCGCGGCCAGATACTTGCGGGCGCGGGCGTCGGCCAGCATCAGGCGGTTTTCGTTGACCAGCATGGTCTGGTGCTTGAGCCAGGCGGCCCAGGCTTCCTTGGAGACGCTTTCATAAATGCGCTTGCCCAGCTCGCCCGGATAGGGCGGGAAGTCCAGGCCTTCGGCTTCCTTGTTCAGTTTGATGCAGTGGACCATGCGTGCCATGTCGATTCCTTGGTTCGTTAAGTTGAAATGCCTGGGACGGGCGGGCCGCGATGGGTGTCAGCGGTTGAGCCTGCTCACGTCCTGACGGATAAATCATTAATACAAATTCTTGATCAGTACCTGCGACTTGCGCTGCCAGTTGTAGATCTGCTGGCGATCCTGCGGCAGGTCGTTCACGCCTGCCAGCACGAAGCCGCGCTTCAGGAACCAGTGTGAGGTGCGGGTGGTGAGCACGAAGAGCTTGGTCAGTCCGGCTTCGCGCGCACGGGTTTCGATGTGCTTCAAGATACGGTCGCCGTCGCCCTGGCCCTGCACTTCCGGGTTCACGGTCAGGCAGGCCATTTCGCCCATCTTTTCCTTGGGGAAGGGATAGAGCGCGGCGCAGCCGAAGATGACGTTATCGTGCTCGATCACCGAGAAGTAATGAATCTCGCGCTCGATCAGTTCGCGGCCGCGCTTGACCAGGGTGCCATCGGCTTCCAGCGGTTCGATCAGCTTGAGGATGCCGCCCACGTCCTCGATGGTAGCCTGGCGCAGGCTTTCCAGGTTTTCGTAGGTGACCATGGTGCCTACGCCATCGTGGGTAAACAATTCCAGCAGCGCCGAGCCATCGGTGGAGAAGGGCACGATGTGGGCGCGTGATACGCCCGCATTGCAGGCCTTGACCACGCTGGCCAGGTAGAACGCCGCATCGGCAGGCAGGAAGCCGGCCGAGAGTACGGCCTCGGCCTGGTGCGAAGACAACTCGCGGATTTCAGCGCCGGCGGCATCTTTCATCAACGGGGTTTCCGAGAGGAAGATGAGCTTTTCGGCGCGCAGGGCGATGGCGGCAGAAACGGCCACATCTTCCATGGTCAGGTTGAAGGCTTCGCCGGTGGGCGAGAAACCCAGCGGTGAGAGCAGCACGATGCCGCCCGCGTTCATGATGGGCTGGATCACGTCGGCGGCGATCTTGCGCACCACGCCGGTCAGTTGCAGGTCCACGCCATCGATCACGCCCATGGGACGGGCCGTGACGAAGTTGCCGGAGATCACGCGGATGGCCGAGTGCGCCATCGGTGTATTGGGCAGACCCTGGCTGAAGGCGGCCTCGATATCCAGGCGCAGTTCGCCGGCGGCTTCCTTGGCGCATTCCAGGGCGGCGCTGTCGGTCACGCGCAGGCCATTCTGGAAGCGTGCCTCGACGTTGCGCAGGGCCAGTTGCTCGGCCACCTGCGGACGCGAGCCATGCACCACCACCACGCGGATGCCCAGCGCATGCAGCAGCGAGAGATCCTGGGCCAGCACCTGCAGGCCGCCAGCCGTGACCAGCTCGCCCGGGAAGGCGACCACGAAGGTCTTGCCGCGAAAGGCGTGGACGTAAGGCGCGACGGAACGCAGCCAGTTGACGAATTCGGTCTGTTTTTCCATGACGCGCATTATAACCACCGTCGCGGCGGGGCGCAGGTTTGCGGGCCGCTGGAGGGCAGATTTCTTGCAAGGATGTTGCAAAGCCGGTCCATGCGACCGGCCGCCTTCGCCCAGACCTGCACCATCGGCCGTCCAGCCGCACGCAGCCTGACCGGGCGGGCGGTGGCAGGTATAATGTCGGCCTCATGTCCGTTACCAAAGCACCCAACACTCCCCCAGGCGCCCTGCCGCAGCAGAAACCGCAACAGGACCGTGCGCGCGGCCCGCGCGAGCCACGCGGCCCCCGCCGCACCGAGCCTGCCGCCGAGGCCGCGCCGCCCGTACGCAATCCGCTGCCCCCGGTCACCTTCCCGGAAGAGCTGCCCGTCTCCGGCCGCCGCCACGAGATCGCCGAGGCCCTGCGGGCGCACCAGGTCATCATCGTCAGCGGCGAGACCGGTTCCGGCAAGACCACCCAGCTACCCAAGATCTGCCTGGAGCTGGGCCGTGGCGAGAAGGGCCTGATCGGCCACACGCAGCCGCGCCGTATCGCTGCCTCCTCCACCGCCAAGCGCATCGCGCAGGAATTGAATTCGCCGCCGGGCGAGCTGGTGGGCTACAAGGTCCGTTTCAACGACACCCTTTCCAAGGGCGCGTGGATCAAGCTGATGACCGACGGCATCCTGCTGGCCGAGACGCAGACCGATCCGCTCTTGCGCCAGTACGACACCATCATCATCGACGAGGCGCATGAACGCAGCCTCAACATCGATTTCCTGCTGGGCTACCTGAAGCAGCTGCTACCGAAACGCCCGGACCTGAAGATCATCATCACCTCGGCCACCATCGATGCCGACCGCTTCGCCCGCCATTTCGGCCGCGAGGTCAAGGGCGAGATCGTGCCTGCACCGGTGATCGAGGTCTCGGGCCGTCTGTATCCGGTGGAGATTCGCTATCGTCCCATCGACAATGCCGACCGCAGCGGCGTCTCCACCGAAGTGGCACAGGCCCGCGCGCGCGCCGAAGGCCGCGCCAGCCAGGCCCAGAAGGACCGCGAGCAACGCGACCTGATGGATGCCGTGGTCGATGCCGTCGATGAACTGGCCCGCATCGGATCGGGCGACGTGCTGGTGTTCCTGCCGGGCGAGCGCGAGATTCGCGATGCTGCCGAAGCACTGCGCAAGCATCATCCGCCGCACGTGGAAATCCTGCCGCTGTTTGCGCGCCTCTCCGCGCAGGAGCAGGAGCGCGTCTTCAAGACCAGCAATGCCCGCCGCATCGTGCTGGCGACCAATGTGGCCGAAACTTCACTGACCGTGCCGGGCATCCGCTATGTGGTCGATGCCGGTCTCGCACGGGTGAAGCGTTACAGCTACCGCAACAAGGTCGAACAGTTGCAGATCGAACCGGTGGCGCAGTCGGCCGCCAACCAGCGCGCCGGCCGTTGCGGCCGGGTGGCGGCGGGCGTGTGCATCCGCCTGTATGACGAGCAGGATTTCCTGCAGCGCCCCAAGTTCACCGATCCCGAGATCCTGCGGTCCTCGCTGGCCTCCGTCATCCTGCGCATGAAGTCGCTGCATCTGACCGATGTGGAGAGCTTCCCCTTCATCGAACCGCCGCTGGGCCGCGCCATTGCCGACGGCTACCAGCTCTTGCAGGAACTGGGCGCGGTGGAAGAGCAGGGCGGCGTCAATCGCCTGACCCCGCTGGGCAAGCAACTGGCACGTCTGCCGCTGGACCCGCGCGTGGGCCGCATGATCCTGGCCGGCCGCGACAATGCCTGCCTGACTGAGCTGCTCATCATCGCCGCAGCGGTATCCGTGCAGGACCCGCGCGACCGGCCCATGGATGCGCAGAATGCCGCTGACAACGCCCACAAGAAATTCGCCGATGAGAAATCCGAGTTCGTCAGCTACCTCAAAATCTGGAAGTGGTTCGAGGATGCCATCGCGCACAAGAAATCGAATCGCCAGTTGCAGGAACATTGTCGCGAGAATTTCCTCTCGCAGCTGCGCCTGCGCGAGTGGCGCGATGTCCATTCACAACTGCTGACCATCGTCAAGGAACAGGGCTGGCGCCTGAACGAAGCACCGGCAACCTACGATCAACTGCACCTGGCCTTGCTGACCGGCTTGCTGGGCAACGTCGGTTTCAAGAGCGAGGACGATGCGCAATACCTGGGCGCACGCGGCATCAAGTTCAACATCTGGCCCGGCGCGCATCTGACCAAGAAGCCCGGCCGCTGGGTGATGGCGGCCGAGCTGGTCGACACCGCCCGCCTGTATGCGCGCTGCGTGGCCAACATCCAGCCCGAATGGCTGGAAAAACTGGGCGGCCATCTGTTGAAAAAATCCTGGGGCGAGCCGCGCTGGGAAAAGCGCGCCGCCCAGGTCACCGCCTCCGAGCGCGCCACGCTCTATGGCCTGGTGGTGTACAGCCAGCGCCGCATCAACTACGGCAAGATCAATCCGGCCGAAGCGCGCGAGATTTTCATTCGCGATGCGCTGGTCGGTGGCGACTTCGAGACCCGTGCGCCGTTCTTCGCGCACAACCAGAAGCTGGTGCGAGAAATCGAGAACCTGGAACACAAATCGCGTCGCCTCGATGTGCTGGTGGACGATGAACTGATCATCGGTTTTTATGACAAGCTGATCCCGCACGACATCTGCAATGGTGTCGATTTCGAGAAGTGGCACAAGGAGGCCACTGCCGCCGATCCCAAGCTGCTGTACCTGAACCGTGACGACCTGATGCGTCACGAAGCGGCCGGCGTGACCACCGAACTCTTCCCCAAGACCATGAACGTGGCCGGCATCGCCATGGCCCTGAGCTATCACTTCGAACCGGGTGCGGCGCGCGATGGCGTCACGCTCACCGTGCCGCTGTATGCGCTCAATCAGGTGTCGGCCGATCGCTGTGAGTGGTTGGTGCCGGGCATGTTGAAGGAGAAGGTGCATCTGCTGTTGAAGTCCCTGCCGCAGAAGCTGCGCCGTCACTGCGTGCCGCTGCCCGATTACGCCGTGCGTTTTTGCGAGCGCATGGAAGAGCGCAAGACCTTCGGCCGGGGCAACCTGATCGACGCCATCATTGCCGACATCCGCGAGCAGATCACGATTCTGGTCAAGCCCAGCGACTTCAAGCAGGAAACGCTGTCAGCCCATCATGCGATGAACTTCAAGATCGTCGACGAGCATGGACGCCAGCTGGAGATGGGACGCAACCTCGCCGCGCTGCAAGCCGAATTCGGCGGCCAGGCACGTCAGCAGTTCCAGAAGCTGGCCGAGCAGGTGGCCATCGCGCCGCGCGAGGACGAGGACAGCGCGGCAACTGCGCCTGCGACTGCCTCGGGCAAGGCTGGTGGGGCCAGCGCGGCACCGGCTGCGCCAGCGTCGGTGGGGGAGTACAGCAATCTCACCAGCTGGAGCTTCGGCGAATTGCCCGAGCTGCTGGAGATCACGCGCGGCAGTGGCAAGCAGGCGCAGACGTTGATCGGTTTCCCCGCGCTGGTGGATCGCAAGACTCATTGCGATCTGGAAGTCTTCGACGATCCGGCCGAGGCAGCGCGTTTCCATTACGCCGGTCTGCGACGGCTCTTTGCCTTGCAGATGAAGGAGCAGCTGAAGTACCTGGAGAAGAATATTCCGGGCCTGCAGCAGATGGGCATGCAATTCATGGCGCTGGGTTCGCAGGAAGAATTACGTGAACAGATCCTCAATGCCGGACTGGAACGCGCCTTCCTGCAAGACCCGCTGCCGCGCAATGCCGATGAATTCAGCCGCCGCCGCGATGAAGGCAAGGCGCGTTTGGGTTTGCTGGTCAACGAAATCGCGCGCCTGTGCGGCCAGGTTCTGGCCGAGTACCACGCGCTGCCCAAAAAGCTGCAGGGCATCAAGGCGCATGCGGCCGCTGCGGCTGACATGCAGGCGCAGTTGTCGCAACTGGTGGGCAAGCGGTTTGTGGCGGAAACGGATTACGGCAACCTCAGCCACTATCCGCGCTACCTCAAGGCCATCAACGTGCGGCTGGACAAGCTGCGCGCCGATCCGGCCCGCGATACGCGCCTGATGGCAGAGTGGAATTCGGTGGCGCTGCCTTACCAGCGCGCCCTCAAGGACCGCGCCGGCCGGGTCGATCCCAAGATGACCGAGTTCCGCTGGATGCTGGAGGAACTGCGCGTGTCGCTCTATGCGCAGGAACTGAAGACGCCCATGCCGGTGTCGGTGAAGCGCTTGCAGAAGGTGTGGGAGAGCATGCAGCGGTGAGGATGAGCGGGATATATGGATTTTCTTTTCATCCCACCCGAGGTCTATCCCAGTGGTGCTTATGGGAGCACCCGGAATTTCGGTTGTTCAACTGCTTGGCTACTCTGCCGACGCGGATTCTTTGAAAAGAAGTCTGGGTCTGTTGATGCCTCACTGTCGAGCGGCAAAATGGCCAGAATCTTTCCGGATAATTCTTCGTGTTCCTTGTCGTTCCTCGTGTGCCACATCTCTAGAAATTGGGCCTTGCTGTAGGTTCTGTTTCCGAGGCTGGGATCTGCTAGCCAGACCGTGTTTTCATTGATGCCGCGCAGAACCGAAAAGTGATCATCCTTGCGGTGTTTGAGATAAACCACGACTGGCGCTTTGAGCTTGACCAGTTGCTCATAACTTGCAGCAAATCCTTGCGCCTTGAATCCGAATCTCGGCAGTATCTTTTGCATGTCTTCGAAAGATGCCTTCAAGTCGCCCTTGTCCATCGCCTTGAGCAAAGACTCCTCAGTGAGAGACTGGCCGTAAAACCCGTTGAGTAAGGTTGCCAGGGATGCCGCACTACACGAGTAGTCGAAGTCTTGCTTGACTACATCTACATCGCGTAGGCTCTTCCAGCTTCTGATGGCAATGCTGATTTGGGCAGTATGCGTGTTCAGCAGAAGAATGCTGTCAGGCGGATTTTTCTTTCCTAAATAACCGGGCAGGTCTAAAGAGAAAGCAGAGCTGGGGGCAAAGAGGCTGGTCAGAGAAAGGATGCATGCAAGTGCGTCGGTTCTCAAAGAGTAGAGCTTCTTACTTCTTGGTTTTTTCATGTATATAAATGGTCAGTACAAAAAAAAGGCCGAGACTTACCCCTAATATGGCTGACCCTGAGATGGCCAAAAGTACCCCGATTCCATGTTCAAAAACAAGAAGATTGACCAAAGAAAGAGCGAAAAAAGTAGCACTCGTCAAAAAAAATGTTTTGACCTTACCCCATTTCTTTTGCGCGGAATATTCCGCCAGCATGCCGCCCAACATACCTGCCAATTCAATTATCAAGCTCATAGGTTCTCCTAAGGGATGAGATGAATTCACGACTCATCTCATCCTTCGAGGTCAGTTACCAACCGCGGTATCGGCTGTATTGCGAGAAGCCAAAGTTTGCTGCATGGATATTGGGGCGCCAAGCGATCTGTCCGGCAAGGCCGCCTCCAGATGCACGTATTAACGCACCACCCATTCCACCTGTAAGTGCCCCGGTGCCGAATGAATATAATGAGCCTTGCCAGGTAATTGGCTGATGCGTGAGTAAATTACTTACAGCATAGACGCCGAATCCTGCGGCTCCACCAAGTGCGAAGTTCACGAAAGCTCCCTCAGTTTCTTTCATTTCTTGAGGTGAAAGCGCTGCCAATTGCATTGACTTTGTATCGTTGTCAAATAGGATTTCAGTGTCTTTCGTTGTGAATTGAGGCAATGTCTCTGATGCGACTTCATTCGCGTAGACAGGCTGAGCCATGCTGACAGTCAGGACGCATAACACAATAATCTGATTAAATTTCATATCTATCCTTAGGGGGAGATCAAGGCAGGATTTCAACCGGCAGGCATCAGAACGTATGCAGCCAATTGAGCCTCAGGTCTGCCTCGTTTGAACCTGAGACATTGGATTTAAGAGTGATGTTGATGGCGCTTGCTTTTGAAATGCCATATCCCACGCCAAGTAACAAGGCGCTGCTTGTACGTCGGAATCCTTGAGCCTTTCCATCCCATTTATCCGCTTGACGATTGGTCCACTGCATACCGGTTGTCAAAGTGATGCGATCGTTGACGGCAAACGCGATGCCAGGGTGGATCAATAAAAAGTTGCCGGGTTTGTAGTCCTGATCACCATCTTTGCGGCTTTGGTTGAAGCGATAAGCACTGGTGAGAGAGAAAACGATAGGGTCAAGCGCTGTGTATGCAGTAAAACCCAGCAGGGCAGAATGGAAAGAACTGCTGCTTCTTGTATGCCTTTCGCGCAGGGCGATCTCCGAAAAGCCTATCAACGCCGGAGTACGGTCGTCTTCTTTGATTTGATAGTTGATACCTGCCCAAGCATCGGAAAAACGGCTTGTGCTGTCAGTGGTCGTTCTGGATAGATCTCTATTTCTCGTGCTGCTATGCAGATATGAGGTGCGGAAGAAAATCTCGGTTTTGTTAGTTAATCCGTAGCGAAACCCTAGCGTGCTTACCAACGAATCGTTGTTGCCGCGACTCTCCCCGATCAATGCCGGTAAAGTAATAAATGAGCTTTCTCCTGTCTGAATGATGATTGGCTCGCCAGTGAATACGCCTTGCCTGTCACTATTGGAATACGCCAGTGATACATCAATCTTGACCTTACCTTTTTCTGTGGTCAGGTCTTCAATTGTCAGCGGTAAATCTGCCGATGCACAGTGGCTGTACGTCAATAGCGCCGCCAATAACAGGCCTCGCATTTTGTTGGTCATATCAATTCCTGAACTCGTGACGATTCTAAGTTTTTGCCTACTCATTTAGCGACTTTTTCTGGCTCGATAAGGGGACTTGATTGCCTGCTTGCTGGCATTAGACTCTCTGCGCTCGCTGATCGCTATCGAAACTGTTCGAACTCTTTACGGCGGTTTTTCATTCTTTCCCGCCGGGGAAAATATTCGGGTAGCCGAGCAAAAGCGCAGATAGTTTTCGAGAGATTTACGAGACGGATCTGCGCGTGTAATTGGCGCAAAGATGTGATGTCGTCTTCAAGCTCTTCGAGCCTGACTCCATGCCGCTAGAGATCCTATGGCTGTATATAGGAGTGTCTTCTTTTCGCTGGTGAACTGTATCGATGCCGAAGGATGGCCGGCCAAGATCGTATCGAAGGTGATGTAGAACCAGAGCTGTCTCATGCAGCCCTGCCGTCATTTGCTGGAATAGAGATCCGCTATCGAGCGTGCCAAAGTCGGTGGAGCGCACCGAGTGATTTTCTAAGTTGTTCGCGCTGGTGTTCTTCGCAGGATGCGGCTGGATAGGGGGCAGCGGCGGGATACGCCGTCACAAGGATGAGCGCTTCCCACTGCTGGATCACTGCGGCACGGTCTTCAGGATGTGGTAGTTTCTGAACTGGCGACGATGCTCAGCCTGCTGGAGGAGCTGCGCATGTTTCGCTCCATGCGCAGGAACTGAAGACGCCCATGCCGGTGTCGGTGAAGCGCTTGCAGAAGGTGTGGGAGAGCATGCAACGGTGAAAACCGTTAGCGTCCGTCATGCGCTGATCGCTCCAGCTTACTTGCCCTGTTCAGCGACCCGCGTACGTCCCAATTCCCCGGCGCCAGCCAGCAGCCTCAATCGTGCTGAACGCCATTCGGCCAGGGCGCGGATGCGCTCCTGGCTTGCATCGGCCAGTGCAGCCTGTACATTGAGGATGGCGATGATGTCGCTGAGTCCGCGTTCATATTTGCGCTGAACGTCGTCCAGCGCCATCCTTGCGCTTTCCAGCAGACGCCGGGACGATACCAGATTGCGTTGGGCGGCCTCATTTTCTGCGTATGCATTGGCCAGTTCGCTGATGACCTGTCCCTCGGCGTCGAGCAGTTCGGCTTCCTTCAGGTCGATCTGCGCCTGTGCGTTGCGTACCTTGTAAGTGTGGGAGAAGCCGTCGAAGAGCGGGAAGTTCAAGGACAGTGCGCTCACCGTCTCGCGTGTTTGCGTGCCCGAACTCCCCTGATTGGGACGTCCGTTGACGTAGTACCCGTGAGAAAAATCCAGACTGGGCAAGCCCTCGGCGCGCGTGGCCGCCAGCTTCTCGCGCGACGATGCCAGCTGTGCCCTCGATGCCAGCAAGGCCGGATGTTGCTGGCGCGCCGTCTCCATCCATTGCACCAGATCCTGCGCGATCTGACCGGCCTCGATGACCGAATCGGGACTGTCGATGGGCACTTGCAGGCGTGGCCCTTGCCCTCGAAGTCCCAATGAGACCGACAAGCTGACCAGGGCCTTTTCATGCTGGCCGATGGCACGCGCATGTTCCAGCTCCGCCTTGGACAAGGAAGTCTGCGCTTGCAGCAGGTCCGAACGGGCCGCCATGCCCCGTTCGGCGCGCTTGTGGGTGGTCTCCATGATCTGGCGTGTCAGGCGTTCGTTCAGTTCTCTCGCCTGGCGATTGGCGCCGGCGGTCTGCACTTCGTAATAGGCCGCAATGACGCTGGTCATGGTCTTCTGCAAGATGGCGTCATGACTGGCCAGCGCGGCGTCGAGCAAGGCATCGGCGGCGCGCAGGTTGGCGCTCCTGCCACCGAAGTCCAACAGGCGCCAGGTCAGCGTGTAGTACTGCGAGCGGGTCTTGCGCTGGCTGTCCAGCGGCAGCAGCGCATCAGGCTGGCGTACGCGTTCTTGCTGATAGCGCAGTCCGGCGTTGATGCTGGGCAGATAGGCCGCGCTCGCTTCGCCCTTCTGCGCCGCCTGCACCTTGATGCGCGCCCATGCGGCCCTCACTTGGGCGTGGTGACACAAGCCCAGGTCGACGGCATCCCCCAAGCTGAGCGGCCCGGCCGGTACGGCAGTGCGGCCATCACAAGCCAGCGGCTGGGCGTCACCCGGGAGCAATTTGCCCTCGTCCAGTTCCGGTGGGCGGGCCAGCAAGGGATCGTCAATCGGCGTCGCAGCCCGCTCCAGCCATTCCCGTGCGTGAGTCGTGTGGGCAACCGATGTCAGCACCGCTGCCACGAGCAATGTGGAAAAAGCTCTAACGTTCATTGAGTGACTCCCGCTGGTGGCGAATCAAAGGAGAGAGCACGTACTCGATGACCCGGCGTGTGCCTGTACGGATCTCGACCGTGACCGACATGCCGGGAGAAAGCTGCAGGCTGCGGCCATCTGCCGTGAGCGTATCGCGGGCCAGTACGATCTTGCTGGCGTAGATCAGGCCGCGCTTCTCGTCTTCAATGGCGTCGTGCGAGACATGCCTTACCGTTGCCGGGACGGTACCGTATTTGGTGTAGTCGAAGGCTTCTATCTTGACGTTGGCGTCCTGACCGACCTCGACGAAGCCGATATCCTTGTTGTCCAAAAAAGCTTCCACCTCGACGGCGGCTTCTTGCGGAACGATCTGCATGAGCGGCTGGGCCGCCGGCACCACGCCTCCGACCGTGTGCGTATTGAGTTGCTGCACCGTTCCGCTCACCGGCGCCACCAGCTTGAGCAACTTGCTATGCTCACCGGCGCGACGCTGATCCTGGAGCGCAGCTTCCATTTGCCTGCTGGCGTTGATGCCCTCGTCGTGCGCTTCCTTCATCGAGATCCCGACCTGCTGAAAATCGTTCCACAACTGGGCCAGCCTCAGCACGGGCGCGGCCACCTGACCCGCCAGCATATTGAACGCCACCAGTTCGCCGACCGTAAGCTGCTGGTCGATCACCAGAGTGGCGCCCAGCCACATGATGGCGGCCGTGACCAGTTTGCTCACCAGGCTGACGCTGCCGCTTGCCAGCAGGCCGATGTTGGCCGTGCTGAGCCCGGCGCTGACATAGGCGGCCAACTGCTTGTCCCACTTCTGCTGCCAGCGCGGCTCGACGGCCAGGGACTTGATCGTATCCATGCCGGTGAGCGACTCCACCAGAAAGGCCTGGTTTTCCGCGCTCTTGTTGAACTTGTCGTCCAGCCTGGCCCGCAGGATGGGGGTGAACACAAAGGACAGGCCCAGGTACAGGGGAATCGACACCAGCACGATCAGGGAGAGGGTCACGCTGTACCACAGCATCACGCCGAGGAAGACGAAGGAGAAGACCAGATCCAGCAGCAGGGTCATGGCATTGCCGGTCAGGAAGGAGCGGATGTTCTCCAGCTCGCGGATGCGCGCGATGGAGTCGCCCGCGCGCCGCGACTGGAAATAGGTGATGGGCAGGCTCAGCAAGTGCGCGAACAATCGGGAACCCAGCTCCACATCGATCTTGCTGCTCGTATGGGCAAAGAGGGCGGTCCGGATGCCGCCCAGGATGGCTTCAAACAGGGTTGCCGCGATCAGCCCGATGGCGATCACGTTGAGCGTCTTCATGGCGTGATTGACCAGCACCTTGTCCATCACCACCTGAAAGAACAGCGGGGTACACAAGCCGATAAGCTGCAGCACCAGCGAGATCAACAGCACTTCCCCCAGCGCCTTGCGATACTTGACCACGGCCGGGATGAACCAGGTGAAATCAAACTTGCTCATGGTCCCGGCAAAGCTTGCCTTGCTGGTCATGAAGATCATCTGTCCGCTCCAGCATTGGTCGAAGTCGGGACGCAGCATGATTGCCGGCCGTTCACCAGGGCGTTGCACCAGAATGCGCCAGATGGATTGGCTGCGGTCGATTTTTCCGATCAGGAAGAATTTGCCGTCACGGTCCATGGCGATGGCCGGTAACGGCACCCGATCCAGGCGGTCCGGGTTCTGCCGTACGCAGCGGGCGGACAGCCCCAGTTTTTTGGCTGCCAGCAGCATGGTCTGCAGGCTGAAGGGCTCCGGGCCGAATTCATGCTGCAACTGGTGCGGATCTGCCGCGATGTCGTGCAGCCTGGCCATCATGAGCAGGCACAGCAGCCCGCTATCGGGATTGTCAGGTTGATGCTCTTGCTTGTTCACGCTGATGTTCTTTGCAGGATGGGTCTGGATGAAGAGGGCGGTGGTGCAATGCCGGCGCGGTGGGGAGCAGGCAGCAGCAGGTTCCGCCTTCAGACGGATGAGCTGCCGCCGCTGCCGTGGATCAATGCGTCACGCTCATCAGGATGCGGCCATTGCTGGTCTGGCCGTTGGTCCAGCTGGTCTGCGCAGCCGAGGGTGCAGCGAAGCCGGCCATGGCCTGGACGAACTGCTCCACATCGGTATCGTGCAGGCTCAGGCCATCGGCGGTCCTGATGCGTTCGATGCGGCCGGTGCTTTCCTGTGCGCCTGTGCCGTACCAGCCCTTGACGACAATCTGGTCCGCCGTGCCCATCACGTCGATCTGCAGATCGTCGCCTACATGCCTGAACCACAGGTTTTGCTGATGGATGTCCGCCAGTTCCAGTACATCGAGATTGCCCTGCGTGGTATCGCTGTCGATGATGGTATCGACGCCATCACCCCGGCTGAAGCGATAGGTGTCGTTGCCGGCCTGGCCGATGATGGTGTCATTGCCACGGCCACCGGTAAGGATGTTGTCCCCCCGGTTGCCGGTGATGATGTTGGCCAGTTCGTTGCCGGTGCCGTCGATGTTCTCGTTGCGCAGCTTGATCGGGTCGATGGTATAGATGCTGTAGGCATTGGCCACGTTGGCATCGCGGCGGAATTCGTCCAGCGACAGATAGCGCGTCATGTCACTGACCAGGCCTCGGCCCGAGTCGGCGATATAGAAGCCGTTGATGGCGCCGGTGGCCGCATCGCAGGCCACGCCGGTCACGGTCACCACGTGGTTGACGCCGCCGCCGTCCACGTAGGCGCTGTCACCCCACAACTTGCCCGCATTCACGGCGATGATCACGCCCCGACCGCCCTTGATCAGGTTGGCGATGCCCTGTTCGTTGTAGCCCTGCATGAGGCCGTTGCGGATAACCACCTTCATGCCGCCCAGGTCGCCCACCACGTCCTTGGGCGTGTATTGCGCAACCGCCAGTTCTCGCGGGCCAAATCCCCACAAGCTGGCGTTGACCACTTCAAGATAGAGCAAGAACAGCCCCAGCAAGGTCAGCAGCATCGCAGCGAGCAACACCACGACCCACCGACCGCGCCCTGGTGGCGGCGTGTTTTGCGCGGCAACAGATGGTTCTGGTGAATGCATGTGAAGTGGCCCCTGCTTGTCGGTGAATGGTTGGAAATCGACGCTCACAAATTCTTGAGCGCCGGTTCGGTGGAGGAAGCATCGCCGTTTGGCGCTGCGCGGAAACCCAATAGCGTTTGCGTGATCATCTTTTGTATTTCGCGCCAGTTTTTTCGCTTCTCGGGACCGTAGGCCACATAGACCTCTGCATGTACTCCGTCATCTTCCAGACTCCATGACTGCTTGCACGCGGAGGAATGCCATTCCTTAGGATGGCAATCGATGTAGGTCTTCACCTTGCCTGTTTTGTCGCGATGGATGTAGACGTCCTTGACCATGAAATCCAGTTTCTTTTGAGGGTCTGCCAATTCCGCTTCAATTCCCTTGACTCGATAGACCGTCAGCCCGTGCTCTTTGTGGGGAAGCTTGTCGAATTTTTGCCACCAGGGCCTTCCAATCGGGGCATCAAGTTTCACCGAGATCCTATCGAGAAAGCCATCTCGTGAATAAAATTTCCCCGATGAGACTCCTGGTCTGAGCCATAGATCACCACCCCGGATTCCATGATTGAACGCCCTTTCGCGCGTGCCATATTTCTCATAGTCCTTGCGCATCTCGGGATCAGCGAAAGTCGCTCCATCCGGGTAACGAACATAAAAGCCGAAGCTGGCCAGTCTGGAATCGAAGGTTCTGACGGGGCGAGGGCCTTTGCGTTTTTCACCCCAGGTCGGGTCGTCGTCGTACTCGACCAGTTCTGCCACACCGCGTGGGATAACCACCTTCATGCCGCCCAGGTCGCCTACCACGTCCTTGGGCGTGTATTGCGCAATCGCCAGTTCTCGCGGGCCAAATCCCCACAAGCTGGCGTTGACCGCTTCAAGATAGAGCCAGAACAGCCCCAGCAAGGTCAGCAACATCGCAGCGAGCAACACCACGACCCACCGACCGCGCCCTGGTGGCGGCGTGTTTTGCGCGGCAACAGATGGTTCTGGTGAATTCATGCGGAGGGATTCCTTGTTTGCCCATTACGGTGTGACGATATCGACGCTCGCAGCTGGCTGGCATTAAACGATGTGGATGGCCCTTCCTGCGATGCGCTGAATGTGCTTTGCGCTTCATCCGCATCAAGGGCCGCAGCAATCTCCGTATCGGCAAATGCCTGCGCAAAATAGTTTATGAAATTAAGGACTAAGCAGGGGCCGAATCTGCCATGCGAAATTTCCTAGTGGAGGGGAGTAGAGGGGAGGGCGGGCTGGCAGTGAGATGCTGCCCGGCTCATTTTTCTATCGTCGGGCCGGAATGCGTGTGAGCCTCTGCGTCTGGCTCGTGGACATGGAAAACTGCAGATCGATGATCCCTGCCGATGAGCGGTTAGCGTTGCCGGTGGGCGCTTTGTTGTTGACAGGCCGCGCCATCCCTTTCGCAAGAACTGGACAAGCCAACGAGCCCCGGCGCGGCTTGCAGCGCCGATTCGGCCAATTTCGCCCGTTTTTCGCGTAAAATGCCGACTTCTCCGAATCAGTTGAATACATCGAACAACCATGGCCATCAAGTCAGACAAGTGGATCCGCCGCATGGCGGAGCAGGAAGGAATGATCGAACCCTACGAGCCCGGTCAGGTGCGCCTGGCGGCCGATGGCAGCAAGATCGTTTCCTACGGCACCTCTTCCTATGGCTACGATATCCGCTGCGCCGACGAATTCAAGATCTTTACCAACATCAATTCCACCATCGTCGATCCCAAGAACTTCGATGAGAAATCCTTCGTGGATTTCAAGGGCGATGTCTGCATCATCCCGCCCAACTCCTTCGCCCTGGCCCGTACCGTCGAATACTTCCGCATCCCGCGTAGCGTGCTGACCATCTGCCTGGGCAAGTCCACCTACGCGCGCTGCGGCATCATCGTCAACGTCACCCCCTTCGAGCCGGAGTGGGAAGGCTACGTCACCCTGGAGTTCTCCAACACCACGCCGCTGCCGGCCAAGATCTATGCCGGTGAAGGCTGCGCCCAGGTGCTCTTCTTCGAGAGCGATGAAATCTGCGAAACCTCCTACAAGGATCGCGGCGGCAAGTATCAGGGCCAGCATGGCGTGACCCTGCCCAAGACCTGAAAACGATATAAATCATTTCCGCAATAAAAAAATGGCTTCCTGCGGGAAGCCATTTTTGTATCGATCAACGCATTGCCATATATCCGTAATATGCCTGCCGGAGTCAGCGTCGCTTGCGTCCGGCACTCAGCTTCAATGCCTCTTCGCGCATCAGCCGTGCTGCACCGCTGATGCTGCCGGTCCGGTAAGCCAGATGCAGCGGGGCTTTCAGCTCGGGTGCGCCGGTCAGCTTCAGATAGACCACGCCCTCCGCATTGACCCGCGTCATCGATGCCGGGATGATCGCTACCCCGACCCCCGCCGCCACCAGCGAGAGCGTGGGGAGATTCTTGCGCGCCTCCTGGATCACCTGCGGCGAGAACCCGGCCGCGTGGCAGGCGGCGATGATGGTGTCGTACAGGCCGGGGCCGTTGGGGCGGCGCGTCATGATGAAAGATTCCTCGGCCAGCGCGTGCAGGGCGAGGCTCTTGCGCTTGCCTTGCTCTGATAACGGATGGTCGATGGGCAAGGCGGCCACCATGTCTTCGACCAGCATGGTTTCGATGGTCAGTCCGCCCGAATCGCCCACGGGGGAGCGCACGAAGGCCAGATCAAGCCGCTTCGCACGCAGCGCTTCGATCAGCTCGTTGGTGTTGCTCTCTTCCACCGTCATCGCCACGTCCGGCGCATCGGCACGGAAGGCGCGGATCACCGAATGCACGAAGGGATGCAGCGATGCCGATTCGGTGAAGCCTACGGCGATGCGTCCCATCTTGCCCTCGGCGATGCGGCGCACGCTGGCCACCGTCGTATCGAGTTGCGCCAGCAGGGCGCGGGCATCGTTGAGCAGGGCGGTGCCGCTGTCAGTAAGCTCCATGCCGCGCGGCAGGCGGTTGAAGAGCGTCACGCCCAGCTCGCGCTCCAGCAGGCGGATTTGCTGCGATAGTGGCGGCTGCTGGATGCCGATACGCTCGGCGGCCTTGGTCAGGTGGCCCTCTTCAGCCACGGCGATGAAGTAGCGCAGCAGGCGCAGATCGATGGAAGGTGACATATCTGAATAATATGGATAGGGTGTCTGACATATATTAGACAAAAACCCTCCCCAGGCGTAGCCTTTCGTTCATCCGGCAATCACGCCGCGTTCGCACGAGATGATGATGAGTACTCCTGACCTGCTGGCCCCTGAGCGGCCTGTTCCCACTACCAAAGAAATATTCCTCGGCTTCCTGGGCCTGGGCATGACGGCCTTCGGCGGTGCGCTGCCGCTGGCGCATCGCATGATCGTGGAGCGCCGCCGCTGGCTCAGCGAGCCCGAATTCGTCGAGCTGCTGGGCCTGTGCCAGTTCCTGCCCGGCGGCAACATCATCAACCTGTCGGTGGCGCTGGGCATGAAGTTCCGAGGCTGGAAGGGGGCGGTGGCGGGCATCACCGGCTTGATCGCCGTGCCCTCCGTGGTGGTGATCCTGCTGGGGATGATCTACCAGCATTTCCAGCATGATCCCAACGTCAAGCATCTGTTCGCCGGTTTGGCGGCAGCCGCTGCGGGTCTGCTGATCCAGATGGCCGTGAAGATCGCGCTGCCGCTGCGCAAGAACCTGGTGCTGGCGGGTGTGGCGGTGATCTGCTTCATCGCCATCGCCTTGCTGCGCATTCCGCTGTTGTGGGTGATGCTGGTGATGACGCCCATCAGCGTGGTCCTCACCGCCCGCTACGGTGATCGCTTCGCCGCCAAGCCGCAGGGTGGGGGCGCGCAGCATGAGGGCAAGAAGGAGGGCGCGCAATGAGCCAGACCCTGATCGCATTGGTCATCATCTTCACGCAGTTGTCGGTGCTGGCTTTCGGTGGTGGCAACACCATCCTGCCGGAGATGCAGCGCCAGGTCGTGGAAGTGCATCACTGGATGAGCGCTGAAGATTTCAGCGCGCTCTTCGCGCTGGGGCAGGCCGCGCCCGGTCCCAACCTGATGGTGGTCACGCTGGTGGGCTGGCACGTGGCCGGCTTCTGGGGGATGCTGGTGACCAGCCTGGCCAAGTTCGGGCCGTCGTCGATCATCACCGTCATCATGTTGCACGTCTGGGAGAGGTGCAAGGACAAGCCCTGGCGGCGTCATGTGCAGGCCGGTCTGCTGCCCGTCACTGGCGGGCTGGTCGCGGCTTCGGCGCTGCTCATCACCCAGGCCTCGATCACGCATGGCTTCCTCGCGGCGATCACGGCGACCACCGCCATCATTGCGCTCAAGACCAAGCTTCATCCGCTGTGGTTGTTATTTGGCGGGGCACTGGCGGGTTACTTCTATCTCGGGACTTTTTGACTGCGTAACTGTCGGGCGGAGTGCCACCACCTTCGATACGCGGCGCAGCCGCTACTCAGTGCGAACGGGGGAGGGAGGTCGGGCCGAAGATAAAAAAAGCCGATGCCATCGCAGGCATCGGCTTTTTTACATGCAGCGCTGAGGCTTACTGCTTGACGCAATCCACGAAGTAATCGCGACGGCCGTTGACTTCGCGCTTGACCAGTCCGTGCACGTCGGTTTCGAAGCCGGGGAATTTCTCGTTGAAATCGCGCGCAAACTTCAGGTAATCGACGATGGTCTTGTTGAACATCTCGCCCGGGATCAGCAGAGGAATGCCCGGCGGATAGGGGGTCAGCAGGATCGAAGTCACGCGGCCTTCCAGTTCGTCCAGGGGGACGCGATCGATTTCGCGGTGGGCCATCTTCGCGAAGGCGTCCGAGGGCTTCATGGCCGGTTGCATGTCCGAGAGATACATCTCGGTGGTCAGGCGGGCCACGTCGTAGGCGCGGTAGGTCTCGTGGATCTGCTGGCACAGGTCGCGCAGGCCCAGGCGCTCGTAGCGCGGGTTGCGCTGGGCGAACTCGGGCAGGATGCGCCAGATCGGCTGGTTCTTGTCGTAGTCGTCCTTGAACTGCTGCAGCGCCGTCACCAGGGTGTTCCAGCGGCCCTTGGTGATGCCGATGGTGAACATGATGAAGAAGGAATACAGACCGCACTTCTCCACGATCACGCCGTGCTCGGCCAGGTACTTGGTCACGATGGAAGCCGGGATGCCGGTCTCGCCGAACTGGCCGTTCAGGGCCAGGCCGGGGGTGACGATGGTGGCCTTGATCGGGTCCAGCATGTTGAAGCCCGGTGCCAGATTGCCGAAGCCGTGCCAGTCGTCCTCTGCCTTGATGACCCAATCTTCGCGTTCGCCGATGCCATCGGCGGCGAAGGTGTTGGGGCCCCAGACCTGGAACCACCATTCATCGCCGAATTCCTGATCGATCTTCTTCATGGCGCGGCGGAAGTCCAGCGCCTCCAGGATGCTTTCTTCCACCAGTGCCGTGCCGCCCGGCGCTTCCATCATGGCCGCCGCGACGTCGCAGGAGGCGATGATGGAGTATTGCGGCGAAGTCGAGGTGTGCATCAGGAAGGCTTCGTTGAAGGCGTCCTCGTCGAGCTTCACGGTTTCCGATTCGCGCACCAGGATCTGCGAGGCCTGCGACAGGCCGGCCAGCAGCTTGTGGGTCGATTGGGTCGAGAAGATCAGCGACTTCTTGGCACGCGGACGGTCCTTGCCGATGGCGTGCATGTCCTTGTAGAAGTCGTGGAAGGTCGCGTGCGGCAGCCAGGCTTCGTCGAAGTGCAGGGTCTCGATCTCGCCGTCGAGCATGTCCTTCAAGGTCTCGACGTTGTAGACCACGCCGTCGTAGGTCGATTGCGTGATGGTCAGGATGCGCGGCTTCTTGTTCTTGGCTTCGCGGGCGAAGGGGTTGGCTTCGATCTTTTTCTGGATGCTTTCCAGGGTGAACTCTTCCAGCGGGATCGGGCCGATGATGCCGAGGTGATTGCGGGTCGGCATCAGGAACACGGGGATCGCACCGGTCATGATGATGGAGTGCAGGATGGACTTGTGGCAGTTGCGGTCCACCACCACGATGTCGCCCGGCGCCACGGTGGAGTGCCAGACCATCTTGTTGGAGGTCGAGGTGCCGTTGGTGACGAAGTAGCAGTGGTCGGCATTGAAGATGCGCGCCGCATTGCGTTCGGAGTTGGCCACCGGGCCGGTGTGGTCCAGCAGCTGGCCGAGTTCTTCCACGGCATTGCAGACGTCGGCGCGCAGCATGCGTTCGCCGAAGAACTGGTGGAACATCTGGCCCACGGGCGACTTCAGGAAGGCCACGCCGCCGGAGTGGCCGGGGCAGTGCCAGGAATAGGAGCCATCCTGCGCGTAATCGACCAGGGCGCGGAAGAACGGCGGCGCCAGGCCATCCAGATAGGACTTGGCTTCGCGGATGATGTGGCGGGCCACGAACTCCGGTGTGTCTTCGAACATGTGAATGAAACCGTGCAGTTCGCGCAGCACATCGTTGGGAATGTGGCGCGAGGTGCGGGTTTCACCGTAGAGGTAGATGGGGATGTCGGCGTTCTTGTGACGGATTTCGCTCACAAACGCACGCAGGGCCTTGAGGGCGAAGTCGGTTTCTTCGTCCGAGCCGGCGCCCATTTCTTCATCGTCGATGGACAGGATGAAGGCCGAGGCGCGCGACTGCTGCTGGGCGAACTGGGCCAGATCGCCATAGCTGGTCACGCCCAGCACTTCCATGCCTTCGGCTTCGATGGCGTCGGCCAGGGCGCGGATGCCCAGGCCGGAGGTGTTTTCGGAGCGGAAGTCTTCGTCGATGATGACGATGGGGAATCGGAATTTCATGGATTTCTCCAGGCTTTGCGCACGGGCAGCCGGGGCGGCACACGCGCGCAGGGGGTCAAAAGAAAAGCGCCTGGGCTGGCAGTGCTTGCGCGCCGGAAAAATGAAAGCGGGATTGTCGCAGATATGCGCGCCGCGTGCGCGGCAACTGCGCTAAAGAGGTGCGCACTGCAAGCAAAAAAAGGGAAAAAACAACAGCCTGCCGCCAAGTCCGTTTCAACGTCTTTCGTATGTCACAAAAGCGTAGTCCAATCCGGAAGTTTCGGACCGGTGAGCCTCGCGCGCCGTTTCCTGCCACAGGGCCTCGTCCAGGGCCGGGAAGAAAGCGTCGCAATCGAACGCCTTGTCGATGCGGGTGATGATGAGACGGTCCACCAGCGGCAGGGCTTCCGCATAGATCTGCGCCCCGCCGATGATGAAGGCCGGCGCACCCTGCGCCAGCGCGGCCGCCTGCTGCAGCGAGGTGGCGGTCTCCACGCCCGCGTGTTGCCAGTCGGCATTGCGGGTGATGACGATGTTGCGCCGGTTGGGCAGGGGACGACCGATCGATTCAAAGGTCTTGCGGCCCATCAGGATGGCATGCCCCGAGGTGGTGCGCTTGAAGTGCGCCAGGTCTTCCGGCAGATGCCAGGGCAGGGTGTTGCGGATGCCGATGCCGTTGTTGAGGTCGGTGGCGACGACGATGGTGAGCGGGCCGGAAGCAGTGGTCATGCGGGAATCTGTGTGCGGAGGGTAATGAAGCAGGCCCGCAAGGGGCCGGCTGCAAGGTGCGAAAAACATAATGTTACAGCAGCCATGCTGCGGCACGGAACTTTATACAGCGCCATCTGCCCTTATACGTGAACCGGCTGGCCGCTTGCGCCCGCCAATGCCGGGTTTGCGGTCGGATGAAGTTTCTTGCATGAAACATCGCCCCAAGGGCCATTCCTTCTGCAAGCGTGCCATCTCCATATGAACTAGCGAACAATCCCGGCCACATTTGGGTAAACTAGCGCCTGCTTTCCGATGCGGCGCTGAGCTCAGTGTCTGCCGGGGCAATCAACCAGAAAATTGCATGTCAGACAAAACAATAATGCTGCTTCACACCACCTCACGGCCTGGCGACGGACCTGATTCCATGCGCAGCGCCGCCCGATTGACCTGGTGGCGCCGTCTTGCCGCACCGGCGGCCCTGGCGGGTCTGTTGGCGCTGGCCTTGCCGCAGGCTGCGCTGGCCTTCGATTTCAACACCGTGGCCGCCCGCGCCAAGGCGCTGGCCGGCAAATCGTACAAGAAACCGGACGATGATCTGCCCAAGTCGCTCAAGGACCTGAGCTACGAGCAGGCCAGCCAGATCTACTTCCGCGATGAAAAGTCCTACTGGCGTGCGCAGAAGCTGCCCTTCGAGCTGTCCTTCATCCACCTCGGCGCCAGCTATACCGAGCCGGTCAAGGTCAATGAAGTCGTCGGCGATGCCGTGCGCGAGATCCATTTCAGCCCGGCCCTGTTCGATTACAGCGCCAACCGCAGCATCGATCCGCGCACCTTGCGCAATATCGGCTTTGCGGGTTTCCGTATCCGCTTCCCGCTCAATTCGCCCAAGGTCAAGGATGACGTGCTCACCTTCCACGGTGCCAGCTACTTCCGCGCGATGGGCAAAGGACAGAGCTACGGCCTGTCGGCGCGCGGCCTGGCCATCGATACCGCGCTCTATTCGGGTGAGGAATTCCCGCGCTTTACCGAGTTCTGGCTGGAGCGTCCTTCCGGCGAGGCCAAGGAACTGGTGATCTATGCGCTGCTGGATTCGCCGCGTGCCACCGGGGCTTATCGCTTCGTGTTGAAGCCGGGCGTCGATACCGTCATGGACGTCAAGGCCCAGCTCTACCTGCGCAGCAATGTCACCAAGCTGGGCATTGCGCCGCTGACGAGCATGTTCCTCTTCGGCGAGAACCAGCCCGGTCCGGCCGATGATTTCCGTCCGGAAGTGCATGATTCGGATGGCCTGTCGATGCAGTCGGGGACCGGCGAATGGCTGTGGCGTCCGCTGGTGAACCCCAAGCGCCTGCTGGTGACCTCGTTCTCCTTCGACAATCCGCTGGGCTTTGGCCTGATGCAGCGCGACCGCAATTTCTCGCACTACGAAGACCTGGACTACAACTACCAGTCCCGTCCGAGTGCCTGGGTCGAGCCCAAGGGCAAGTGGGGTTCGGGCCGCGTGGAGCTGGTGCAGATTCCCACGCCCGATGAGACCAACGACAACATCGTCGCCTACTGGATTCCCAATACGCTGCCCAAGCCGGGCCAGCCGTTGAACGTGGAATATCGCCTGTCCTGGCAGAAGGACAACGAGAAGCGTCCGCCGCTGGCCTTCGTCACGCAGACCCTGTTCGGCCACGGCTATCGTCCCAGGCAGGACGGCAAGCCGGACGAGGTACAGCAGCTGGCGATCGACTTCGATGGCGGCAATCTCAAGAAGCTACCCGCCAATGCGCGGGTGGAAGGTGTGGTCGAGGCCGATGCCAATGGCAAGCTGGCCAGCGTGACCACCCGCAAGAATGACGTGACCGGTGGCTGGCGTGTGGAAGTCAAGCTGCGCCGTCTGGAAGAAAACAAGCCTGTCGAGCTGCGCGGTTTCCTGCGCAATGCCAATGGCGGCACAACCTTGTCTGAAACGTGGAGCTACATATTACCCCCCAACTAAGGCAGACTTCGGCAGCCTCGCAGGCGCTTGAGGATTACCTCGCGCGCCTGCCGCTGTCGCCTGAGCAACGCCAGGACCTGGCCGCGCGGGCGGGAGCGATCGGCTCCGGCGATCCGGTCGCCGACCTGCACCGCGTACTGGCCGAGGCCTCCGGCCGCGATGCCAGCCTCGCGCCGGCCGCAGCGCAAGCGTCGGTCGATGCGCGCCTGCGCCTGATCTATCCCGCCGCCCAGCCGGCACCGGTGCCTGCGGCACAAGCTGCGCAGGCGGTGCAGGGTGCGCCCGTGCCGCCCATCGGTCAGGAGCGCGGCCAGCCGCGCATTCCGGTCGGTCCACCCCTGCATCGCAAGTCCATGGTGCCGCGTCCCTGGGGCGAGCTGAATCCGTTTGCGCGCTGGGTGGAAGAAGAAAACCGCCGCCTGGAACGTCGCCCCAGCCGCTGGCGTCGCGCCCGCAAGGGCCGCGCCAAGGTGGTCGAAGCCGCACCGCCCGTGGATGACGAGCCGCGTTACATCGAAGACCACCTGGACCAGTCCGAGGCCCCCGATCCCAAGGGCCACTGGCAGCACACCGGCAACATCCGCCGTATTACGCTCCTGGTGCTGATGGTGCTGCAGACTTCGATGGCCACCTATTTCATGAGCGACGTGCTGCCGTACCACGGCACCAAGCCGCTGGAGATGGTGGTGCTGTTCCTGTTCGGGCTGCTGTTCCTTTGGGTCTCGGCGGGGTTCTGGACGGCCATGACGGGCTTCCTGGTCTTGATGCGTGGTGACGACAAGTACCTGATCTCGCACGAGAAGGCCGGCAATACCGAGATTGCACCCGAGGCGCGCACGGCCATCGTCATGCCCATCTGCAACGAGGATGTGGCCCGTGTCTTCGCCGGCCTGCGCGCGACCTACGAGTCGCTGGAACGCACCGGGCAGATCCGGCATTTCGATTTCTTCATCCTGAGCGACAGCGGCGAGGCCGACATCTGCGCCGCCGAAACCGCCGCATGGGATCGCCTGTGCCGCGAGACGGGCGGCTTCGGGCGCATCTTCTATCGCCATCGCCGCCGCCGCGTCAAGCGCAAGAGTGGCAACCTGGACGACTTCTGCCGCCGCTGGGGCGCCGACTACCGATACATGGTGGTGCTGGACGCCGATAGTGTCATGACCGGCGAATGCCTGACCAAGCTGACGCGCCTGATGGAAGCCCATCCCGGCGCGGGCATCATCCAGACCGCGCCCCGTGCGGCCGGGCGCGATACGCTGTATGCGCGTATCCAGCAGTTTTCCACGCGCGTGTACGGGCCATTGTTTACGGCGGGTCTGCACTACTGGCAACTGGGCGAATCCCACTTCTGGGGCCACAACGCCATCATCCGCCTGCAGCCCTTCATGAAGCACTGCGCGCTGGCGCCGCTGCCGGGCAAGGGCAACCTGTCCGGGCCGATCATGTCGCACGACTTCGTGGAAGCGTCGCTGATGCGCCGTGCCGGATGGTCGGTGTGGATCGCCTACGACCTGGACGGCAGCTACGAAGAAATGCCGCCCAACCTGCTCGATGAGCTGAGCCGCGACCGCCGCTGGTGCCAGGGCAACCTGATGAATTTCCGGCTGTTCCTGGCGCGCGGCATGCACGTGGTGCATCGTGCGGTGTTCGTCACCGGTGTGATGGCGTATGTCTCTGCACCGCTGTGGGGGCTGTTCCTGATCCTCTCCACCGTGCTGCTGGCGGCGCATACGCTGATCGATCCGCAGTACTTCACGGCGCCGCGCCAGTTGTTCCCGATCTGGCCGGAATGGCATCCGGAAAAGGCGCTGGCGCTGGTCTCGGCCACCGCGACCATCCTGTTCCTGCCCAAGATCCTGGCGGTGCTGCTGTTTGCGGTGAAGGGCGCGCGCGGTTTCGGTGGCGCGCTGGCGCTGCTGGTGAGCATGCTGATCGAACTGCTGTTCTCGATGGCGCTGGCCCCGGTGCGCATGCTCTTCCATACGCGCTTCGTGCTGGGTGCCTTCCTCGGCTGGAATGCCGGCTGGAAGTCGCCGCCACGGGCCGACAATGAAACCGGCTGGGGCGAGGCGGTGCGCCGTCATGGCTGGCATTCGGTGCTGGGCGTGGCCTGGGGCGCGCTGGTGTACTGGCTCAACCCGTCCTTCATCTATTGGCTCATTCCCATTGCCGGTTCGCTGGCCGTGTCGGTGCCGGTGTCGGTGCTGTCGTCGCGGGTCACGTATGGCCGCGGTTTCCGTCGTGCGGGTCTGTTCAAGATCCCGGAAGAAACCTCGCCACCGTTCGAGCTGCGCGAGACCGTGCGCCATCACGCCGAGACGCCGCCGCTGCCGGGCTTCGTCGAAGCCGTGGTCGATCCTTGCTTCAATGCCCTGGTGTGTGCCACGGCACATGCGCATCCGCAAGTGCCGCAGCTGACGCAGCACCTGCGCGAGAAGCTGGTGCGCACCGCCTTGAAGGATGGACCGGACGCCCTGACCGACAAGCAGAAGAACAGCATCCTCGAAGAACCGGGCCTGCTGTCGCAGTTGCATCAGGCGGTCTGGAGCGACGTGCCCGAGGTCCATGCGGACTGGCGCGCCGCCCTGGGGCGCCAGGTACCACCGGCACTGGCCGCCTGAGGGGGCGGAGCGGGACCGGGACGGCCGCAGACATTCGGCCGTCATCATTGTCTGGGATCATCCTTTCCGTTTGCCGCAAGCCATCATGACCGAGCCGCACGACCCACTTCCGCACATCGTTCCCACCACCCACGCGCCTGCCCGGCAGAAAGCGTGGTGGAGTGGGGCCGCGCTGGTCCTGCTGCTGGGCGGCGGCTATGCGCTGTATGCACGCCAGTCGCCGCCGCCGGCACCGGCCAAGCCGATTCCGGTCAAGCTGGAGACGGTCACGGTAGAGCGCGCCGACCTGGAACAGGTCGTCAATGCCACCGGCAACGTGGTGGCGCAGGATTATGTGGACGTGGGCTCCAAGGTGGCCGGCCAGATCTCGGATGTGGATGTGGTCATCGGTGAAACGGTCAAGGCCGGGCGCCTGCTGGCGACCGTGGCACCGGCCGTGCAGAGCAGCCGCGTCGAGAGCAACCGCGCCACCCTGGCGCGCCTGAAGGCCGAGCTGGCCGGACAGAATGCCCAGCTCGACTTTGCCCAGTTGCAGTTCCAGCGCCAGACCCAGCTGAAGGCCGAGAACGCCACCCGCGAAGAATCCTACGAATCCAGCCGTATGAACATGGTGGCAGCGGCCTCCCGCGTAGACGCCACCAACGCCCAGATCCAGCAGACCGAGGCGGCGATCCGTGAAGACGATGCCCTGCAGAAGCAGACCCGCATCGAGGCTCCGGCCGGGGGCACCATCGTCACCCTCAATGCGCGTCCCGGCCAGATGGTCAGCGCCAATCAGGAAGTGCTCATGCGCATCGCCGATCTGTCGCGCATGACGGTGCAGGTGCCTGTGTCGGAAGAAGACGTCACGCGCCTGCAGAAGGGCATGACCGCGTATTTCACCACGCCCGGCTATCCCGGCAAGCGCTGGAGCGGCAAGCTGCGCCAGATCATGCTGCTGCCTACCGATGACTCCGGACGCCAGGGCAAGAAGGCGTACTACACAGTGCTTTTTGATGTGGCCAATCCCAGCCGCGAACTGATGAGCGGCATGAGCGCCGACGTGTATTTCGTGCTGGCCCGGGCCGAACATGTGCCGACCATTCCGCGTGCGCTGGTGACCAAGCCCGGTATGGATGGCACCCAGACCGTCAAGGTGGTGGCAGCTGATGGCACGCTGGAGACCCGCAAGATCAAGATCGGCATCCGCGATGGCGAACGCGCCCAGGTGCTGTCGGGCCTGAAGGAAGGCGAGCAGGTGCTGCTGCCGGCCAACCCGCCCGTTCCCTCCAGTGGCGATGCGCCGGCTGGAGGAAGCGGCAAGTAGGCGGCAAGTAGGCGGCGGCAGGCTTGAGGTACAGTAGCGGCTGCGCCGGGCTGCCCGGTTTTCCTGTTTGCGTATTTCGATGTTCAAGGCCATGACACAGCGTCGTTCACCGTTGAAGACTTCTTTTCCCTTGCCCCGCATCACGCGCGTGGCGATGGCCGTCGCTTTGCTCCTGGCCATCGGTGGCTGCGTCACCCGGCCGGTGCAGACCGATCCCATTCTCGAAATGCAGGTGCCCGACAAATGGGGCGCTGGCGTCGCGGCCGATGCCGCGCGTGGCGAGCAGCTGTGGCCCGACACCGACTGGTGGAAGCAGTTTGGCAGCAGTGAATTGTCCGAGCTGGTGCAGGAGGGCCAGCGCAACAATTACGAGATCGCCGCCGCCTATTCGCGCGTCAAGCAGGCCGAAGCGCAAGCCCTTATCGCCGGCGCACCGCTGTTGCCCAACGTCGGCCTGACCGCGGGTGCCACGCGTGAAATGCCCATCTCCGGCGGCACGCCCACCAATACCGCCAATGCCAGCCTGCAGGTCAGCTACGAGATCGATTTCTGGGGCAAGAACCGCGCGGGTGTCGAGGCGGCCGAAGCCACCCTGCGTGCCAATCGCTATGACCGCGAGACGGTGGCCCTGACGGTCACCAGCGGCATCGTTTCCACCTATCTGCAGGTGCTGTCCTTGCGTGACCGGTTGGAGATCGCGCGCCAGAACGTCAGCAATGCCGAGCGCGTGCTGCGCCTGGTGGAAGCGCAGAGCCGTGCCGGTTCGGCCTCGCCGCTGGACCTGGCACGCCAGCGCTCGGCCCTGGCCAACCAGCGCCAGCTGATCCCCGACCTGCAGCAGCAGGAGCAGGATGCGCAGACGGCGCTGGCGATCCTGCTGGGCCGTCCGCCGCAGAATTTCAAGGTCGAGGAAAAAGGCCTGGCCAGAATCCAGATGCCGCGCATCTCGGCCGGCCTGCCCTCGGAACTGCTGACCCGCCGCCCCGACATCCGCCGCGCCGAAGCCAATCTGGCTGCGGCCAATGCCAATGTCGCGGTGGCGCGGGCTGCGCTCTTCCCCAGCATTTCGCTGACGGGCGCGACCGGTGCGCAGAGCAGCGCCTTGCTGTCGCTCTTCGATGGGCCCAACCTGTTTGCCAGTCTCGGGGCCAGCCTGATCGCACCGATCTTCGACGGCGGCACCCTGCGCAACCAGCAGGCCCTGGCCGAGGCGCAGAAGGAAGAGCTGGTGCAGGTGTATCGCCAGCGCGTCATTACCTCGCTGTCGGAAGTGGAAAAGGCCCTGGGCGCCATCCGCAGCCTGGAAGAACGCTATCGCCTGAAGGTCGGCGAAGTGGACCAGGCACGCTTCGCCTTTGAACTGGCCGAGATCCGTTATCGCGCCGGGGCCGAGGATCTGCTGGTGGTGCTTGATACCCAGCGCACCCTCTCCGAAGCGCAGAACCAGCTGGGCCAGATCAAGCTGCAGCGCCTGCAGGCGACCGTCTCGCTCTACAAGGCGCTGGGCGGCGGCTGGCAGGACAAGCAGGTGCCCGGCGATACCGGCACGGCCACTGCCACCGTGTCCTGAAGAGGGCGCCGGCTCAGGCTTGCGCCTGCCACTCCTGTACCAGCAACTGCACCAGTTCGGCCACCGTATAGCCATCGCGGATGAGCGGCGCGCCCTGGCCTGCCCAGTGGGCGCCGAACTCGTGCACGTCCCTGGCCGTGGCCATGGCATGCAATTGCTTGCCGGCGTCGTAGGCGGCTGGGTACGCAGGAATGCGGGTTCCAGGCGATATGTCGATTTCTTCCATGAACCGGTTGACGATGCCCCTTGCACGGCGGCCCGAGATGGCTGCCGTCACGCGCGTGTGGCGGGCACGTGAACTCTTGAGCAAATTTCTATAGGCGGCATTGGCTGCCGATTCGCGCGTGAGCAGGAAGGCCGTGCCCAGCTGCACCGCCTGTGCGCCCAGTTGCAGGGCCGCAGCAATGCCGGCGCCGTCCATGATGCCGCCAGCGGCGATCACTGGCAGCCGGCACTGCGTGGCCAGCAGGCGCACCAGGGCGAAGGTGCCGATTTCTTCATCATGCTGTTCATCGAAGATGCCGCGATGGCCGCCGGCTTCGATGCCTTGCGCCACGATGGCATCCAGTCCGGCGGCTTCGATCTGGCTTGCCTCGTCCAGATTGGTGGCAGTGGCCATCAGGAATACGCCCGCGTTTTTCAGTGCCCGGATCACCGTCGCGTCGGGCAGGCCGAAATGGAAGCTCACCACCGCCGGTGGCTGCTCCAGCATCAGTTGCTGCATGCCGGTATCGACGATGAAGCTCTGGTAGATCTCTTTCAAGGGCAGGCTGATGCTGCCGCCGAATTCGTCCAGGTGGCCTTGCAGATGCCTGATCCAGGCCGCGTCGCGCTCGGCATCGAGTCGCGCTGGCTGATGGCAGAAGAAGTTGACGTTGAAGGGTTTGTCCGTCAGCGCATGCAATTGCGCCAGCGCTTCGCGCGCCTGCGCCACCGAGGAAGCCCCCAGTGCCAGCGAGCCCAGCGCGCCGGCATTGGAGGCCGCCGCCGCCATCGCCACGGTGGAGCTGCCCGCCATGGGAGCCTGGATGATGGGGTGGGCCAGGCCCAGTCGTTGCAGCAGCGCAGTGGACATGCGGACTCCCTCAGTACGGGCCGGTAGCGGGTAGCGGGTACCGGGTACCGGCGTGCCGGTGTGGATCAGACCGCCATGGGGGCGGTCAGCGGTGCGTGGTGCTGGTAGTTCACCAGCGAGAAGTCGGACGGCTCGATCAGTTCCAGCCATTGCGGCGCGTACTCGCCGGTCTTTGCAAACTCCGGCACGCGCTCGGCGATGGCCAGTTGCGGCAGCGGGTAGGGCGCACGGGTCAATTGTTGCTTGACCATATCGATATGGTTTTCGTAGATGTGCGCATCGCCCACGAAGTAGCTGAACCAGCGCGGCTTGTAGCCGGTCAGGCGCGCCACCAGGTGCAGCAGCGCGGCGCCTTCGGCCAGATTGAAGGGCGTGCCCAGGCCGATGTCGTTGCTGCGCACGTACAGGCAGAGCGAGATTTCGCCGGTGCTCTGGTTGGGCAGGAACTGGTACAGGAGATGGCAGGCGGGCAGGGCGATCTCGTCGAGGACCGCGCAGTTCCAGCCGTGAAAGAGAATGCGGCGGCTGCCGGGATTCTTGACGATGGTGTCCAGGCATTCACGCAGCTGGTCCACGGCCTTGTAGAGCAAGACCTTTTCCACGCCGTTGTCTTGCAGCGAGGAGACCACGGCAAAGCCCTTGGCACGGGCAGCGTCGATCTGCGCGGTGTGCGTGGCGTCGATGAGCTTGTAGGCCGGCCACTGGCGCCATTGCACGCCGTACACCGGACCCAGGTCATCGGTGCCGGTGCGGAAGGGATTGGCCAGCCAGTCGGCGTTTTCGTTGGCGTTCTGGTCCCAGACCTTGCAGCCCAGGGCGCGGAAGTCCGCAGCGCTGCGCGTGGCGCGCAGGAAGCCACACAATTCGCCGATGACCGATTTGAAGGCCAGGCGCTTGGTGGTCACCGCCGGAAAACCCTTCTGCAGGTCGAAGCGCATCATCGCGCCGGGAATGCTGAGCGTACGGATGCCGGTGCGGTTGTCTTGCCAGGAGCCATTCTCGAGGACGTCCTGGATGAGGTCTTGGTATTGTTTCATTGCAATGTTCGGAGGCTGGCCGGGCGGCCGGAAGATGGGGGATTGTAGCCTATCGACAGTCCGAACATCCGGATGGCACACGTGTCTGCCATCGCAGCAAGGCCAAGCGGTGATGCGGGAGGAGGACAGGACGCCGTGCATTACGGTGCCGCGCCCGTCCTCCGCTGGATCGCACCAGTGGGTGCGGTCCGGTCAGCGGCGCTCATCCAGATCATAGGTGGCTCGCAGCAGGGCCTTGCGGCGCTCCAGCTCCTGCTGGCGCTGCCAGCGCGATTGACGTGGCTTGCGCGGCTTGTCGCGCATGGCCCAGCCGAAGGCCAGCAAGACGGTCGTCAGCGGCAGGATCGCCACGGCGGCGGCCAGCATGTCGAGGTCGGCGCGCAGCAGGATGTCGCGCAGCACACCCGAGAAAATGCATGCCAGCAGCGTCAAGCCGATGGCCGCACCGGTCATGGGTAGCGCATCCAGGGTCTTGTCCAGCAAGGTCAGCAGTTTGGTTTTCATGATCGGCTCCATGGGTCCGGGAAATGCACAAGGGGAACAAAGCTGTCATCGCGGCCGCAGCACGACCGCTTGTTTCAGGTATCGGATTGCCGTTCCACAACTTGCGGGGCGAGGGCGGTAAAGAAAGGTAAGACGGTGTGAGGGCGATATTTGCAATCCTGGCGTGCGCCTGAAAGCCGCGGCAGTGTTTTTGCGGGAGGCGGTGCGGGATATTGGTACAATGCCCACTTTTCCTTTCCTGCAGGCCTCATGGATATTCTTCTGTTCCTGGTGGATTTCATCGTCCACATCGACCGCCACCTGGCCGAACTGGCCGTGTCTTATGGTCCCTGGCTGTTCCTGATCCTGTTCCTGATCATCTTCTGCGAAACCGGCCTGGTGGTCACGCCCATCCTGCCGGGCGACTCGCTGCTGTTCGTCACCGGTGCGCTGGCCGCAACCGGCGCATACGACATCCACCTCATGCTGCTGACCCTGACCGTGGCGGCCATCCTGGGGGACAGCACCAACTACCAGATCGGCAAGATGCTGGGCGTCAAGGTCTTCGACAAGCCCGATTCGCGCATCTTCAAGAAGGAATATCTGGAGAAGACCCATGCCTTCTTCGAAAAGCACGGCGGCAAGGCCATCATCATTGCCCGCTTCGCGCCCATCGTGCGCACCTTCGCACCTTTCGTGGCGGGCGTGGGCGCGATGACCTATACGCGCTTCTTCCTCTACAACGTCATCGGCGGCATCGCCTGGGTGACCAGTTTCGGCTATGCCGGCTACTTCTTCGGCAACCTGCCCATCGTCAAGCAGAACCTGAGCCTGCTGATCCTGGCTATCGTGGTCTTGTCGATCCTGCCGGGGATCATCGAGTACTTGCGCCAACGGCGTCGTCCGGGCTGATTGACCGGCCCAAGTTCAAGGCAAGAAAAAATGCCGATCAGCGTAAAAGCTGATCGGCATTTTTCTTGCACCGTGTATCGCATGCCGTCCGTCCTGACTAGATCCGTCAGGATGGTATCGAAGGCGTGACAGCGGTGGCGCAGGTGCGTCTTCGATACGCCGCCTGCGGCGGCTACTCAGTCCGAACGGTAAGCCGAGCGCAGCTTCATTGCGCTTTCAGGCCATAGCGTACTTCCGGCCGCAATGGCGTCTTGCTGGATGCAGCGCGCACGTATTGCGGCGGCCAGGCCACGTCTTCGCGCAATTGCTGCGCGGCGTGCAGAGGCCAGTAGGGATCGCGCAGCAGTTCGCGCGCCAGCAGTACCAGATCGGCCTGACCGGTGCGCAGCACATGCTCGGCCTGGACGGCCTCGGTGATCATGCCGACCGTACCGGTGGCGATGCCGGCCTCGGCTTTGACGCGCGCGGCGAAGCCGGTCTGATAACCGGGACCGACCGGAATGGCCGCCGAGGGCAGGTTGCCGCCGCTAGACACATCCACCAGATCCACGCCCAGCTCACGCAGGCGGGCCGAGAGGGCCACCGTGTCATCGGGACTCCAGCCGCCCTCGCTCCAGTCGGTGGCCGACAGGCGGACCAGCAGGGGCAGTTCGGCGGGCCACACGGCGCGGGTCGCTTGCACCATTTCCAGCAGGAAGCGGATGCGGTTCTCGAAACTGCCGCCGTACTGGTCGGTGCGGCGATTGCTCAGCGGCGAGAGGAACTGGTGACCCAGGTAGCCGTGCGCGCCGTGCAATTCGATCACCTTGAAGCCGGCCGCCAGCGCGCGTTGCGCCGCCTGTGCAAACGCCTGCACCAGCGCCGCGATCTCGGCTGCCGTCAGGGCGTGCGGTTCGGTAAAGGTGGTATCGAAGGCCAGGGCGGAAGGGGCTTGCGGCAGCCAGCCACCCTCGGCCACCGGCACGCTGGCGGCCGGGCCATCCCAGGGGCGCAGCACGCTGGCCTTGCGGCCGGCGTGTGCCAGCTGGATGCCGGGCACGGCGCCTTGCTGTTCGATGAAGCGGGTGATGCGGCGCAGAGGGGCGATGTGCTCATCCTCCCAGATGCCCAGGTCGGCGCTGCTGATGCGACCTTCCGGTACCACGGCCGTGGCTTCTGCGATCACCAGACCGGCCCCGCCCACGGCGCGGCTGCCCAGGTGAACCAGGTGCCAGTCGTTGGCAAATCCATCCTCGGCCGAATACTGGCACATCGGCGAGACGGCAATGCGGTTGGGCAGAGTCACGCCGCGCAGGGTCAGCGGCGAAAACAAGTGACTGCTCATGCAAGAACTCCTGTCGTGTCATGGCATCAGGACGATGCCGAGATGCGCAGTCTAGGGGATTTCCGCAAAGCGCGTCGGCGGGCGTCTTCTATTGCGTCTCGAACTGCAATGCCGCCAGACTGGCGTAGAGGCCATCGCGCGCCACCAGTTCGGCATGGGTGCCGGTTTCGACGATACGGCCGTGTTCCAGCACGATGATGCGATCGGCACGCTGCACGGTAGCCAGGCGGTGCGCGATGACCAGCGTGGTACGTCCTACCATGGCCGCTTCCAGCGCGCTTTGCACGAGTCGTTCGGATTCGGCATCGAGAGCGCTGGTGGCTTCGTCCAGCAACAGCAGCGGCGGATTCTTCAACAGTGCGCGCGCAATGGCGATGCGCTGGCGCTGGCCACCGGACAGGCGCACGCCGCGCTCGCCCAGGAAGCATTGATAGCCCTCTGGCAGGCGTTCGATGAATTCATGCGCAGCGGCCATCTGGGCGGCCGCGATCACTTCCGCGTCGCTCGCGCCGGGGCGGCCGAAGCGGATGTTTTCCATGGCATTGGCCGAGAAGATCACGGTGTCCTGCGGCACGATGCCGATCGCATTGCGCAGGTCCTGCAAGGTCAGGTAGCGGATGTCCACGCCATCGAGGCGGATGCTGCCCTGCTGCGGATCGTAGAAGCGCAGCAGCAGCTGGAACAGCGTGGTCTTGCCGGCGCCCGAGGGACCCACCACGGCCACCGTCTCGCCAGCCCGCACGTCCAGCGAGAAGCCCGACAGCGAGGCACTGCCGGGGCGCGAAGGGTAGTGGAAGTCGAGCCCCTCGATCTGCAGCGCGGCGCCGTTGGCGGTACGCGGCGGCAGTTTTTCCGGCAGCAGCACGGATTGCACCGGCGACTGCGCCGCCAGCAGATCGAGCAGCCGTTCGGTGGCGCCGGCAGCACGCTGCGTGTCGCCCATCACCTCCGACAGTGCGCCCAGGGAACCTGCCACCAGCGAGGCATAGAGGATGAACTGGCCCAGTTCGCCAGCGCTCATGCTGCCCTGCATGACCGCATGCGCACCCAGCCACAGCACGAAGACGATGGCGCCGAACACCAGCAGGATCGCCACCACGGTCAGCAGCGAGCGCGCGCGGATGCGGTCCATGGCGGTCTGGAAAGCGCGCTCGACCGATTCGCCGAAGCGGCGTGCCTCGATCTCTTCATGCGTGAAAGCTTGCACGGTGGGCATGGCATTGAGGATTTCACCGGCCATGGCGGCAGCATCGGCCACGCGGTCCTGCGAGGCGCGCGAGAGCTTGCGTACGCGGCGCCCGTAAAACACGATGGGCAGCACCACCGCCGCCAGCATGACGATGATGATGGACGTCAGCTTTGCGCTCGTAATGAAGAGCATGCTCATGCCGCCCAGAAACAGCAGCGCATTGCGCAGCGCCATGGAGATGCTGGTGCCGACCAGGGTCTGGATGAGCGTGGTGTCGGTGGTCAGGCGCGAGAGCACTTCGCCGGTCTTGGTGGTCTCGAAGAATTCGGTGCTTTGCGTCACCACGTGCGCATAGACCGCGCTGCGCAGGTCGGCCGTGACCCGTTCGCCCAGCCAGGACACCATGTAGAAGCGCGCTGCCGTGGCCACTCCCAGCACGCAGGCCACGCCAAACAGCGCCAGAAAATACAGGTTGATGTGGCTGGCGCTCTTGCTGCCGGCCGCGCCAAAGCCGAGGTCGATCATCTGCTTGAAGGCATACGGCACGGCCAGCGTGGCGCCCGCTGCCACCAGCAGGGCCAGCCCGGCCAGCAGGAATTGCTTCTTGTAGGGCGCGAGGAAGGGCGCCAGCCCGCGCAGTGCCGCCAGCGCCGATTTGCGGGCGGTGGGCGAATCCGGCGCGGGCGTGGCGTCAGCAGGAAGGGAATCGGTGAGAGGAGAAGTCGTGGAGGACATGGACATGGATGAACTGTTGAGGCGGCCGGGCGAACCCGGCCGTGCATGTTGCCGCACGGCCAGAGGCGCCGGATGGCGCCGGGAAAATCTTGTTGCCGCGTTGAACCACCGGGGGCTGCCTTAGTCGGAAGAGGCATCAGTATAGACAGTCCGCGCAAACATCGCGCAGCTTGCGCGGTGAGGCGATGTTGTTCGTCAGCCATTGCTTGCCTGCTTCACGCTGCTAGAGTATGCGGATTCACGCACCGTCGACGTGACCGGAGCAGCGCAGCAGGCATCAGCATCATCCCAACCCCGTTACTGGCAAGGAGAGTCGCTTGGCCCAACCCGCACTGATCCCCTCCCCATGGGAGAGTTCGCAAGAAGACCATCCGGCCCATGCCGAGCTGCTGGCCGGACTGGCCGCTGCCGAGGCCGTCATTCCCCCCAAGTATTTCTATGATCCGCTGGGCAGCAAGCTCTTCGAGGCCATCTGCGCCTTGCCCGAGTACTACCCCACCCGCACCGAAGCCGCCATCTTTGCAGCACATCAGCAGGCCATCGCCGCCGCCGTCGGCCAGGGCTGTACGCTGATCGACCTGGGCGCGGGCAACTGTGCCAAGGCGGCCGCGCTGTTCGAGGCCTTGCAGCCGCGCCAGTATGTGCCGGTGGATATCTCCACCGATTTCCTGCACCAGTCGGTGGCGGGCTTGCAGAAGCGCTTCCCGCAGTTGCCGATGCTGCCGCTGGCGATGGATTTTTCGGCCACACTGGAACTGCCTGAGAGCGTGGATGCGCAGGGCCGCCTGTTCTTCTATCCGGGCTCGTCGTTGGGCAACTTCGATCCGGGGCAGGCGCTGGCTTTCCTGCGCCGCCTGCGGGCGGCCCTGCCGCCGCAGGGCGGTGACGGCGCCATCCTGATCGGCCTCGATCTGGTCAAGGATGCGCGCGTGCTGGAGGCGGCCTACGACGATGCCATCGGGGTGACGGCAGCCTTCAACCTGAACGTGCTCAACCACGTCAACGCCCTGACCGGCGCAGACTTCAACGCCCGCGACTGGCGCCACGTGGCCTTCTACAACGCCCGCCAGCAGCGCATCGAGATGCATCTGGAAGCGCGCCGCGACCTGATCGTGCGCTGGCCGGGCGCTCGCCGTACCTTCCATCAGGGCGAGCGCATCCATACCGAATACAGCCACAAGTTCAGCGAGCAGGACATCCTGGGCTTGTTGGAGCAGGCCGGTTTCGGGCGCTGCCGCATGTGGTTCGACGAGCGACGCTGGTTCGCGGTCTGCCATGCACAGGCGCGCTAGTGCTGCTTCCTGCATGCGCTGGCCGATGCTGATTTCATGATCCATTGATTCTTGCAGGAGACCGGATGCCTCCCGTCGTCATCACCCAAGACCCTGCGGCACAGCAGGACCCGGCCGCGACGGCGGCCACCATCGATGCCGTCATCGATGCTGCCGTCCAGCAGATCCACCAACGTCCGCGCGAGCGCCTGGGCGACCGCTACCGGCGCCTGCGCCGTCAATCACTACTGATCGCCGAACCCCTCTCGGCCGAGGATTGCTGCGTGCAGGCCATGCCTGATGCGAGTCCCATCAAGTGGCATCTGGCGCATACCACGTGGTTCTTCGAGACCTTTTTGCTGGAGCGTTTCGAGAGCGGCTTCGCGCCGTTCCATCCGCAGTTCCGCGTGCTCTTCAATTCCTATTACGAAGGCGTGGGAGAGAAGTTTCCGCGTGCGCAGCGCGGCTTGCTCACGCGTCCCTCCCTGGAAGAGGTACTGGCCTATCGCGAGCAGGTCGATGGGCGCATGCTGCTGCTGATTGATGCGCTGGAATCGGAGTCCGATGCACCGGCCGGGCAGGCTGGCAGTGCACATCCTCAACTGGCCGGATTCCTGAACTTGCTGGAACTGGGTATGCAGCATGAGCAGCAGCACCAGGAGCTGATGCTGACCGACATCAAGATTCTGCTCTCGCTGAACCCGCTGCAACCGGCCTACCAGCCTTTGCCCTTGCACCTGCGGCTGGAGGGACCGGCCGAGCTGGCCTTGCAGTGGCATCACATCGCCGCCGGTGTGGTGGAGATCGGCCATGCCGGCAGCGGCTTCTGCTTCGACAACGAGACGCCGCGCCATCGCCAGTTCGTTGAAGCCTACCAGTGCGCATCGCGCCTGGTGAACAATGCGGAATACCTGGCCTTCGTCGAGGCCGGTGGTTACGACGATGCCAGTTTATGGCTCTCGGAAGGCTGGGAATGGAACAAGCAGCAAGGGCTGGCACATCCCCTGTACTGGCGGCGCGCCGATGGCCAGTGGTGTGAATTCACGGAGTACGGCGTACAGCCGCTGCAGCCGCACCGCGCGGCGGTGCATCTTTCGTATTACGAGGCCGATGCCTATGCCCGCTGGGCCGGCGCGCGCCTGTTGACCGAGGCCGAGTGGGAACATGCCGCCGCACGCCTGCAAGGAGGCGGACGTGAATTTTTTGGCGTGGCCTGGCAGTGGACCAGCAGCAGCTATGCGCCTTACCCCGGCTTCGCTGCCGCACCCGGTGCGGTAGGTGAATACAATGGCAAATTCATGGTCAACCAGTATGTGTTGCGCGGATCATCGTCGGCCACGCCGCTGAACCACGCACGGTTGACCTATCGCAACTTCTTCCCGGCCACTGCGCGCTGGCAGGTCAGCGGCATCCGCCTGGCCCGCCAGGGCTGAGTTTTCGTTACCCCGCCCGGAGCTGCCGGGGGCGGCAGGCTGCGCGACTGCCGCTCAGAAGGTCTCCCACTCTTCTGGTTTGCCTTCCTTGCTGGCTGCCGGCAGGGCGCGCGGTGCGGGCACCGCCGTCGCCACCCGCACGGCCGCTGGCTTGGCGGCGGCAGGCTTGGCGGCCAAGGTGGCCGGCGGGGGCGCTGCCTGTACGGTGCGCAAGACCGGCGTGATTTGCGCACCCGACTCATCCAGACGGAATACGCTCACCAGTTCCAGCAGACGCTGGGCCTGATCCTGCAAGGCCTGCGCGGCCGCTGCAGCTTCTTCAACCAGGGCGGCATTCTGCTGGGTGGTGTTGTCCATCTGCATGATGGCCTGATTGACCTGCTCGATGCCATCGCTCTGCTCGCGCGTGGCCGACGAGATTTCACCGACGATGTGGCTGACCTGTTCGATGCTGTTGACCACCTCGTCCATGGTGCTGCCCGCCTGTGCGACCAGCTCGGTACCCGCCGTGACCTGTTCCACCGAATCGTTGATGAGTTCCTTGATCTCCTTGGCCGCGGTGGCCGAGCGCTGGGCCAGGCCGCGCACTTCGGAGGCCACCACTGCGAAGCCGCGTCCCTGCTCGCCCGCACGCGCCGCTTCCACTGCGGCATTCAAGGCCAGGATGTTGGTCTGGAAGGCGATGCCGTCGATGACCGAGATGATGTCCACGATCTTGCGCGAGGAGTCATTGATCGCCCCCATGGTCTGCACCACCTGCTTGACCGCCTGGCCGCCCTGGTTGGCCACGTTGGTGGCATTGCCGGCCAGTTCGCTGGACTTGCGGGTGTGGTCGGCGTTCTGCTTGACGCTGGAGGTCAGCTGTTCCAGCGAGGAAGCGGTTTCTTCGAGCGCACTGGCCTGCTCCTCGGTGCGTGAGGACAGGTCCAGGTTGCCGGTGGCGATCTGGGTCGAGGCAGTGACCATGGAGTCGGTACCACGCCGCACTTCCAGCACGATGGCCTTGAGCTTCTGGTTCATCGCCGCCAGCGCCTGCAGCAGACGGCCGGTTTCATCGGTGGATTGCACTTGGATGACGGCAGTGAGGTCGCCGGCCGCCACCGTTTCGGCAACTTCGACGGCACGGCTGAGCGGTCGGGTGATGCTGCGTGCGATGGTCCAGGCGATGAAGGCCGCAAACAGCGCCGCGAGCACGCCCGAGACCAGCATGATGGTGCGCGTGGTGTCGTAGGTGGCTTCGGCATCGGAGACCGACTTGTCCATCAGTTTTTGTTGGGTGTCGGAGAGTTCGTCGAGCTGGGCGAAGTAGATCTTTTGCAGCGGCACCATCTTTTCCAGCATCAGCTTGATGGCCGCGTCCTTCTGGCCGGAGGTGGCCAGCTTGTCGATTTCCTTGCGCAGGGCGGAGTAGCTCTTGCGGGTCTCGGTCACATTGTCGAACTTGGCGCGCGCCTCGGAGTTGACGATCAGGCTGCCCAGCTCTTCGTAGAGCTTGGTGTTTTCCGCTGACAGTTTTTCAATGGTCTTTTGCTCATTGGCAATCTGTGCCGGATCGGTCATGAGCAACTGGTTGCGCAGGGCAATGGCAATGTCATCCACCTTGCCGGAGACCGTATTGATGATGGCGATCTTCTTGTAGCGGTCATTGACCACCAGTTCCAGCGATTTGTTGATGTCGGCCAGGCGAGCCAGGCCCAGGCTGACGATGGCAGCGATCACGGCGATCAGCACCGAGAATGCGATGGCGAGTCGTACGGAAATGTTGAGATTGTTGAAGCGCATGATTTTCCCCCCGAAAAATATGGATGCGGCTTGCTTGTCTGAGCGGCCGTAGTCGAGCGTGGGCTTGAACTGGTGTGACGACCAGAAAAACAATCATAAGCCAGTTACGTGGAACGCGAGCATTCCCTGCAAGTAAATTGTGGCGGGAGGAAACGCGACAATGGCTACGGAAGAGCTTGCGGGGTCTGCACCTGCGCGCCTGCCTCTACCGCACCCGGGGGGCGGCGGCGAGGCAGTTCAGGAGGGTTTCGTCAGCGCAGGCGCGGCCGCACCAGCAGCGGCGCGTAACGCCACACGAAGAACAGGAAGGCCAGACTCCAGCACAAGGCCGACAGCCACAGCCACCAGGCATTGCTGCTGATCAACGTGGCGGCGATGCGACAGACGGCCGCCGCGCTGATCGCGATGTAGATGGCCGTGGTGTGGCGATCGGCCTGCAAGGCAGGGCTGGTATGGCCCAGCGATACGCGGGTCATGACGCCCAGGACCAGCGTACCCATTGCGCCGGCAGTCAAGGCGTGGATACCGGCCAGCAATGCCAGCCACAGTCTGGCCAGAGCGGCCAGCAGAGTGCCCCGCTCATGGCGAGGGCGGATGTGACGACGCCCGCCTGTAGGCCGGCGTCGTGTTCAGGGAAGCACGCCGGGATCGCCGGCGCGGTTCCGTTGTCAGGCAGCCTTGGCTTGCGCAGAGCCGGCCTGGTTGGCGCTCTCGCTGATGGCGATCTGGCGGTTCACGGCAGACAGCACGGCCTTGAAGGATGCGGTCACGATGTTGGCATCGATGCCCACGCCGAAACCGGTCGGTGCTTCGTTCAGGCGCAGCTCGATGTAGCTGGCGGCCTTGGCGTCGGCACCGGCGCCGATGGCGTGTTCGTGGAAGTCCATCAGTTTGATGTCCAGGCCCAGCGCATGCACGAAGGCATCGATGGGACCGTTGCCGCTGCCGCGCACGGTGACCGGCTGGCCATTGCGCACGATGTCGACTTCGATGTTGATGGACTCGGCCTTGGAGCTGTCTTCGGACATGCGGTGGGCACGATAGACGTAGGGCTCTTCGCGTTGCAGGTATTCACGCTGGAAGATGGCGTAGATGTCGGCTGCGGCGATTTCCTTGCCGGTGGCATCGGCTTCGCGCTGGATGGCGCGCGAGAATTCGATCTGCAGGCGGCGCGGCAGGGCCAGGCCGTATTCCTGTTCCAGCAGGTAGGCCATGCCGCCCTTGCCGGACTGGCTGTTGACGCGGATGACGGCATCGTAGCTGCGGCCCAGGTCGGCCGGGTCGATCGGCAGGTAGGGCACTTCCCAGATGGCGTCGGGCTGCTGCTTGGCGAAGCCCTTCTTGATCGCATCCTGGTGCGAGCCGGAGAAGGCCGTGAAGACCAGATCGCCGACGTACGGATGGCGCGGGTGCACCGGGATCTGGTTGCATTCTTCCACCACCTGGCGCACCACGTCGATGTCGGAGAAGTCCAGGCCCGGGTTCACGCCCTGGGTGTACAGGTTCAATGCCAGGGTCACCAGGTCGACATTGCCGGTGCGCTCGCCGTTGCCGAACAGGCAGCCCTCGACGCGATCGGCGCCGGCCATGACGGCCAGCTCGGCGGAGGCGACGGCGGTGCCGCGGTCATTGTGCGGGTGGACCGAGATGATGGCGCTGTCGCGGTGCTTCAGGTTGCGGCACATCCATTCGATCTGGTCGGCGTAGACGTTGGGGGTGGCGCACTCCACGGTGGAGGGCAGGTTCAGGATGATCTTGCGTTGCGGGGTGGCGCCCCAGGTTTCGCAGACGGCATCGCAGATTTCCTTGGAGAAATCCAGTTCGGTGGTGCTGAAGGATTCCGGCGAATATTCGAAGCGCCATTCGGTGCCCGGGCGCGCATCGGTCAGTTCCTTGACCAGGCGGGTGCCGGTGACGGCGATGTTCTTGATCTCATCGCGCGACATGTTGAAGACGATCTTGCGGAAGGCCGGGGCCACCGAGTTGTACAGGTGGACGATGGCCTTCTTGGCGCCTTCCAGCGATTCGACGGTGCGGCGGATCAGTTCTTCGCGCGACTGGGTCAGCACGATGATGGTGACGTCATCGGGAATGCGGTTTTCGACGATGAGCTTGCGCACGAAATCGAAATCGGTCTGCGAGGCGGAGGGGAAGCCGACTTCGATTTCCTTCAGGCCGGTCTTCAACAGCAGTTCGAAAAAGCGCAGCTTGCGCTCGGCGTTCATCGGCTCGATCAGGGCCTGATTGCCATCGCGCAGGTCGGTGCTCATCCAGATCGGCGGCGTGTCGATGACCTTGCCGGGCCAGGTGCGGTCGGGCAGGTCGATGGCAGGGAAGGGGCGGTATTTGGCGGCGGGGTTGCTTAACATCATGATGGACCTCTTGGTTTCCGGATGGCGTGGAATGCTTCAGTGCTTGAATGCGTTTCAGTACGTCAGATGTGGCGGATCGGGTTGCCTGGCTGCCACGGGCGCGTGGCCAGGCAACCCTTCATAGAGCCAGAGGCGGCATCTCCTGCAAAGCGCAACCTGCCTGACGGGGCTGGGGGCGCTGCTGGCGGATGGTGCTGGTGTTCGAATGCATATCGCTTCGCCTTTGGGCGGCGACGCCGGCTTTCATCACGAAGAGCGCGTCACTGCCTGGTTGTAATACGAGTGCTGCTGGATTTGGTGGGTTTGCCGGATCGCGTGCAATCAGCGGAAACGGCAGGAAATACGGATTTTAGCGCGAGGCTAGTAGTAGCGACACCGGTAGCAACGCTAGCAGGGCGCTGGCGCTGTTGTGGCGGTAGGAGAAGGTTGCTGCGGAAGTCATCCGTGCAATGTAGAAGATCGGGCGAGCGCTTGTCAAGCGCTATCTTTTTTACACAGGTAAAAGAAGGGCGCGCTCCAATAAATTCGTTGTTAGAATCCTCTTGTTACTAACTTTTTGGTCATTTATTTCCATTGTCGCAGCGCCAATTCCTTGTGCGGACGGAACGCCGCTGGGGGAAAATGCTCCAAACCGAGCGCTGCAGTAGCCTTTTGCATTGTCCGGCGGCCCCGTAAATAGACCGGACCGCTGCTCGCCACGAAGAAACACTCACAGAATGCCGACGTCTCCGCCATCCCGGGAGAGGATCGTCAAGAACCGTCATCATCCATGCAAAAACGCACCGACCTCATCGTCTGCGAAGAATGCGACGCTGTATATCAGCGCATGGCGCTGGGCCAGCGCGAGATCGCCTGCTGCCTGCGCTGTGGCGCCGAGCTGGAGCGCGATACCAGCGGCCGCCTGCAGCACCTGCTGCCGCTGACCATCGGAGCGCTGATCCTGTTCCTGATCGCCAATGTCTTTCCCATCGTCACCATCGAGCTGCAGGGGCTGTCCAGCCAGACCACCCTGATCGGTGCCGTGGTGGCACTGACCCGTGACGGCATGTCGGAGGTGGCGCTGCTGGTGCTGGCGACCACCTTGCTGTTCCCGCTGATCCAGCTGGCGATATTGCTCTATCTGCTGCTGCCGGGGGCGCGCGACCGCCGTCCGCCCGGATTCGTCCTCCTGTTGCGCCTGATGCAGGCAGCGCGGCCGTGGGGCATGATCGAAGTGTTCATGCTGGGTGTGCTGGTGGCGCTGATCAAGCTGTCCAACCTGGCCGAGGTCATCCCCGGACCGGCGCTGTGGTCCTTCGGCGGCCTGACCGTACTGCTCACCGTCGTGGTGTCTTTCAATCCGCGTTACCTCTGGCACCTGTGGGAACAGCAGCAAGCCGGGCAATACGGCGACCGGGAGAGCGGTGCATGAGCCGTTGGCGCTTCTCCTCCAGCGTGGGCCGCACCGCGCCTCCGGCTCCCGACCTCACCCGGGAGCCGGATGAAGATTTGCAGGTGCAGGATGCCGCCTCGCTGGGCGTGATCGGCTGCCATCACTGCGGCACGGTGTGGGAGGGCGCGCAGCCCCACCAGCCGTGCGGCGTGTGCCACGCTCCGCTGCACGTGCGCAAGGCCGACAGCCTGACCCGCACCTGGGCGCTGCTGATCGCGGCCTGCATCATGTACATCCCGGCCAATATGATGCCGGTGATGGTGACCAGCACCTTGTTTGATGAACAGCGCGACACGATTCTCTCCGGCGTCATCTATTTCTGGACCGCCGGTGAATGGGGCCTGGCGCTGGTGGTGTTCGTGGCCAGCTTCCTGGTGCCGCTGTTCAAGCTGGTGGCGCTGGGCATCCTGGTGTTTTCGGCGCGTCGCCGCAGCCGCTGGCGCCGCCTGCAGCGTGCGCGGCTGTACCGTGTGGTCGAGTCCATCGGCCGCTGGTCCATGCTGGACGTCTTCGTGGTCTCGGTCCTGACCGGGCTGGTAAAAATCCGTGGCTTTGCCGATATCCACGCCGGTATTGGCATCGCCGCCTTCGGTGCGGTGGTGGTGCTGACCATGCTGGCCTCGCTGTCCTTCGATCCCCGCCTGATCTGGGATGACCGTCCACAGGACCAGGATTCGCATGATCCCGGCCAAGCCATTCCCGCCATCCCCTCTCCCCACGACACTGCCCACAAGCCACAGGAAACCGCATGACTTCACCCGACCATTCCGATGACAAGCCGGCGCTGCTGCAACCGCGCCGGGCACGCCAGCGCAACTGGCTGCCCTCGCTGGTGTGGCTCATCCCCATCGTTGCCGCTCTGGTCGGCCTCACGCTGGTGACCAAGATCCTGATTGACCGCGGTCCCATGGTCACCGTCAGTTTCCGTTCTGCAGAAGGGCTGGAAGCTGGCAAGACCAAGGTGAAATACAAGGATGTGGAAATCGGCCAGGTACAGAGCCTGAAACTGGCCGCTGACCGCTCGCACGTGCTGGTAGGCATCCAGCTCAACCAGGATGCCGCCGGCTTCAATGCCGAGGACACCCGCTTCTGGGTGGTACGTCCGCGCATTGCCGCCTCCGGCATCTCGGGCCTGGGTACGCTGCTCTCAGGCGCCTACATCGGCGCCGACGCCGGCGCCTCGGGCGAGACCAAGAAGAACTTCGTCGGCCTGGAACAGCCCCCCATCGTGACCCGCGATTCCTCCGGGCGCCAGTTCGTCCTGCATACCGATGACCTGGGTTCGCTGGACATCGGTTCTCCCATCTTCTATCGCCGTATCAAGGTCGGCCAGGTGGTGGCCTATGACCTCGACAGCGATGGCCGCGGCGTGACCTTGCGCATCTTCGTCAATGCGCCCTACGACAAGTTCGTTACCCCGACTTCGCGCTTCTGGCATGCCAGCGGCTTCGACATGGAGCTCAATGCCAGCGGCTTCAAGCTGCATACGCAAGCGCTGTCCACCGTGGTGCTGGGCGGCATCGCCTTCCGCGACCGCGATGAAGGACCGTTGGGGACGCCGGCCAAGGAAGGCACCGAGTATGCGCTGGTGGAAGACGAAAGCGCGGCCATGAAGGAGCCCGACGGGGCACCGCAAACCGCCTTGCTGTATTTCGACCAGTCGCTGCGCGGCCTGCAGCCAGGCGCCACGGTGGACTTCCGCGGCGTGGTGCTGGGCGAAGTCAAGAGCATCGGGGTCGAGTATGACAAGGCGCGCGCGGAGTTCCGCATGCCGGTGCTGGTGCAGATCTATCCGGACCGTCTGGATCATCATTTCCGTGACGAGACTGGTGCCGAGCGCCGCTCCAACGCACAGGTGATGCGCATGCTGGTCAAGCGTGGCATGCGTGCCCAGCTGCGTAACGGCAACCTGCTGACCGGCCAGTTGTATGTGGCCATCGATTTCTTCCCCAAGGCCGCGCCCGTGCAGTTCGATCCGGACAAGATGCCGCTGGAACTGCCGACCATTCCGGGCAGCCTGGACGAATTGCAGCAGCAGCTCTCGGACATTGCAGGCAAGCTCTCCAAGGTACCCTTCGATGAGATCGGTCGTGATCTGCAGACCACGCTGAAGACCTTGAACAAGACCTTGAGCACGGCCGAGCAGACCGCCGCGCGCATCAATAACGACATCGCGCCCGAGATGCAGGCCGCGATGAAGGATGCCCGCAAGACCTTGAATGCAGCCGAGCGTACGCTTTCGGACGACGCCCCGCTGCAGCAGGATATCCGCCAGACCATGCGGGAACTGACCAAGGCTGCGGCCTCGATCCGCATCCTCACCGATTACCTGCAACAGCATCCGGAATCGCTGATCCGGGGCAAACAGGAGCCATGATGCAAGCCACCAAGCGTTTTTCCCTCAAGACCCTGGGCGCAGTCGCCCTGGCCGCAAGCCTGCTGGCCGCCTGCGGCAGCACGCCGCCGACGCAGTTCTACACGCTGGCCATGCCCGCCGAGGGCGCTGCCTCTGCGCGCAGCGCCAGCCAGGGACCGCAGGCCTTCATCGAGGTCATGCCGGTGGCCGTGCCGGAGCGGCTGGCGCGTCCGCAACTGGTGGTGCGCAGCGATGCCACGCGCCTCGATGTGCTGGAGCAGGACCGCTGGTCCTCGCCCTTCAACAATGAATTGCGCGATGCGCTGTCCGCCGGCGTGGCCGCAAGACTGGGCGCCATCGACGTCTCCCGCGGCGCACGCCCGGCGGACCAGCCCAGCTACCGTATCAATGTGGAATTGCGCGATTTCGACGCCGCCCGAAACGGCCGGGTCCAGGCCAGCTTCGGCTGGACCATCACCCGTTCAGATGATCGCAGCAGCGCCGCTTGCCGCTTGACGGTAGTGGAGCGTGTGGCCGGTGGCAGCAATGCCGATGTGGTCGCGGCCACGCAGAGGGCGGTAGGGCAGGCGGTGCAGGCGATTGCCGATAATGTCCGAGCTTTGCAGGCGCGGCAGGGTGGGCAGTGCGCAAGTTGAGCAAGCACATTCTGTAGCACCAAAGAAAAAGCCGCTTCCTCGGAAGCGGCTTTTCAACATCAGCACTGCCTGCAGCAATCAACGATCACCGTAGGAGCGGCGCGGGCCGTCGGCGCGGAAGCCGCCGCCGTTGCCCTTGTAGCCACCGCCGCCACCTTCGCGACGAGGACCGTTGCCGGCCGGCTTGGCGCCGCCGAAGCTGCGGCCTTCGCGGTTGTAGCCGCCTTCGCGATGGCCGCCTTCACGATTGCCACCGAAACCACCTTCGCGATGACCACCGCCTTCGCGGTTGCCGGCGCCGAAGCGCGGGCCGTTGTTGCTACGGCCATCACCCGGACGCCAGCCGCCCGGCTTGCGCGGGCTGCGCGGTGCAGCCGACTTCTTCGGCTCGAAACCTTCGACCACATCCACCGGAATGGTCTGCTTGGTGAAGCGCTCGATGCGCTTGACCTGCATGCCTTCGGCGTGATTGACCAGCGAGATCGCCACGCCATTGCGGCCGGCACGGCCGGTACGGCCGATGCGGTGCACGTAGTCTTCAGCGAACTTGGGCAGGTCATAGTTGAACACGTGGGTGATGCCCGGCACGTCGATGCCGCGCGCTGCCACGTCAGTGGCCACCAGCATGCGCACCTGGCCGCGGCGCAGGCTGTTCAAGGTACGGTTGCGCGCGCCCTGGTGCATGTCGCCATGCAGTGCGGCGGCCGCGAAACCGGCGATGTTGAGGCGATCGGCGATGGTGTCGGCGTCACGCTTGGTGGCGGTGAAGATCACGGCCTGGTCGATGCTGGTGTCGCGCAGCAGGTGGTCCAGCAGGCGGTTCTTGTGCGACAGGTCATCCACGAAGTGCACGCGCTGCATGATGTTTTCATGACGGGTCGACGAGCTGGCGATCTGGATGGTCAGCGGGTTGTTGGTGATGCGCTTGGCCATGTTGCCGACCACGCCGTCCAGCGTGGCCGAGAACAGCATGGTTTGGCGCGTGGCCGGGGTGGCGGCGACGATCTTTTCGATGTCGTCGATGAAGCCCATGTCCAGCATGCGGTCGGCTTCGTCCAGCACCAGGATCTGCAGTTGCGAGAAGTCGATCTTGCCCGACTCCATATGGTCGATCAGACGGCCCGGGGTCGCCACCAGGATTTCCGGATTGCGCGACAGCAGTTGCATCTGCTTCGGATACGGCATGCCGCCCAGGATGGACACCACGCGCACACGGCGCATGTAGGCACCGTACTTGTCGGTGGCGGTGGTCACTTGCAGAGCCAGTTCGCGGGTCGGGGTCAGCACCAGCATCTTCGGCTGTGCCGGCTGGTAACGCGGACGCTCGCCACGGGCACGGCTGGCCTGGCGTTCCTGGTTGGGGGTACGGGCTGCTTGCGGCGCCTGCGGCAGGTCGGCCAGCTGGTGCAGCGACGGCAGCATGAAGGCGGCGGTCTTGCCCGAGCCGGTCTGCGAGGACACCAGCAGATCCTGGCCGCTGATGGCGGCGGGGATGGCCTTTTCCTGGACCGGGGTCGGGGAGGTATAGCCTGCTTCGGTCAGGGCTTTGATGATCGAAGGGTTCAGGCCGAGTGCTTCAAAAGTCATAATCTCTTTCGTGAATGTGAACGACAGGCACGAGACGGGCGCACGCAAGCGCGCCGGGCATCGAGTGCCTGAACGAAAAAAAGCAACGCCAACCGACGAAATGACTATGAAAAATACAAAGAAATTTCGGCACAAAAGCTTTGCGCCGGGACGGCATCATCAAAGGATGCCAGGGGCGGGGGGCTTTTACTGGGAACTTGTCGTAATGACAGGTAAGGCTTGCGAAGCTGCTTGGGCAAATACGGCGGGAAACTCTACAGGGCAGATTTCACATCCGATTCGCCTGTACATCGGTTATTGCGATGCACAAGGCGAATCATACCCTAAAACCTCGAAATTAGCACGAAGCTATTTCGAGAAACTGTCTCTTTATTGTGGGGGACGCTTGCAAATTTCAGCAATTACTCCGCCATGCCGCCCACCACGCGGGAGAAACCGCCATCCACGTAGGTGATTTCGCCGGTGATGCCCGAGGCCAGGTCGGAGAGCAGGAAGGCCGATGCATTGCCGACGTCTTCGATGGTGACGTTGCGGCGCAGCGGGGCGGTCGCCGCCACGGCACCCAGGATCTTGCCGAAGCCTTTGATGCCGCTGGCGGCCAGGGTCTTGATGGGACCGGCCGAGACGCCATTGACGCGCACGCCCTTCGGGCCCAGCGATTCGGCCAGGTAGCGCACCGAGGCTTCCAGCGAGGCCTTGGCCAGGCCCATGGTGTTGTAGTTGGGCACCACACGCTCCGAACCCAGGTAGGTCAGGGTCAGCAGGGCGGCGTTGGACGAGAGCAGCGGCATGGCAGCCTTGGCCATGGCCGGGAAACTGTAGGCGGAGATGTCGTGGGCGATCTTGAAGCCCTCGCGCGAGAAGCCTTCCAGGAAATCGCCGGCAATGGCTTCGGAGGGGGCGAAGCCGATGGCGTGCACCAGGCCGTCCAGCTGGCTCCAGGACTTGCCCAGGTCGGCGAACAGGGCATTGATCTGCTCATCGCTGCCGACGTCGCAGTCGAAGACGAGCTTGCTGTCGAATTCTTCGGCGAACTTGGTGATGCGGTCCTTGAAGCGTTCACCAACATAGGTGAAGGCCAGTTCAGCGCCTTCGCGCTTGCACGCCTGGGCGATGCCGTAGGCGATGGAACGGTTGGACAGCAAGCCGGTGATCAGGATTTTTTTGCCTTGCAGAAATGCCATGTTGACTCCGTAGGGGCCGCCGCGTGCTGTGCACTCCTGGCAGGCAGAAGCAGGCGCGGTGCGGCCGGTAAGTGATAGCGGCGCCGCGCGGGGCGGCAGCCGGGATGGGACAGACCCGGATTGTAGGGGCTTGCGGCAGGCGCGGCAACCTTTGCGGCGCTGGCGGGGCTGGGCGCAGTGGGGCCAAGCCGCATTTGTTAAGTTGCTTTAATTGCTTCCCTGTAATCGCTGCTCTCTTTACAATGCCCCGACACGGAAATCGTTTCCGGATCCCGGCCCACCCCTTCAGGCAGCAGGCATCAAGCCATCAGGCGCGGGACTTGCTTGCCAGAGACATCACAGCCCACGAGAGTTCAGACAGACAACCGCATGGTCCAGCCCCTGAAGACAGCCAAGATTTTCCTCTCCTGCCTGCTGGCCGCCGCCCTGGCCCATGGCACCCCGGCCGCCGCCGAGCATGCCTTTTCGCTGTATGACACGCCCAAGTACCGGCCCGGCTTCACCCATTTCGATTACGTCAATCCGGATGCCCCCAAGCGCGGCACCCTTTACCTGGCCAATCCGGACGCCCGCACCAGCTTCGACAAATTCAATCCCTTCTCGCTCAAGGGCGTGGCCGCTGCCGGCGTGGACCAGTTCATGTTCGAAACCCTGGCCGTGGGCTCGGCCGATGAAGTGGCCTCCATGTACGGCCTGCTGGCCGACGATATGGTGGTGGCGCCGGACCGGCGTTCGATGCGTTTCCATCTCAACCCCAAGGCACGCTTCAACAATGGCGATCCGGTCACGGCCGCCGACGTCAGGTATTCCTTCGATACCCTGATGAGCAAGGGCTCGCCGCAGTTCAAGTCGCTCTTCGGTGACGTGGAACGTTGCGTGGTGGTCGATCCGATGACGGTGCGCTTCGACTTCAAAAGCGACAACCATGAACTACCCCTGATCGTGGGCGGCCTGCCGGTGTTCTCG